>CAJXMG010000003.1 GCA_913056395.1 uncultured bacterium | reverse complement strand
CGGGTTTTGCCCTCTTTCCAGATTCTGCCGATGGTCGCATCGATATTGGAGCTGTTGATCACTGCTGCAATACTGCCCAGGGTCAGACCATGACGTTCGAGATCGCCTTTGCGAAACTGGATGCGAACCTCGAGTGGCTTGATGCCATCCAGTTCCACCTGACCCACCCCATCGATTCGCTCCAGAGGCCTCTGGATACGGTTGACGAGAAGGTCGTAGTTTTCGGAGAGGTCGATCCCTTTCGAACTGATGCGGGCCTCGATGATGGTGTCGGGTCCCCCACCCCATCCCCCATCACTGACGCGAATTCTCTCCAGGTCCTCCACAGGAAGGTCATTGATGGCGCGGGCCAGGCGTTCACGAACCTCGACCTTGATGGCATCTGTATCGGTACCGTGACCAAACCTCAGGGTCACCCGACCACGACCATCACTCGATTCTGATTCGATTCCCTCGAGGCCATGCAGGGTCGCCAGCGCCTCTTCCAAAGGTCGAATGACTTCATTCTCAACCTGGGTTGGGGAGGCATTGGGATAGGGAACCCGCACGTTGATACGGTTTTGACTGAAATCCGGCAGGGCACTGAGGGGAAGGTGCTGAAGCGACATGATGCCAGCCAGCAACAGGAGCACATGAACGGTCAGCGTCGTGATCGGTCTGGACAGGCAGAGACGTACAAAACTCTTCATGCGACTTCCGCCTCTTCAGTATCACTGACCAAAGCCCTGTATCCGCTGGGGATGACAACGAGCGTCAGCATCGTCGCCACTGCGAGGCCCCACACCACAGTGATCGCAAGCGGTTTGCGCAGCTCTGCTCCGGGACCAAATCCGAGAGCCAGTGGCAAAAGACCGAGAATCGTGGTCGCACTGGTAATCAGAATTGGTCGCAGTCTTTCGCTACCCGCCCGGCGTGTCGCCTCTGTGGGATTCAGACCTGTCGACTGCAACTGCTGGATTCGGCTCACGTAAATAATGCCGTTGTTGACGACGATTCCGCAGAGAAGGATCACGCCGATCATCGACAGGACCCCCAGGGGGATTCCGGTGATCCACATCGCCATCACAGCACCGCAGATTCCCAACGGTACTGTCAGAATGACGATGAAAGGCAACTTGAGTGATTCGAAAGTGCTCGCCAGAACCAGGTAGACCACGAAAACCGCCAACGCGAGTGCCATCGCCAGGCTCTGCAGCGATTCACTCATCTCCAGGTTTTGCCCGGAGAGTTTGGCTGTGGTAGTCGGCGGCAGGAAACGCCCCTGCAGAGCGTCGCTGACATTGGCCGTAGCCGTGCCCAGATCGACGCCGTCTGTTCTGGCGGTCACTGATACCGATCTCTCTCCACCCACCCGACGGATTTCCACCGGGCCCAAAGCTTCTTCCAGTCTTCCGAGTGAGGCCACACGAAGAATCGCCCCATTCTCAGACTCGGTTTTGGAGACCGCATCCTGGGATGCCTCTTCAAGGGTCCTGTCCAGAGCTCCCTCGATACGTACCCGAATATCGATGGGCTTCTCCGCATATCGATACTGGGTGGCGATCTCTCCAATGCCGCGCGAGCGCAATCCGTCCGCCACCTGACCGAGACTCAGGTTGTAGGCGGAGAGACGATAGGGATCCATTCGCACATGGATCTCCGGCACCTGATCCGGGACTCGGGCGATCACGTCGGTCAATCCGGCAACCAGAGACATTCGATCACCGACCGACAGAGCGGACTCCCTCAACACATCGAGATCCTCGTCGAAAACCTCGACCTCAATCGGATCACGGAAAGTGAACAGTGAGGGACGTCCCAGTGTCACGGGACAATCGGGAATCATGCGGAAGCGTTCTTCCAGCTTGCTGATCAATCGGGCTTCATCTTCTCGGGAGGCGACTCCGGTCAAACCGAGAGAGAGACGGGCGATGTGCTCGCGACGTTCTCCCGATTGAACCTCACCCAGCACAGGGGATTCGCCCACCGTCGAAGTGAACAACTCGATGGGAAAACCCTCAGCCTTGAGCTCGCTGACGATGGTCTCCATGGCAGCAACCTTGCGATCGGTTTCCTCCAGCGGGGTCCCCTCTGCCAACTCCACATCGAAGTGGAACTGCCCCTGATACAGATCAGGAACCAGCTCGGTTCCCAGATCTTCTGCCTTGGGCAAAACCACAATGCAAAGTGCCAGTGCGAGGGTCGGTGCCCCCCAGGGCATCTTCAGCAAGGCGCCCAATGTATTGGCGTATAGTCTCTGCGCAGCATCGAGAAGCCAGGTAAAGAGCTGTGCAAAAGGTGAAAGAATTCGGTCGATCACCTTGATCAATTTTCCGAACAGTCCCACCGAGAGACCACTGCCCTTGAGGACCACTGTCGGAATCACGGTCGCTGCCACAAACAGGCTGGCAATCAGCGAGTAGGTCACCGTCAAAGCCTGATCACGGAAGATCTCTCCGCCGATGCCCTGGACGAAAATCAGCGGCAAAAAGACGGCGATAGTGGTGATGGTGGAAGCGACGATACCGCCGAGAACCTGGCCCGTTCCCTTGCTGACCGCCTCCCGATCATCCACGCCTTCTTCCCGGAGACGCTGGATCGATTCCAGAACGACGACACTGTTGTCGACGAGCATGCCGATCCCCAGCGCAAGACCTCCCAGAGAGAGCACATTCAGGCTGATCCCGGTGAGTTCCATCAACAGGAAGGTCACTGCCACCGAGACCGGAATTGAAAGGGCGATGGTCAGGGTGCTGAGCATGTTGCGAAGGAAGACGTACAGGACCAACGCTGCCAGCAGTGCCCCCATCAAGGCGGTCGACTGGACGCTTTCGATGGACTCCTCGATGAAGCGGGCCTGATCGGAGAGCACCACCAACTGGCATCCCTCCAACTCACGATCATCTTCCAGATCGGTGAGTCGGGTTCTCAGGGCTTTTGCCACATTGACGGCGTTGGCATCTCCCTCTTTATAGAGATCGATCTGCACCGCGGGCTTGCCATCCACCCGAACAAGAATTTCATCATCTCGTGGAACGATGGCGACAGAGCCAATGTCCTTGACCCGGACAGTTCCCGACTGACCCTGTCGGACAACCACGTTTTCGATGTCCTCCAGGGATTTGAACTCCTTGACGGTTCTCAAACGGTATGCGGTCTGTCGATCGCGAATCTCACCCCCCGAACGGTTAACGTTCTCTTGGGAGATTCTTCGGCTCACAGAGGTGACGTCGAGTCCGAGCACTTCCAGTTTTTGTGGGTCGAGGTCAACGAGAACCTCATCCTCCGCCCCTCCGGTCACCCTCGCCGCCGCCACGCCCGTCACCGTTTCCAGTCGGCGTTTGATCTTGAGTTCAGCCAGCTTGCGCAGATCGGGAATCGATCGCGGCCCAGTCAGTGCCAGGCGGGTCATCGGATCGAGGGAGGGATCAAAACGGAAGACCAGTGGTGCACGGGCATCATCCGGAAGATTCACCAGGTCGAGTTTCTCGCGGACGTCGAGACTGGCCCGTTGCATGTCGGTGTCCCAGCTGAACTCGAGAACCACCTCGGAAACTCCCGCACGGGAAGTACTGGTGTAACGCAACAGACCCTGACTGACCCCGACCACTTCCTCGATGGAGTTGGTCACCAATTGCTCCACCTCCTGGGGTGAGGCATCCGGAAGTTCAGTCTGAACGGTGAGGGTCGGGTAGTTGATATCGGGCAACAACTCGACGGGAAGCCTCTGCACCGACAACAAACCAAAAGTCACAGCCGCGAGGGTGACCATCGCGACTGAAACCGGTTTGCGGATGATGTTTCTCAGAAATGCTTCCATGTCAGAAGGTGCCTATTTTCCCTCAGCAGAGTTTGCTTCCGGTGACTTCATCGGCTCCGGAGTCTTCTTCGGTTCAGTCTGCAACGGTTCGACCGTCAACTCGTCGACCTCCACGGGAATGCTCCGGTAGACGCTGACTTTGCTGCGGTCTTTCAGTTTTTCAATTCCCTGAACGACCAACCTGTCACCGATCTCCAGTCCCTCTTCGATGACGACGATCGAGTCGTTCTCGAAGCCGGTCACCACCTCGACCTCCTGAACGGTTTCATCGTCCAGCAATCGATAAACCATGGTCCGGCCCTGTCTCGCGGCCACCGCTTTGCGCGGAACCACCACCCGGTTTTCCAGGGTGCGGGTAATCACATCGACATGGACAAAGGAACCTGGACGCAAAGTCACGGCGGCTTCGGGGAATATGGCCAGCACTTCAACGGTCAGACTCTGACGATCGATCACCGGACTGATTCGCTCGATGCTTCCTTCGGTCAGGATCGGACCGTCACTTTCAGATCTCAGCACGCAACGTTGACCTTTTTCCAAATCCTGGGCTTCTCCCTCGGGCAGGAACATGCGGACCCGAAGGGGCTCAAAGTCGGCGTAGGTAAACAACTCGTCTCCAACACGAACGTACTGGCCCGGCTCGATGCGGCGACGAACGACCACTCCATCAAAGAGGGCTTTCGGCATCGAATGCCCGAGATTGATCATTGCGGTTTCATGGCCGGCTTGCGCACGCTTCTTGGCAAAGCGTGCATTCTCCAGAACCTCGCCGGAAGAGTTTCCGGTTTTGGCGAGGGCTTCGAGGCGGTCGTAGTTGGCGTTCGCCTGTTCTAATTCGATGTTGGCCACCTCGGCTGCGATCCGCAGTTCCCGCTGATCGATGGCACAAAGGTTTTCACCTTCGCTGATGCGGGCACCTTCCACAGCCTTGACCTCATCCACCGTTCCCTCAACACGTGAGAGGACGGTCACCTCACGCTCCGGTTCGAGGATGCCACTGCTGCGAACGCGCTCGCGAATCACCGCAAGAAGCGTCGAGCTGACTTCCACAGGAATCACTTCCTGTGTTCCCGAACCACCTCCATAACCTCCACGGCCACCACCCATTCCCCGACCCATGGCACCGGATCTCCAGGCCGCTTGACCTTCCGGTTTTGCAATCGTGTCTGCGGACGGTGAGAAAAAGTTGTTGGAGTACCAACCCACTGCGACCAAAACGAGGGCCGCGAGAACGCGGGGAAGGATGACTTTCATGAAGTTGTCTCCTGACATTCAGGGCAGGGGCAAGATTTGCGCAGTCTTTCCAGAGACCAGATTCCGGTGGCATGACCATCTGAAAACTTCAGATTGAGGCCGTACCTTCCCGTCGGTTCCACTGCGACGCAGCGAAGACTTTCGGGAATCGAATCCGGATCGAGCAGAGGTTCCCTGGTCCACTCATCCACGCAGGATGCGCACTCGCAGGTTTCCCTCAATCCCCGGTGGGAATAGAGACTCTCGTGGCCGTCAGACCAGACCACCAGGAGGGTGGCCGGCTCGAGCAGCTCCACGAGATCTGTTTGGTATCTGGAATCCAGATTCACTCTGAAGCCCTCCGAAGTTGCCGATTCTGCCGATCAGAACCGATGCAAATCATACCTCGGGATCAAGAAATCCACACTCGGACGGGGGAGGTTGATGGGAAATTTGGAGAGAAAAGGCGTGAGCCCCCTCCGGAAATGGGTCGATCCCGGAGAGGGCCGTTTGGAAGGCAAATTCGCTATTTCCCCGCGGACAGCGGCAACGGGGGAAAAAATGTAGGTCGGAGAGAGGTACGCCGCGTCAACTTCGGGGAAAAAAACTCCACGGGTTCGACCACTCCCCAACTCTCTCCGACCGCCGAACCGTCAGGAATCTACCTTGCACAATATAAAATGTAAAGTACATTTTTTCGTCCTAGCCTAAGTCGTTTGCTACTCTGGGTTTGTGCATCAAGCCCCCAAACAGGGCCGAAGGGAAGCTCCTGTCAGACCCCCTCGCCGGGAATTTTCCTCCAAAATCCGGCTTCGTGCTTCCGGATCCTTGTAATCCTGTGTGTGGGCGGTCACCTTTGGGCCTGCCCAACGAGCTTCGAAACGGAGAAGGCATGACCCCCGCCGACGAAACCTCCATCCCTGCTGCCACTTTCGAACAGTGGCTACGCGACCTTCAATCACACATCTGCACTGCCCTGGAAAAGCAGGATGGCAGTGGGCGCTTTGAAGTCACCACGTGGGAAAGAGAAGAGGGCGGTGGCGGCGAAAGTCGGCTGCTGAGAGACGGGACCATTTTCGAACAAGCCGGGGTCAACTTCTCCAAGGTCAGTGGTTCCGCCCTGCCCCCCACCGCCAGTGCCCAGCGACCGGAACTTGCAGGCCGCGGCTTTGAGGCGATGGGTATCTCTCTGGTTTTGCATCCGCACAATCCCCACGTCCCGACAACACACATGAATGTGCGCCTCTTTCACGCCCACAAGGAAGGTGAAGCACCGGTCTGGTGGTTTGGGGGTGGCTTTGACCTAACCCCGTATTACCCGCAATCTGAAGATGTGCGTCACTGGCACGAAACTGCCAAGGGAGCCCTCGACCCCTTCGGAACCGAGTTGTATCCCGAATACAAGGAATGGTGTGACCGCTACTTCTTCCTGCCCCACCGTGATGAGACCCGGGGAATCGGCGGAGTCTTTTTTGATGATCTCAATGAAGGCGGATTCGACCGTTGCATGGGAATCACCCAATCGGTGGCGACCGCTTTCCTCGATGCCTACCAACCCATCGTCGATCGCCGTCATCAGGAACCCTTCGGAGAAACCGAACGGCAGTTCCAGCTCTATCGCCGTGGCCGATATGTCGAGTTCAACCTTCTCTTCGACCGCGGAACCCTGTTTGGAATCCAGAGTGGAGGCCGGACTGAAGCGATCCTGATGTCGCTCCCTCCCCTGGTCCGCTGGCAGAGTGGTTGGTCGCCGGAGGTGGAATCCGCGGAATCACGTCTGGCGGACTATCTGAGACCCAGGGATTGGCTCTCTGAGCTTCCTGAAACCTCCTGAAAACGCCCCAAACGGCTCCAGTCACTCCCCTGCTCCCAATTTCGAGAGTTGCCTATTTGGCAACTTGCCCCTTGCCATTTTGACAACTCCGGGTAATCTCGGTGATGGGCCTGGGTGAATCACAGGTTTCAGGGCAGTTCCGGTTGCTGTGGTTCTGCGGTGATTCAAAGTGGCCTGTTCGGAAAGAAAGCGAGTCTTCATGAATCAGCAGTACGACGAATACGATGAAGAATACGACGACGAGTACGAAGCACCGGCGAACACCAGTTGGTTGAACAACACTCCCTACTGGGCCATCTCCGCTGCTTTCCACGTCATCATTCTTTCGATTCTCGGCACGATCGTCATCCTCGAAGTCAAAGAGGAAAAGGAGCAGCGCAAGACCATCGTCAAGAAAGAGGTCAAGCCGCCGAAATACGATCCGACCAAGAAGCGGGACATCGAGCGCAAGCCTGAGATCCTCGAGAAGCAAAAGACGGATCCGATCAAGATGCTCAAGCCCGACAAGATCAGCCGCACGCCCAAGGGCACCAGCAAGAACAACAAGACCAACAAGAATATCAAGAACCAGCTCAACGATGCCTTCGGCATGACCGGTGCGGGTGCGGGTGCCTACGGTAACCGCTTCGGTAAAGGTTCACTCTCCAGAGAAGGTGGCAGTGAGGCCACCGAGAGTGCGGTGCTTGCAGCCCTCTACTGGCTCAAGCGTCATCAGCATCCGGATGGCCACTGGTCGTCGAATGGGTTCCTGCGCCCGGATGGGTGCGAACAGGAACAGGGAGATGGCTTCGAAGGCTACGACGTCGGCGTCACAGCTCTCGCCATGCTCGCCTTCCTGGGCTTCGGACATACCCACGAGAGTGGTGAGTTCCCCGATTTCGTCATCGTCATGCGCAAGGCGATGGACTGGATGCTCAAGCAACAGGTCAAGAATGCGGATCCAAAACTCAATGGTCTTTACGGCATGCCGCAGGAAGACACGGACGAGTGGATCTACAACCATGCCATCGCCACCATGGCGATGAGCGAACTGCTGCTCATGTCTCAGGACAAGATCAAGCTTTCCAACTCGGTTGCCCGTGCCACCAAGTGGTGCCTGAACGCCCAGAATCCCGGTTATGGCTGGAAGTACGACTATCAGGCGGGACGCAATGACACCTCGGTCACCGGGTGGATGGTGCTCGCACTGAAGACCGCCAAGGTCTGTGCCCAGTCACGCTACATCAAGGTCAAGACCAAGGACTTCAACCCCGCCTTTGAAGGCGCGTTGAAGTGGTTCGAATCGTGCACCGCCCGCTCCGGCATCTGCGGATACGAAAACCCGGGAGACGAGGGCTCGCGACTGCAGGCCTCTTACCCAGAGCCTTACCCCTACTCCAAGGATCTCTCCTGCATGACTGCGGTGGGTGTGTTGTGTCGAATCTTCTCGGGAGAGAAAACCAACACCGATGCCATCAAGGCAGGAACCAATGTGCTGATGGATGAAATCCCCGAGTGGCGCCCCCAGGAGGGCAAGCGCAAGTCGAAGATCAATCTGTACTACTGGTACTACGCGACCTACGCCATGTTCCAGATCGGTGGCAGCAAATGGCGCGAGTGGAATGAAGCGATGATCGATGCGCTGGTGAAGAACCAGCGAGTCGGAGGTTGTGAGGACGGCTCCTGGGATCCCATCGGTGAATGGGGTATCGCCGGAGGCCGGGTCTACAACACCGCGATTGGTGCGATGACTCTTGAGGTCTATTACCGATTCGCCCGCGCTTCAAACTGATGGATCTGTGGGATGTCTGATCAGCCGACACGATTCGAGATTCAACTGAACGGTGAAGTTCACCAGGTCGAGACCGATACCACGGTTCTCGATCTGGTGAACTCTCTTCCCATCGACCCCGTGGCGGTGGCGGTGGAGAGAAACAAGAGAATAGTTCCCCGCTCCCTTCATGCGGAAACAACACTGGAAGCCGGGGACCAGATCGAAGTGGTGACCATCGTCGGAGGAGGCTAGACATGGGTTCCAGCGAAACAGTAACCGGAAACACTCCCACCCCCCTCACTCTGGGTGATCGCACCTTTCGATCGCGTCTTTTCGTCGGCACCGGCAAATACAGCGATGCCGAAACGATGAATGCCGCATTGGAAGCATCCGGTTGCGAAGTCGTCACCGTGGCCATCCGTCGCGTCGACCTCAACAGTGGCGACAACCTGCTTTCACAACTAGACCGGGAGAAGTACTTCCTGCTGCCCAATACCGCCGGCTGTTTCAATGCAGAGGATGCGGTTCGCGTGTGCCAGCTTTCCCGTGAACTCGGTCTTGGGGACTGGGTCAAACTTGAAGTACTCGGCGATCGCAAAACCCTGTTGCCCGATCCGGTCGGCACCCTTGAGGCGTGTCGCGAGTTGGTCGATGACGGCTTCAAGGTACTGGTCTACAGCAGTGATGACCCGGTTCTCGCCCTGCGCCTGCAGGATGCGGGAGCCACTTCCGTGATGCCCGCTGGCTCCCCGATTGGCAGTGGCCAGGGGATTCTCAATTCCAACAACCTCGCGATCATCCTCGAGCAACTCGAAGTTCCGGTGATCATCGATGCGGGGGTCGGCACAGCCAGTGACGTGACCATCGCCATGGAGTTGGGTGCCGAAGGTGTGCTTCTCAATACGGGAATCGCCGGAGCAAAAGATCCGGTCGCCATGGCCCACGCCATGCGCCACGCCCTTGATGCAGGCTGGTTTGCCGCCCGAGCTGGTCGCATTCCCCGCCGTCGCTACGCTCAGGCGTCCAGTCCCACTGAGGGAGTCCTCGGCGAATGATGCCAAAGGGAGCCCTCGATCAGGAGCGCGCGGAACCGGGAGCCCCCTGGGCCGGGTCTCAGGTGCTGCTTTTCTTCAGCCTCTTTTTCCTGATTCAATTTCTTGCAGCCCAGATGGCACTTTCTCCGACCGATACTGTCGAGGGCGAGCCCCCTGCCCTTACTGAAGGAACCGGACTCGATTCGTCCGACCTGAACACAGCCGACCTGAACACAGCCGACCCGAATCCCACCGATTCAGTCCCCGAGGAGAACTCACCGGAACCCGCGGCCCCTGTCCTGACTCCAGAGCAGGCACGCCCTCTTTTTCTCACGCTGGCGCTGGGCAACCTGGTCCTGATCCTTTTGATCCTTCTCTACACAGCACTTTGGCAAAAGAGGCAGCCTGACTCCCCCTCTCTGCTCTTGGGCAAGGAAGGAACCGTCTTCGGTTGCCTGAAGAGTGGGGTTCTGGCATGCCTGGCGTGGCTCCCCCTTCATCTTCTGATCGCATTGCTGTGGGGCGGATTGTTGCAGGCCCTGGGTCATGAGGCGGTTCCGCAGCAGGCGGTGTCCCTGTTTCTGAATGCCCTTCAAGACAACCAATCCCTGCTGAAGTATCTGATCATGGTGAATGTGGTCGTCATGGCTCCATGGGTGGAAGAGTTGCTCTTCCGTGGATTGCTCTTTCGCTGGCTTCTGGGTTACCGATCGGTGTTGGCTTCCGCCATCCTCTCAGGAGTGTTCTTTGGAGTCATCCATGATGCCCTGACCAGCATCGTGCCCATCGCCTGCCTCGGAGTCGCTCTGGCCTGGCTCTATCACCGTACCGGCAGCTTGCTGACTTCCATCGTTTTTCACACGGTTTTCAACGCCATCATGACGATCCTGATGTTGTTTGGATCAAAAATGATGGGGGTCGCTGAATGAACAAGATCGGCGATGTCATCAAAAAACTGCGTGAGGAATCGGGAGTCACCGCCAAGGATCTCGCCCAGAAGATCGGTCTTTCCGCTTCCCAAATGAGTCGCCTGGAGAGCGGACAGAGACGCATCAACAGTGAGGTACTGACTCGCATCGCCAAGGCTCTGGGAGTCGCTCCTTCACGCTTGATCGACGACTCCTCTGGAACTGATATCCGCTCCCTTGCCCAATCCGCTGCAGCCCCATTCAGGGCCTCCATCGGCAAGACGATTCGATCGGCCCGACGTCAAAAACATTTGACCGTAGAAGATCTCGCCCGCAAAACCGGCGTTTCAAGGGCCTATGCCATTTCGGTGGAAGAGGGCCGCAGAAGTGGTCTTGAATCGGACTTCATTCGCAAGGCGTGCCGCGTCCTGGGTCTCGCTCCCCTCGATCTGATTACGCTCGCAGAAGAGAAGCTGGATTCCATCGACCTCACCCAGGACAAGAAATTATCCACCACTACTGCCCCCGATGACCTTGGCAATTCAGGTATCCCACTGATCCAGGATGAGGAACATCCCTATCCCGTCAGTTTTGATTCCAGAAATTTCCCAGAAGGAATCATCGAAGATTGGCTACAAATTCCAGGAGTGGATTCTTCCACAAGTTTTGCACTGCGTATCTCCGGGGATGCGATGACATCCAACAGCGCACCCTCCTTTAAAAGTGGTGATATCGTCGTATTCAGTACGAATGTAAATATTTCCAATGGTGATTTCGCTTTTGTGCGCCTTTCCAAACACTTTGAATCCAGTGTGGAAAAGTCGGAAATCAGGACAGTTTTCTGCCAATACTTTTGTGATTCTTCAGAACATCTTCGTCTGCACTTCTTGCGTTCTGAGTTGCCTCCCCTCATACTCTCTGCCGACCATGTTGGGGAAGCATGGGTCATGACTCACCACCTGAGCACCTTCGGACCCATTTAGTTTTCTTTTCAACGGTCGACGACCGGTCAGCCCAATGTGTGGTTGGTGAGATCACCTTTTCCATTTGGGGTTTGGAAATAGTCTGATTCCTCTCATTTCGGGGAACAGAAGCCGGATCACGGTCGTTACATAGTCAGACACACCTCCTCACGGGTCGGAGGGGACTCAGTTCCCTCCGGCTCTATTTTTATATCCAGGCCGATTTATGGCCTTTTCCGGTGTGTCTTGCCCTGAATAGCACCTGCCCGAGGCGTATGGCTGGCACTGACTTGCGGCCAGAGTTACTCATGAACAGGCTTTTCGCCCACTCTCTATTTATCCGTATTTAGACAAAAAAATACGGCGGAGGACCGGCACAATGTGCCATTCCTCCGCCGAAGAAGAGAGGGCGAATGAAGATCAGCGGATATCGTGAATCCGCAGATCAGGCTGCAAAGCCTGGAGTGTCTGCAGAACTTCTTCCTGACGAGAAGAGTTCCCGACTCTCAGGTATCTTTCAAAACTCTGGATCGCCAACTCACGACGACCCTGTTTGAGGTAGATTCCTGCAATCCAGTAGTGAGGCTCACCAAATGTCGGATCGATTTGCAGACACAGGTCCAGATACTTGCGGGCCAGGTCGAGTCGATCCATGTCGACATACAGCTGTGCCAACTCAAAGATGGGTCCACTGAATTTTTGCTCACCGGTTGCCGCAATCAGGGCAAGGTAGGATTTTTCAGCGGCACTGTAACTACCCAGACTCTTGTAGATCTGTGCAGCCAGGTAATCGTAACGGGGATTGTCACGGTCAATCTTGCGTGCTTTTTCAAGCGCACCAAGTGCGCTTTGATGATCTCTCTTTTCCCAGTAGAAACGAGCCAGTCGCTCTTGATAGCGAGGCTCTTTGGGGAAATCCCTGGCCAGCTTCTCATACTTATCGATCTTCACATCGACGATGGTGGCGCGTCCATCCTCGTCATCGGTGATGATTTGCTGTGAACTGGAAACAACCGTTTCCGTTCCGGCACAACCTGCCAAAAGCAGCAGGGCCAACAGCGACAACAAAAAGTCGCTTCTCAGGATTCGTGATTGATTCATCGAACTGTCCTCTCTCGGAGTTTTGGTCTCCATTCACCACATCGGCACCCGGGGCTGGACTCTTGAGCAAAATCGGGGAATTATTGGCATTTCCTCGAAAAACACTCTCTGAGTACCGGAAGGAAGATTTCCACCATGCCCAGCAGCCTCTGTAGAGTCGCAAATGCCCTTTTATGGGCTCTCCCTCTCTTCTTTCTCGGTTGTCAGGGAATCCCACTGAAGTCCTCCCCCGATACTGCAGTCCTGCAGCAGAGAATTGAGGAGCGGATTGCCGGATTCGAAGGTGTGGTCGGAGTCCACTACCGACATTTGGAAAGTGGAACTGAGATCAGCATCCGGGCAGATGAAACCTTTCCCACCGCCAGCCTGATCAAGATCCCCATTCTCTTCGCACTGATGGAAAAAATCTCGGCCGGTGAACTCGACTGGTATGGAAAACTGACCTACGAGATCTCCCGGAGATATGCCGGAGAAGATCTCCTCGCTTCTTTCCGCGATGGGGAAAAGATCACTCTCGCCAAGCTTGTCGATTTGATGATCCGCTACAGCGACAACACCGCTTCACTCTGGTGTCAGGAACTCGCGGGTACTGGAACAGTGATCAATGAGTGGCTTCATTCTCATGGATATGAAAAAACGCGGGTCAATTCCCGAACACCAGGCCGGGAAAAAGATCGGGAGAATTGGGGTTGGGGCCAGACCACCCCCAAAGAAATGACCCGCATGATGGAGAGTGTTCATCAACGGAAGCTGTTTGGATCGCCGTGGGATGAATTGATGCTGAAAGTGATGAACAGCAGTTATTGGCGGGACGAGATGCTTTCGGCGTTTCCACCCGATGTGACCGTTTACTCGAAGCAGGGTGCAGTCAACCAGAGTCGCTCGGAAGTGATCGTCGCCCTGTCACCGACAGGACCCTTTTCACTGTGCGTCATCACCAAAGAGCAAACGGATACTTCATGGGGTGAGGACAATGCAGGGTTTGTGCTGTTGCGTGACCTCGCCAAAATCTGTCATGAGGCGCGATAAACTGACCATGAGTTTCGAAACGGGAATGAAACCGAGCTACTTGTTGGTTTCACCCTTGCCCTGTTGCAACTGTTCTATTTCTTCTGCGCTGTAGACCACTCCCGTTCCTGATCCCGGACACTCCTCTACCACCTCAAGCCATTCCTCCATCGATTCCAAATTCTGTTTCCAGAAGGGGAAGGTTTTGCACTGGGTAGGCCTGTTCTCATAGACCGAACAGCCATCCTCCCAAAAGATGCATTCGTGATTGGGCTTTTCGATGAGACTGCGTCTGCGACCCACCCTGCGGACGTACTTCCATTCAAACTCTTCAGGGGTCATCTCGAGTTGCCCGGCAAGGGCGTCGATTTCTTGCTGATTGACCCACACAAAGCCTTCTATTCGGCAACAGTGCCCACACTGGGTGCACTTGAATGGAAGTCCATCTTTCCACCAGGGTTTGGCCATCGTTCCGCCTCTCGAAGATCAACTTACTGCCCCGGCATGCCCGACTCCAGCGAAGCCCTTTGTCAGATCTCTGACGAGAGTTAGCATGTCCCCCAAAGGAGAACGCTGACCATGAAGATTGTGCCGAGTCCCTGTTTCAGACAGATCCCTCTGTTGTTGCTCGCCATTTCCGCAATCTTGCTTCCGGGCTGTGTCGAGAGAAGCTTGCTGATCCGCACAGAACCGGCGGGAGCCCGGGTTTTCCTGAATGGTCAGGACAAGGGGATCACCCCGGCGAAAATCCCCTTCGATTTCTATGGTACCTGGGACCTGCAAATCCGTATGGAAGAAAACGAGTTGCGCGGATCTCGCTCACTCAAGCCGATCCGGGAAAAGGTGCGCCTCGATCGCCCCTGGCATCAGGTGTTCCCCTTCGATCTCTTCACCGAAGTTCTCTATCCGGGAACACTGCAGGTAGAACACGTTCTTGAATACACCTTCGAGCCCCAGGATTTGGACGCCTTGCGTGACTCATTCCATGAGGCCGCGAAACGAGAAGGTGTTCAGCCACCCCTGGAGAACGATACTGCCACCGATTCCGGCGATCGCCGGTGACCTCATCGGTGACCCGCTTCGAAGAACTGGAGTTCATGGGTCCCGACCGGGATCCGGACCAGTTGGCTGGGCTGCAAGTTCTCGTTCTCGGCCTCGGTACCCATGGCGGCGGGACAGACCTGATCGACTTTCTTCATTCCCGGGGAGCACACGTTTCCGTCAGTGACACTGCTTCCGCCTCGGCACTCTCCGCTTCCATCGATCTCATCGCCGGGAAAGTAGCACCAGAGCGGCTTCATACCGGCGGGCATCATCCCGAGCACCTCGAAGGGATGGATTGGGTCGTCGTCAATCCGGCGATTCCTCCTGCGGCAGCTTTTTTACGAGAGGTGCACCAATCCGGAGTTCGTGTCGTCACCGAGTTGGGACTCTTTTTGGCATGGGCGCCCCATGACCATGTGGCAGCGGTCACCGGAACCAATGGAAAAAGCACGGTGTGCGCCTTGGCGAGGGAAATGCTCCTCGCCTCTGGGGTTCCGGTCGAAGTCGGGGGCAACTTTGGTGGCAGCCTGTTGAAGAAACTCGGGGCCTCCACAGAAGGGACGCGCTGGATCGTGGAAATTTCTTCCTTTCAGGCCTCTCGGCTCGGAACAGAGATTCCCCGTCCTGCCCTCGTCGCCCTGACCTGCTTCGCTCCCGATCACCTGGATTGGCACGGCGATGAGGCCACTTATTTTCAGGCCAAGGTCAATTTGCTCCGGGGTCCACATCGAAAACCGGCCAAGGTCATCGTTGAGAAGAATAGCCCTTTCGTGGACGCGTTGGACTCCCTGGAAACGGAACCGCAGATCGTTTCACCGGAAGCGACAGAACTCTTTGAAATACTCGAACCCCAAAACATCTCCCCAGCCCTGACCGGTGATACCGGTCACTCCAATCTCGCCTTGGCCACAACCCTTGCCCGTGCATTGGGTGCCAGTCTCGAAGGTTGCCGAATCGCAGCAGAAAAATTCCAGGGACTGCCCCACCGTTTCGAATTCGTTCCCGGAGATGATCACCTGATTTACATCAACGATTCAAAAGCGACCACACCGGATGCCACGATTGCAGCGCTGTCGAGGCTGGACGGTCCTGTCCACTGGCTTTGCGGAGGTAAAGACAAGGGAATCGACATCGCTGCGCTGGTCTCACACTGCAAATCGGCAAAGATCTCTGTGTATCCCTACGGTGAATCCGCGGGAAAACTGGCTCGCCATTTTGAGGGGGCCCGGCAATTCGAAACTCTGGAACAGGCTTTCCATGGCGCCCGCAGTTCTGCCCGTGCAGGAGAAACAATCCTCTGCAGTCCCGCCTACCCCTCCTATGACCAGTTCGCCTCATTCGAAGAACGGGGTGAGGTGTTCCGTAAACTGGTCGCTTCCGTGACACCATCTCTCTGAATCACACACCATCTCCCTGAATCACCGGCGTTTTTCAGGACGCTTCAATGGGCAGGGGCTGGACCTGTCAGGGAATTGGGTCCAATCTGGGTCTGTTTTTCCCGTTGAAGTTGGAGCAGATTTCCGTGGCCAAATCTCACACCGTCTACCTGTGTCTCGAGTGCGGTTCGACCCATGAACGCTATATGGGCCGTTGCCCCGATTGCGGCACCTTCAACTCCCTCTCCGAGCACAAGGTCAAGGAAGACAAACCCGGTCGCAGTGCACCCCGCTTGACGGGTGAACAGAGTGAAGCAGTGCCCATCGGAGAAATAGAAGCCAGGGAAGAGGACCGGGTTCAATCCGGTCTCGGTGAAGTCGATCGGGTTCTCGGAGGAGGGCTGGTCCCCGGAAGCGGCATCCTTCTCTCCGGCGAACCGGGCATCGGCAAGTCGACCCTTCTTCTGCAAGTGGCCCAATCGGTGGCATCAGAGCAGGGAGGAAACCAGCGCTTCCTCTACGTCACCGGTGAAGAATCCGCAGCCCAGGTGAGATTGAGGGCGGATCGAATCGGTGTCTCCGGAGACCAGCTGTGGCTCCTCTCTGAATGTGATCTTGAAGCGATCGAAGCTCAGGTCAAAAAAACGTCCCCCGCGGTGGTTGGCATCGACAGTATCCAGACGGTTCGCTGGGACGATCTCCCTGCGGGAGCCGGCGGAGTGGTTCAGGTTCGCGAAGTCACAGCGCGGCTGATTTCACTGGCACGGCAAGAGGGATTCGCCCTGCTTCTCGTGGGCCACGTCACCAAGGATGGAACCGTTGCCGGACCCCGAACCCTCGAGCACATGGTCGATGGTGTGCTGCAGTTTGAAGGCGAGAGGGGCAATGCCCTGCGAATCCTTCGGGGATTGAAAAATCGCTTCGGATCGACAGAAGAGGTGGGCATCTTCGAAATGCGGGCGGACGGCCTGCACGAAATTGATAACCCTTCTGGCCTGCTCCTCTCCGATCGATCCACCGCTTCGCCAGGATCTGCCACTGCAGCAATTCTTGAGGGAACACGCCCCTTGCTCATCGAGGTTCAGGCCCTCGTCAGCCCGGCGGCCCATGGATCTCCGGCAAGAAAGTGTTCCGGCATCGATGCGGCAAGGCTCTCGATGCTTGCGGCGGTTCTCGAAAAGCGTCTGGGCATTCCCCTGGGTGGCTGTGATATCCACGCCAATGTCGTCGGTGGCGTCAAGTTGCGGGGAACCGCAGGCGACCTCGCCCTCGCAGCAGCACTGCTCTCCTCTTTCCACGATCGCCCACTCCCCAGAGATCTCGTCTTCGCCGGAGAAGTGGGGCTACTCGGTGAAGTGCGCCCGGTCCCCGGTACTCGCCAGCGTCTTGAAGAGTCTGCTCGCCTTGGGTTCAACATCGCCTGTGTCGCTCCCGGCAGTCTCGAAGACTCCGGTCCCAAGGGAATGAAAGTGCACGAGGTTCCCGAACTGGCCCAACTCGCCCGCAGGTTTGTCGACTGATGCCCGCTTCGCAGATCGCCCGGGATTGGGATCCCCATCAGTTCTCAGGTTTGCGCCGCTGGAGTCTGCTCCTCTTTGTTGCAGGACTGTTCTTCTTCACCGCTTCCCGGGTTCCTCTCTTCAACATCGAAAACAATCCGGCGCTTCAGGCGTGGGAATCCTTCTATTCAGAAAATGGGCAAGCAACCCCCAGGCGTTGGCCGCAAACCGATCAACACGGGGTGACCTTTGACCAGCAAATGATTCTCGCGGTCAGAACGACCTACGACCCTGCGGGAGTCGCACCGGCATGGCTTCATTCCCTGAGGCAAATCGCCTCACTGACCACTCACTTGGCAGAAGGGTATGCCGTCGTCGCCTTGCTGTTACTGCTGACCCTTTTCATTCGCTTGAAGTCGTCATGGAGTGAGTGGCGAGGTCCGGTTCAGGGTGCCTTGCTCGGAGCGATCACTGCGGGGGTCGCAGTTCAGGGACTCAAGATTCTGATCGGCCGCGGCCGACCGAATGAGTTGATCTACAGGGCGTGGCCAGATTGGCAGCCGATCTCACTGGAGCACAGCCATCACAGTCTCCCCTCCGGCCACTCCACCGCCGCTGGAGTGATGGTCACCTTGTTGTGCGTACTCTTTCCCCGGTGGAGTGGGCTGTGGATCCTTCTGGGGATATGGCTCTGTGCGACGAGAGTCCTGACTGCAGAGCACTGGCCCTCCGACACGATTCCAGGATTTCTCCTCGGGGCCCTCTGCTGTGCCTTCTGGGTCGGCAGATTTCAGCGCAATGCGGAACGGAACCAGAGCGACACGTCCAGCCAGCGGCCATTGGAGTAATTGAAGATCCGCTTCCCCCAGCTTTTCGTCACTCGGGGTTGCTTCTGAACAAGATCGGAAATCGGATCCGGCTCATCCCTCTCAACCGCAGAGATCAGCCAAGCGGTGCCATCCTGCTGCGACCATGGTTCAACGGCATCCCAGGCCAACTCTCCCATTCCCGGTTCACCGGGGAGGACCGGTGGATCCAGTGCGTACAGAAGAGAAGGTTCAAAGAAGCCCACCGTCGAGACAGGGGCTTTCGAATCCTGAGACCCGGAACCCTCAATGATCTCCTTGATCGGTCTCGCCACCTTGCATTGGGGTTCCAGCCAGCCTGCCCCCAAAAGAAGGAAAGCCATACCCAAAGCCACGAGTAGCGCACTACCTCCGGGTGCTCGCAGCGATTCAAAGGTGACCTGGGGTTTCCATTGGAAGATGCTCCAGATTGCTGCGAGGAAAAACAGTTGTGCCGGTATCGCGAGCAGTATCGACGCACTGACCTGGAACACGGCAAATCCCCAGGCGCCGGCCAGCAGTATCAACATCAAAACGGTCAACGCACGTCCCACCCTGAAGGAGCGGGAACTCCATACCGAAGAATCCCTCTCACCGAAGGAGGACCATAACCATGCCCCGGCAACGGCCACCCCGGGAAATGCAGAGAGGATGTAATGGGGCAACTTGGTTGCGACCAGTGTCATCAACAGCAGAACGGGCACCGTCAATCCTGCGAGAATCACCCGGGTCTTCCGATCCTCGTTACCGTCAGTTGATCGCCGAAAGACTCCCGGAATCAGCAATGCAGAGATCGGGGCCGCCCCGACCATAAGTACCGGCAAGTAAAATGGCAGGGATGCAAGCCAGCCGATGAACCCCGAACCACCATGACTCTCCAGCGGTTCCGAAATCCTTTGGAATACATGTCGACCCAGACCGACTTGCAAAAGCTCTCCACCGGTCTGCTGATTCGCCGGGAATCCCCAGGCCATAAAGCAGGCCAATGCGATGACTGTCGCTCCACTGGCCTCCCACCACCATCGCCGATCCCACCGCACAGCGGTTTTTCCCAACAAGGCAATGAAAACGGTCCCAAGCCAAAAAGCAGCCAGGCCCACGGGACCCTTCGCCAGTAATGCCCATGCCAGAGCCAGTGAAAGGATCGCAAAATGACTGCTCTTTTTTCCATTCACGAGACGGTCCACCATCACTGCCAGTGAAACCGAGACTCCTGCCATCAGGATTCCGTCTGCTGTCGCAGCAGTCCCGATAAAGATGGGGATGGGCATACACATCAAAAGCCAGAGAGAGCGGTAGCCGAGTCGGCTTCCTCCGAGATTTCGACCGATATGGAAAGTGGCCACTGCCATCACCAGAGATCCAAGGATGGATGGCATTCGCACAGCGAGATCGGTGGGTCCCCATCCCCTAATCCACGGATTCATGCACCAATAGATCAAGGGAGGTTTGTCGGCCCGCAGTTCACCATTGAAAGTGGGAACCAGATAGTCGCCGGTTTCCAACATCTCGACCGCAGCCCGTGCAAAGCGCGGTTCGTCCCTGTCCCAAAGCGATGTGAAGGATGCGACCGCCAGATAAAAACAAAAACTGACCAGCACCAGTCCACACAGATAACGGGTTGACCACTCGTTGGGAGTCGTCACTTCAATTTCCCCAACGCTTCCTGAACCAGAGTCCAATCGATTTCCGGGGGTGAAACTGATCTGGGCTGATCGGTGATCCCTTTCGATTCCACCTGGTCACGAATCGTCTGGGCGCGCTCTTCAGGATGGGGATGGGTCGAGAACCATGCGGGAGGTTGCTGCCCACCTTCCTGCGCCAGTCGCCCAAAGAAACGTGACATTGCGAGGGGGTCCCAGCCAGCGGCGGTCAACATTTGGAGACCGACCGCATCCGCTTCTCGCTCGTGGTCGCGACTGTAACCGTTACTCAACAGACTCTGTGCAGCTTCGCCTCCGGCAGCAGCAACTCCTCCCAGATCGCCAACCAGCAATTGAATCGCCAATCCGGTCGTTGCGACCTGGGTGATCTGACGAATGCCGTGCCTTTCGGTGGCATGGGCCAACTCGTGTGCGAGAACCGCCGCCACTTCGTCGGCAGATTTCGCATTTTCCAACAGGCCCGAGAAGATGGTGATCGACCCTCCCGGAAGGCAATAGGCATTGATCTGCGGATTCTTGACCAGTGTCCAATTCGGCTTCAGACCCTCGGCAGGCAAGTGGGGCAGAAGTGAATCAAAGATCATTCCGGTAGCCTCCAGCAGTACCGGATCATCGACCACTTCATACTCCTGAAGCATCAGTTCGTGAATCGGTTCACCAATCGTCTGATCCACCTCGATGGGTACCCAGTCGATGACGTTTCGCGTCACGTGACTGAGAAAAAAGAAGCCCCCTGCAAATAGAGCCACCAGAATGATCCCTGCGAACCAGTAAAGTTGGGACTCTGATTTTTTTGTCTGGTAGAGGAGGCCGGCCATCGCTGTCAGTTCTTCCGACAACTCTGCTGGGGCAACCTCCTGCAACCGGGCATAGACTGCAGGGTTGCGCGTTGAAAATCCGATATTGCTCGAAGTATCCAGAACATCGAGGCACTTGCCGACCACGCTGGCTTCACAGTTCTGAAGATCCAGTGTCACTGGCGGAAAGTCTTTCGCTGAGATGGTCACCTCACGCCCATGAAATCTCAGGGTTGCCGGCCCCCCCACCCCGAGGGAGCCGCCATGACCGGTGACATCAAACTGATTCTGATCAACCGGATCAGACAAGGCCTGGCCCTTCGGGATCCGCTCTCAATGCCTGTTCAGCACCCAATCCGGATGGTGCTTCCACCCGCTCGATGGAAACCGCAGCCACTTTGAACTCGGGGGTCTCTGTGCGCGGGTCCACTTCCGGATTGGTGACGAAGTTGGTCATCACCTCTTCAGGGAAAGCAAAGCTCATGAACACGGTTCCCCGGGGTGAGGTGCGAGTCACCGCCACGCGGGTGATCACCTCTCCCCTTCTGGATTTGATGCGTGCCCAGTCTCCATCGACCAGTCCAAGGCGATCGGAATCGGCGGGATGAATTTCCAGCCATTCATTGGGAACCAGAATCCGGAACCCACCGGAGCGGCCGGTCATGGTGTTGCTGTGGTACGTCGGCAATCGACGCCCCGTCGTCAGGTAGAAGGGATACTCTTCATCCGGATTCTCTGAAGGGGGCACGTAATCGAGCAACTGCAATTTGCCTTTGCCGTTGAGGAATTCCCCTTCGTGAAGAACGGGGGTTCCCGGGTGATCCTTGTCGGGAACAGGCCAGGAAAGATCACCCTTCTCGATACGATCGTAAGTCAGTCCAGCGTAAATGGGCGAGAGAGCCGCCAACTCATCGAAGACTTCTTCACTGCTCTGGTATTCAAAATCGACAGGGGTCTCCATGCGCTGAGCGACCTGCGAGATGATCCACCAGTCCGGCTTCGCCTCACCGGGAGGATTGGCGGCCTTGCGAATTCGCTGTACCCGACGATCAGAGTTGGTGAAGAAACCATCAACCTCGGTGAAAGCAGCGGCGGGGAAGACCACGTCAGCCAGCTTGGCGGTGTCGGTGAGGAACATGTCCTGCACGACGAGGAAATCCAGCGACTCCAGTGCCTTGGTGGTGTGTTTGACATCCGGGTCGGTGACCAGGGTGTTCTCCCCGCAGATCCACATCGCCTTGATCCGTCCATCGACGGCATGATCGAGAGCGGCAATCTTGGTGATCCCTTTCTTGGGATCCATCGGCACGCCCCACGCCTTCTCGAATTTCTCCTGGCAGGCGGGATCTTCCACGGACTGGAAGCCGGGATAATTATTCGGCAATGCACCGCAGTCGCCGGCACCCTGAATGTTGTTCTGTCCTCGCAGCGGATTAACCCCTGCCGACTTTTTACCGAGGTTCCCGGTGATCAGCGCCAGATTGCACAGACTCTGAACGTTACTTACACCACAGATGTGCTCGGTGATTCCCAACGTGTAGTAAATGCCCGCACTCTCCGCTTTGGCGTACTCGATGGCACACTCGCGAATCAACTCAGCAGGAACGCCGGAAATCTCTTCGGCGTACTCCAGGGTGAAGGGCTGAAGATGCGCCTTCAACTCCTCGAAACCCTCAACCCGCTCTTTGATGTATTCCTTGTCCTCGAGGCCTTCATCGATGATGACCTTGGCCATGGCATTGAAGAGGGCTACGTCAGAACCGAGCTTCAAGGGCAGATGACCATCGGCGTATTCCGTCAGCGGAATCTTCCGGGGATCTACCACGTAGAGCTTGGCTCCTTTACGTACCGCTTTTTTCACACGCACGGCGATGATGGGGTGGCACTCGGTCATATTGGTGCCCACACACAGCATCATCTTTGCGTCTTCGATCTCCGGGATCGAGTTCGACATGGCTCCGCGTCCAATGGAAGCCGCCAGACCGGCGACAGTAGGACTGTGTCAGCCACGCGAACAGTTGTCGACCTGATTCGAATTCATGACCGCCCTGGTGAACTTCTGCAGCATGTAGGAACCTTCACCGGGAGCACGTCCGCTGGCGATGGCATAGAATGCCTTCGGTCCATGATCCGCTCGCACACTCATCAATTTCTGGGCGGTGTAATCGAAAGCCTCATCCCATGAGACGGGAGTCAACTCACCATTCTTGCGAATCAACGGTCTCGTCAATCGATCTCCCGAGTTGACGAAATCAAACCCGAATTGACCTTTGACGCAGAGCGCTCCTTCGTTGACGGGCCCGTCGAGGACCGGAGTCACACCGATCATTTTGCCGTCACGACTGTGGAGATTGATGGAGCAACCGGTTCCACAGTAGGGACAGACACTGCGAGTGACTTCCACCTCGCCAGGGATCTCTCCCTGACCCACCATCTTCTTGTCTGCCAACGCACCGGTCGGACAGGTGTAGATGCACTGGCCGCAAAGGGTGCAATCGCTGTCCATCAAGCCGCCGTCAAATGCGGTGGCGATGCCCTTGTTCCAGCCACGACCAGTCATGGTAATGGCGTGGTCCGCTTCCACTTCATCGCAGATGCGAACACAGCGATAACAGGAGATGCAGCGATCGTAATCGCGTAAAAGGAATGGGTTTGAATCATCTTTGGAGGCATTGCTGGTAGCGCCCAGGAAACGCTCGCGGCCCACCTCCAGCTTTTCAGCCAAGTCGTGGACTTCACAGGTACCGATGTCACGACAACGGGGACATTCGTCATCCGGATTTTCCGAGAGCACCATCTCCATCAGCGTCGACTGCATTTTGCGAATCGGATCGCTGCCGGTACGGATTTCCATTCCTGGCTCTGCCTTGAGAGTGCAGGAGGAAGCGGGCAAACGTCGCCCTTCGACCTCTACCACACACAAGCGGCATGATCCGTAGGGATCCAGTCTCTCGTCATAACAGAGGGTCGGAACAAAGGCTCCCTGACGACGGGCGACCTCAAGGACGGTCTCACCCGGCTGGAAGGTTACTTCCGCACCATCGATGGTCATCCTGTTTTCGTTACTCATCATCGGCCCCTTCTGAGGCTTGCGTGCTGCCATTCAATTTCTGCTGGATCTGATCAGGCCAATACTTTTTCAGCATGCGGGTGATGTAAGGAGCGGCCAGACCCAATCCACAGGCACTGGTCTCACCCAACACTTCTTCCAGATCCTCGATCTCTTCCATGATCCCCTCGCGTACCGGCTGCCCTGATCCGAGTTCATCGAGGATCTCGGTCATGCGCGTCGTGCCAATCCTGCATGGGAAACACTTGCCGCAGGATTCTTCTTTCAGGAAGTGCATGCTTTCTCTGGCGGCCTTGATCATGCAGCGGGTGTCGTCATGAACCACGATCCCTCCGGCACCGAGCATCGCGCCCAATCCATCGAGAGAAGCGGGGTCCAGACGGACATCCAGATCCTCTGCTCCCACGAGACCTCCACTGACCCCGGCCATCGTCACGCCCTGAATATCCCGACCTGGAAGCGGACCACCGGCAAACTCGACGAGGAGCTGGCGCAGGGGAGTCCCCACCGGAACCTCGTAGTTCCCTGGACGCTGAATGTCTCCGGAAACACTGAAGATGCGCATGCCATTCTGCTCGCCGAGGCCGAGGTCACTGAACCACTGCCCTCCATGCTCCACGATGGGAGGCACCGCACAGAATGTTTCCACGTTGTTGACGATGGTGGGTTGCTGGAAGAGACCATGGGTCGTCGGGAAAGGCGGCTTCTCTCTGGGGAAAGGGTGCTTCCCTTCGAGGGAGTTGAGAAGCGAGGTCTCTTCACCGCAGATGTAGGCTCCCGCTCCGCGACGAATGACGATGCGGAAGGGTCGACCACTGCCGCAGGCATCCTCCCCGAGGTATCCCGCCGCCGTTGCTTCATCGATGGCGGCTTGCAAAGACTCGAGAATCTCCGGGTATTCCCAGCGCAGGTAAATGATCCCCACTTCTGCACCGGTCACCAGACCCGCACAGGTCATCCCTTCAAGCAGGGCGTGAGGCGTATGCGCCATCAGCACTCTGTCTTTGAAGCAACCGACTTCACTCTCGTCTGCATTACAGATGATCCATTTCGGGCCGCGATTCTCATTGCGAACCACTTCCCACTTCACACCGGTGGGGAATCCCGCACCGCCGCGTCCGGTCAGACCACTGGTCTTCAATTCGCTGATCAGTTTTTCAGGGTCAGACGCCGCCAGCAGAGGGGATTTCCATGCACCCTTCTCGATGGCAATCGCCAAATCAGAGACTCCATCGCGAATGTGCCGGAAGAGGCATTCCTGTTGCCCCGTCTCCGGTGGCAGGGGCATCGTCGCCTCCACCGCTTCACCGATGGCACCGGGTTTGGCCCCATGGAGGAACTTCTCACCGATCAACAGAGGAACTGGAACATCACATCGACCAGGGCAAGAGATCTTCTCGATCTTGCCGGAGTGCTCAATTCCCAGATCAGCACCGGCGACCTCTTCACAGAGCTGATCGAGGTCATGGAGGCAACACGCCGAGTTTTCGCAGACGCGGATATCCGGGGTTGCCTTCGGCTCCAGCTGGAAGAAGTGGTAAAAAGTGACGGTGCCGTAGAGATCACTGATGGGGATATCCATCCGCTGACTGACACGCCTCAGGGCAGGCTCCGGCAGATAGCCATAATGATCCTGAATCGCATGGATAATCGACAGGAACGGGGCCGGCTCATCGAGCCATTCGTCGAGAATGCGATCGGTGATCGGATCCTGAACCTCTACCTGTGATTTCATGATTCTCCGATCGCTGTCAGGTCATCCGTGGCAGATCCACGGCAAATCAGACGCCCACCTCCGAAATACGGCAAATTGGACACTCCCAAGGTATCGAGATCGGGCAACTTCAACAAGGGCAGGAAGTCGGCTCTGACCACCGATATCCATGCTTTTCGAGACCTTTTAGGTCAATCTCGACCGGCTCAGTCGCCCTCAAATCTGACTCGGACAAAAAAATGGCCCCGCCGGTTCCCCGGCAGGGCCATATCCCCGATCGATCACATCATCCGTTAACGAATCGAAAGTGCGTCCACATCCTCCGAGGCATCGATCCCCAGCGCCGTGAGGTCCAGGATCAATTGGGCGCTTCCGGAGGTTGCGGCACCGAAGGTGCCAGTGAAGCGGGAGACATCCTCGTCTGCGCCACTGGATCCGGAGCCGGAGTAATTGCCCACCGTAGAGAAGAGCAGCGTGCCATCAAAATCAAGGCTGATGCCATCCAGATCTTCTCCACCACTTTGGCTGAATCCGACATCACTGCCGTCGAAGAAAAGGGACCACGATCCAGCGGAGTTGGCACCGAGAGAAGTAGGAGTAAAGAGAGCCACGTTTTCATCATGACTGTTCGGTCCCCCACCCTTGGCAGTTCCCACCGTGGAGAAGAGGAAGGTGCCATCATCGAGCACACAGACCCCATCGATATCTTCCCCGTTGGTGGTCAGACTCACATCCGAACCATCAAAGAAGAAACTCCAGGAACCGGAGGTGTTGGAACCGGTACTCGTGGGTGTGAACAGAACCAGATCAGAGTCATCGATATCGACACCATTCGGTCCGTCGGTAATCCCAAACAGCGTGAAAGCATTGTTAAAGGACATTACGACACTGCCGTCTGCAAGAACGCTAAGAGCATTGATATCAGCGATACCGATTCCGACGTCACTGCCATCGATGAACATGGCCCAGATACCCGTGGCCGGATCGTAGGTCACCACGTCTTCATCACGCACGGTTCCGACACCGGGAACGAAGGTATTATTGACGAAACTGAGGTAATACAGCGTCGTCGACGGAGGCGGTGGTGGTGGCGGCGGATCGTTGACGACCACGCACCCGCTACACACTGCGGTATCCGATCCACCGGGACCGGTGGCGGTCAGAGTCACCGTGTAGGTACCCGCACTGGTGTAGGTATGCGACGGACTGGTTGCACTCGATCCGTTGCCGTCGCCGAAGTCCCAGCTGTAACCGCTGATGTCTCCACTGCTGAGATTGCTGAAGGCCACCATCAACGGCGCATCGCCATTGTCCGGAGTCAGAGTGAAATCAGCCACCGGAGCAGGAGGAGGCGGCGGTGGCGGATCTGTCACGGTGATGCAGTTGCTGCAAATCGCGGTATCGGATCCACCGGGCCCTGTCGCTGTCAGGGTCACGGTGTAGGTGCCGGCAACGGTGTAGGTATGCGAAGGGTTGGTTGCAGTAGAACCATTTCCATCTCCAAAGTCCCAACTGTATCCACTGATATCCCCACTGCTGAGATTGCTGAAGTCGACCGTCAGGGGTGTTTCACCTGAGGTGGTCGAAACAGAAAAATCGGCAATCGGTGCACTCGGCGGAGGAGGGGGCGGATCGCTGACGACGACGCAATTCCCACAAACCGCAGTATCGGATCCACCCGGACCGGTCGCAGTCAGCGTTACGGTGTAGGAACCCGCCACCGTGTACACATGGGAAGGGTTGGTTGCAGTCGAAGTGTTGCCATCTCCGAAGTCCCAACTGTATCCACTGATATCACCGCTGCTTTCATTGGTGAAGTTCACCGACAGCGGAGCATCTCCGGAGGATGGAGAAAGTGAGAAGGCTGCCACCGGTGCCGGAGGGGGAGGTGGCGGAGGCGGATCCTCGACAGTGATGCACGAAGAGCACACCGCAGTATCCGAGCCCCCGGGCCCCGTCGCTGTCAAAGTGACGCTATAAACCCCTGCACTGGTGTAGGTATGGGAGGGATTTGTGGCGGTTGAGCTATTGCCGTCGCCGAAATCCCAACTGTATCCAGACACATCCCCGGTGGTCAGGTTGGTGAACGCAACCGTCAGAGGAGTTTCACCCGAGGTCGGATTGACACTGAAATCTGCGACGGGAGCCGGCGGCGGTGGAGGCGGAGGCGATCCTCCGAAGCAGTTCAGAATCGCTGCAACGAGATCAGCCCGCGTCGATGCGCCGTCATTCAGACCTGCGATCTCAAAGGAGGTACCAAAAGTGCGATAACCGCCGGCATCATTGAACACTCCCACATTGTACGAAGGACTGGGATTCACCAAAGTCACCGTTGCCGAACCGGTGGTCCCGAGACGATCCATCCAGTTGTTCTCGCCGGAGTAACTCCACGATTGGCCACTCAAATCACAACCGGTCCCGGCTGCACCCGTCACCGTCGAAAGATCCGCACTGCCATCCGCAAGACCACTGATTCCAAAACGACCATGCAGGGTTGTTGCCGAGTCGTAGGCCCAGGTATCTCCACCTTCCATGTAGAGGAAGTTGCCGCCGACACCATTGGTCAGATAGGCATCCAGTGTGGAAGACTCCCCCGAAGAGAGAACGTGGTTGGAAGGGTAAATACCAAGGTTGACCCACACCGCTTCAAAGACATCGAGATCTGCAACATCGCCCAGGGAACTGACCACCAGTGGCTGACGGCCTGCGGCGATCAGGGCATCTGCGAGTCCCTGCCCCCCTGCCACGGCTCCGGACGCTGCAGATGGAGCCCAGACCAGATCGGTGGCACCACCGATGGAAAAGATGTTGCAACTGGCGGCCGCACTCGGATCCGATCCCTGGAAGCCCCGAACAGAATAGGAGGTCGAACCCACCGGCGTGTTGTTGTCGGTGTAGGAAGTTGCGGAGCCGGAAAGGGTCGCCAGCAAAGTACCATTGCGGGTCACTTCGACAGAGGTGTAACTGGCCCCATTGCTCCAGCTGAGAGAGGTCGAGGCACCACTGTTGTTGCAGGACAGGTTGGTCGGACCGGGAACCAGACTGGCCACTGCCAGCAAAAGAGCTTCACAGTTGACCCTTCCATAACCCATGTAGATGTCAAAGCCGGGTGTGTCTTCTGAAGGCGGGCCGACTTGGTCATCCGCAGTCTGACGCATAAGGGTTCGCACTTCCGCCTCGGTCAATCCAGGAGCGACAGCGAGTAGCAAGGCTCCAGCACCTGCAGCATGAGGCGTGGCGGAAGAAGTTCCATTGAAACTGGTGGTGTAATCGCCGGAGGCATACCCCCCGGAACCGGCGATATCGACGGTGGTGGTCAACGGACCGGGAGCCACGAAATCGAGGGTCGAACCGTAGTTGCTTCCCCACCAGGTTTCGCCATCACAGGAGGAAGGACTTTTGCGTTCATCGCAGGGGCTCGAGGCTCCAACAGCGATCGCTTCAGGATATGCGGCCGGATAGGAAACCCCGCCATTGTCATTTCCGGAAGCGAAGAAGTTCGGACAACCCAATCCTCCGCGACCCACTGTTGTTCCGTAACTGACCGCATTCTGAATCGCAGTACTGGCCGATCCCCCACCCCAACTGTTGGAGAGAACATCCGCACCATTGTCGACCGGCCATGTCAGGCCATCGATGATCCAGTCCGTCTGTGTCCAGTAGTTCCCGAAGCCGATGCGAATCGGCATGATCTTGCTGTTCCAGGTCACGCCGGTCACGCCGATACCATTGTTGCCCGAGGCCGCAACGATGCCTGCACAGCAGGTACCGTGACCATCCCCCGAATTGGCATTACCGGGGATTCCTCCCGGAGTCGGATCTGCTGTCACCGCATCAAATCCGGCAACCATGTTGGCAACCAGATCCGGGTGATCCACATCGACACCCTCATCGATGATGGCAACGATGATGTCGGAAGACCCGGTGGAGATATCCCAGGCCGCTTCCATGTGCATGTCCGCGCCCGGGGTTCCACCCGTCTGCCCAGTGTTGTTCATGTCCCACTGACTGGAGTACAGCGGATCGTTGGGAGCCGCCATTTCAGGAAGATCATGAATGAAGTTCGGCTCTGCAGCTTCGATTTCATCTCTGCGGATCAACTCTCTGGAAAGCTCAAAGCCTTTGAGGGGAGATCCGTTGAAAGAAACCAGATAGGTCGGGTCGAGTGCGGAAAAGGATCTGATTCTCTGCAGACCGAACTCCTTGAAGAGAGCTTTCATGTCATCTTCATCAACGGCACCGTCAAAAGTCAGGATCAACTCAGGCCGGATCACCATCTCTGCACGGTCGTACTGAAGCAACGGAGCAGCCAAAGTGATGTCAGGACTTTGCGTGAGAACTTCCGTCAGTTTCATCCACGCAGCAGAGTCGATCCTTCGCGACGTTTCCACGTAGTAAAGACGAGGGTACTCCTGTTCCTTGTATGAGGTCCCGCCGATCAACGGGCCGGTACTTTTCAGGATTCCCTGAAGAATCTCATCCGCATCCTCTGTTCCCTCTGCGAGAAGAATGGCCAATGTCCCCGGCTGACTCTGTTCGAGTGCAACCTGAACTTCACCGTAGGGATAGGACCAGGGTTTGGTGGCCGATTGTGCCCAAACCAGAGAAGGCGCCCACAACAACACAACACAAAGAAAGATGAATCTGGACATCGTTCCTCCGAAAAGAACGAGCCATCCGCCTGCACTCCGTGCCAGAGTCGGAAGATGAACTCACTGGATTTTGTGTAACAGAGCCAAAACCTCGCAGGCGGATACGAGTGGAACTGAAATCCTGATGACGGATGGCACACCCAAATCAGGCGGACGGATTTCAGATCCGCAGTCAGTTTGGATCTTCGATTTGGTCGTGACAAGTGGCCATTTGTGAAGTCGGAAACGATAAAAAAATAATTCACAAATCCCGGTCCGGCCGGTCCTGATTTGCGGATTACACCGATGAACCTTGCCTGCTTCCTCGTTCCGAACGTGACTGGTCAACCTCTCCAATGCCGATTACCTTTTGTCTTCGTTGCATTATGAAGCAAGGAGGCTGTGTGCTTCAGACATGGTTGGCGACTCTCTTGATCTCGATACCAGCACTCGTCAATGCTGGGACTTCTGCCGAGACTCCCTGGATTTCCCTGAAACCGAAAGATCACAATGGCAAACACATCGTCTTTGTCACTGGGGATGAGGAATACCGTTCTGAGGAGGGAATGCCCCAGTTGGCGAAAATTCTCAGCAAGCACCATCGATTTCACTGCACCGTACTCTTTGCCATCGATCCGGACACCGGCTGTATTGACCCGAATATTCTCGACAACATCCCGGGGCTGAAGACTTTGGTTGATGCAGACTTGCTGGTGCTCTTCACACGCTTCAGAAATCTTCCCGACGAACAGATGAAACATATCGTCGACTTTGTCGAATCCGGAAAACCCCTGATCGGATTGCGAACTGCGACCCACGCCTTTGATATTCCCAAAGACCGCAAGTATCACCGCTGGTCTTTTCGCAACGACCAATGGAAGGGTGGTTTCGGCCGTCAGATCATGGGAGAAACCTGGATCGCTCACCACGGAGGTCACGGCTGGCAAAGCACCAGCGGCATCATTCCAGCGGACATGAAGCAACACCCGATCGTCCGCGGCATCAACGACGGTGAGATTTGGGACCCCTCGGACGTCTACACCGTTCGCCTGCCACTCCCCGATGGTTGTATTCCTGTCGTCATGGGGCGGGTTCTCTCAGGCATGAATCCCGAGGACGGTCCGTGTGAGCCGGAAGAACGGGATGGAAAGACCTTCGACAAAAACAATCCCATGATGCCTCTGGCCTGGGTTCGCGAACTGAAAAGCTCTTCAGGAAAAACGCAGAGGGTTTTCTCTACCACCATGGGCGCCTCGCAGGCTTTCACCCGGGAAGGCAGTCGCCGTTTGTTGGTTCAGGCTTGTTACTGGTGCCTCGGCATGGAAGAGAAGATCGACGGCAAGGGGGATGTCTCCATCGTCGGCGAGTTCGAGCCCACTCCATTCGGGTTCGACTCATACCGAAAGAATGTCCGCCCCAAAGATCTGCTCGATTAGTCGCGGCTACCACCGAGAAGGCCCAGCCTCCAGAGATAGTAGAGCAGGGTCAGAACCGCCTGGATCGTTGCCGCCACATAGGTCAGTGCGGCAGCGCCCAGAACGCTTTGAACCCCCCGCATCTCTTCCTGATCCTGGATCAAACCGCTGTCAGCAAGCAATCGCTTTGCTCTGGCACTGGCATCAAATTCCACCGGCAAGGTGATCAACTGAAACAAGACCACCGCACCAAAGAGTGCAATCCCCGCAGTGATCAGTGGACCGATGGAGAAGAACGCTCCGGCGAAGAGTAACGGGAAAGCCAGCCAGGATCCGAGATTGGCAATGGGAACATAGGCACTGCGCAGTCCAAAAAACGGGTATCGGGTCGCATGCTGAATCGCATGGCCTGCTTCGTGGGCTGCAATCGCAGCAGCAGCGACACTGGATCCGTGGTAGTTGCTTCGGGAAAGTCGCACCACCCGATTGATCGGATCGTAGTGATCAGAGAGATACCCATCGGAGATCTCAATGGGAATATCTTTCACCCCACCCATCTCACAAATTCTTCTCGCGACTTCCGCTCCGGTCATCCGCCTGTTCGTTGGAACCTCGGACCATCGTGCAAAGGCACTCTTGACTCGCATCTGCGCCCACATCGCAAACAGAAACGCAGGCCCCACAAAGACGAAGTACATCGGATCAAAATATAAGAATGCAAAATGGGTCACGGGTCTTTCCTCCTGAATCAGATGGACGGCTGATCACCCGTTGGGGTTCCCATTCGTCACATGCACAGATAAAGGTTTTTCACAGTTGGATTCCAGAAAATTTGTGCTTCAAGTGCTCCAATCATGCCTGAGACAACGATGGCCACTGGGGCTCCCCCTTTGGGATCCACGGAAGAGCGTGTAAAATAAAGATATAAATATCCACAATTGTGTCTACAGGACACCCGCAGTGCTCTGACTGCTCTCGTGGATATTCAGTGGCTCTGAATCAAAAATCTGAAAGGAGGCGACCATGAATCATCATGGAATTCACGCCATCATCGTGCTGGCAATCCTGCTTCTGGGATTGGGCAGCAGCCCCCTTCACGCCCAGTTGGATCAGGACGATTTTGAAAGTTATGCCATCGGCTCCACCATCAGTGGGCAGGGAAGCTGGGATACCTGGGATCAGGTCCCCGGAGTCGATTCCATCGTCACTGCGGCCTACAACTCTACTGCCGGCGGAGATCGATCCCTGGAGTTGGGACCCGGTGACGATATCGTTCGCCTCTTTAATGGGCTGAATCAAGGTTTGTTCAGTTTCACATCGAACGTCTACATCCCTTCGGGTCAAGCTGGAACCTACTATTTCATTCTTCTCAACACCTATGAGCACAACGGTCCGAAAAACTGGTCTGTCCAGATCGAGATGAATGATGCCACCGGTCAGGTGGAAGACTTCGGTGGCTCAGCCGCCGTCACCGGTTTGTCGACACCCACCACCATCGTCTATGACCAGTGGGTAGAGATCGAAGTCACGGTCGACATCACCAACAATGTCTACAGCGCCAGATACAACGGCATTCAAATCATGCGAGATAACGCCTGGCAAACTGGCGGAGCCGCTCAAATGCGCTGCCTCGATCTCTACAATGGAGGAACGGGTACTTTTTACTACGATGACGTCTTGGTCGATGTTGTCGGTGGTTGCAGCAGTTGCTGCCCCTTCGATTCACTGAATTGCGTTTCGGATTGCCCCACTGACAGTGTCAATCTCGACTGGAGCAGTTTCCAGACGGGACCCTATCCCCAGGGAATCACCATTCGCCGTGATGGTGTTGATATTGCATCGCTTCCCGGAGATGCCACGACCTATCAGGATGTGGGTGTCGACGATGGCGTCCACGAATATGAAGTCGTGGGAGTTTGCAGCGTCAACACTTCGTGGTCCACTTCCTGCAGCATCATCCACTGCAGCGCCATCGACAACGACACCTGTGATACGGCCTTGCCAGTTGATCTAGGTGTCACCACCGCTTTCGACACGACCTTTGCGCTCCTCGATCCTGCGGCACCCGCTTTCAGCTGTGCCAATGGAGGCTCTGTCGATCAGTGGTACACCTTTACCCCCACTTGTGATGGAGTTTTCAACGTCTCTCTCTGTGGATCCAGTTACGACACCGCCATTGAAATCTTCGATGGTGGGGTGACCCCCGGAGATTGCTCCACGATGACTCTGATCGAATGCAACGATGATTTCTGTGGTTTTCAGAGTGCTCTCAATCTGACAGCATTTGTTGGAAACACCTACTACCTGCGAATCTCCGGATTCGGTGGTGACCGTGGCCCCGGTACTCTCAACATTGGGATGGCCGAGATCACCGGACTCACCGGATTCTACGATTGCACCACCGGGTTCTCTGAACTGGCCTGGGATGGAACCGGTTTTGGTCCAACCTACGATGAGTACGAAGTGCTTCGCGATGGTGTTTCCATCGCTTCCGGACTACCCGCAGGCACGACGACCTTCACTGACACCTCTCCCGTCGTCGGTTCCCAGACCTATCAAATCATCGGCACCAGCAATGCCTGTGGTTTGTCTACTGCCGGAACAGAATTGACACTGACCGCCCCTGACCTTTCTGCAACAGATGTGATCTTCAGAGTCGAACTTCCTGGTGGATCCATCGACAGTGCCCAGGCTCTGGCAGACGCCTTGACGGCAACGGGACGAACTCCTGTCATCGTTGAAGGGCAACCTGAAGTCGCAAGTTGTGGTCTTCTCGACCCCGCCATTTCAGCGACGGAAAGACTTTGGTATTGCGGCGGAACTTACCCCAACGGGCAGGCGATGACTCCTGCCTCCGCTGTGGCCATTTCTGAAGCTCAGGCTTTGGGAATCGGGATTTATGTCGAAGCTGGAGACGCGTGGGGATTCGATCCCATCGATCCGGCCTTTGCTGCCATCGATGGCATCGCCGATGGCATCCTTGATGGAGATGACTCCTTCCAGACGATGAATGGACTCGACAGCGGCTTCGGTCTCGATCTGACCAATTTCGCTGCGGTCGCCTACAACCAGGACAATGCCGCAGACAATGACTGGACCGATCAACTGGTTTCCACAGACCTCGACCTGTTGGGACCAGAGGCGGGTGCCATCTGGGAAGAAGGAACGGGTCTCTATGGAACGGGTGTTTACTACAACACCAATGCCGGCGGAAAGGTCATTTGCCAGAGTTGGGAATTTGGCGGCTTCGGCGGTTCACAGGAAGACCTGATTGATAGCTACGTAGCGGCGATGGGGAGTGGCGGCGGAGGTCCTGCAGGTCCTCAGTTCCGCAGGGGTGACTCCAACGGCGACGGCGGCTTCAACATCGCGGATGCTGTTTATCTGTTGGCTGCACTCTTCAGTGGAGGCCCCGCCAGTTCCTGTTCAGATGCCAGTGATGCCAACGATGATGGTGGAGTCAACATCGCTGACGCCATCTTCAAGTTGGCCACGCTCTTCAGTGGTGGAGCGCCCTTGCCGGCTCCGGGATCTGTCGACTGTGGACTCGACCCCACAGAGCCGGACGGCCTCGATTGTGCAAACTACAACTGTCCCTGACCTGTTGGGGAAGTCTGTGGAAAAGAGGCGAGGGGAAATCCCCTCGCCTCTTTTTTGTTTCTGTATTCAGTTTGCCAGCATCACTTATTCATCACGCTGGACCGTATCCGGGGAAAAGGCAGGCAGGCAAACTGCCACGTACTCTGCGCCTCCATCCTCTGGGCTACTGTAACGAACCCACTCCCCGGCACGGGCGATGACCGCCTGACCTGAACGCACCATCTGTTCGCCACCCTCAAATTCGACTCTGAGAGCCCCTTGCAGAACCAGTGTCATCTCATCGAACCGGGGGCGTTGCCCAGGCTCCTGCCACCCTGCCGGTGAAACCATGCGGGCAACGCTGGCCGCTTCGTCACCGGTATTCACTCGACCCACGTATTCCTCGATGCGCTTCGGCATATTCCCGACAGATTCGATCACCGTCGGTGATTCCACAAACTGAGGCATTTCTGGCTCCTCCCAATGCTGACATCCGTCGCAAATCATAACCGAAGCCCGCTGGCAAAAGACCGGATCTGCTGGCACGATGGAGGCCTGGAGGAACGATGAGCCTGCTGACACTGCTGATCATGCAACTTTGCCTCTCCCCTGCTGTGGTGGAAGAGCCCACCTTTGAGGGGCGTACCCATAAAGAGTGGAAAAAACTGATCCTCCCCGGTGTCGAGGATCGCTGGTTGACGATTCCCTGGCACACCAGCCTCCACGAAGGATTGAAGAACTCAGGCATCGAGGGCAAACCGATGCTGCTGTGGCTGATGAATGGACATCCCCTCGGCTGTACGTGAGGCAACGGTGTGGCGGGCCGGCGGTCCGTCTGGAATGACCCACGGGTGGTCGAAAAAGCCCGCAACTTCGTACCCGCTACCGATGAGGTCTGGCGCTTGCAGCGACACCCCGATCGGGAATGCCAATTCTTCCGCCAGCAGGTGGCCGGTCGTCGCACTCCCATCGGTGGCTCCTGGCAGGGACTCTATATCTTCAGTCCCTCAGGCAAACTCCTCGCCCGACAAAATACCCTGCAGGCGGACAAGGCTCTCCAGTTGATGGATAAAGGTCTCGAAGCATGGAGAACCCTTCCTGAAGAAGAAAGAAAAGCAGCAGAGCCGGAACTCTTCCTCCCGGAACACCGCTGGGAACTTTTTTACCCCAGCAAGGGTCTGGTCCTGACGAGTACCTCCCGCGATTTTCCTGCAGGAATGGATGACCCCAATAAGAGAGGTCGCTGGAACCGGGATCACATCTGGTTCCACGATTCAGAACTGGCCGAATGGTTGCCCCGAAAATTGGAAGTGGGCGAGTCCACTGAACTGCCGAAATCATTGGCATTGCGTCTCGCACGCTTCCACGTCGTCGACAATATCTCCGGCCAGGAAGGCCCTTTCTCTGACCAGGATATCGAAAAAGCACAGATCAGAGTGGAAGTCGAACGTGTTGAGAAGGATCAGGTTCACCTGCTGATTACCGGTGACTTTGTCACCAAAAGCGATGGGGTCTACAAGTTGGGTGAAACCGATTGGAAACACTTCCCCAGCAGAACCCGCGGGGTGAACGCAACGATGCACGGTACTGCAATCTGGAATCCCACGAAGCAAGGATTTGATCGTTTCGATGCCATTCTCACCGGAACGGTGTGGGGAGGCAGCGGACTCAATGGTCGCCGCGGGGTCACCGAATCAAACCCCGCCAGGGTCGCCTGGTGGATGGAACTCTCCGGAGATCAACCTGCGGACCGTCTGCCTCCGGCCTTCGTCGATGTCTATGGCGCAGATTGGATTCTGCCCCCCGGTTCCTGAGCAGACAGCTCAGACCGAAGACCTCACGAGACCGGTTTGACCTCGACGTCGACGACCACCTTGCGGTATTCGAAGTTGTTGCGATCCCGCTGGATGCAAGTGACCCGCGTCGATCCCACCTGAACGGCATGCAGGAGAATGCGCCCGGTATCCGCTTCCGTTTTCGGAATTAGCCACGGGCGCGCCCCCTTCGCGACCGTCCACCAGCGCCCAATCGCAGGAGATGGAAGCCGCAACTCGAGATGACTTCCTACCGTCACTTCCAACTTCTGGACCGGAGTGTTTTCATTTGAAACCACAGGATCGTGAATCGTGGTGCTTTGGCAACCGCAGGCCAACAGCAGTGAGCCGTATAAAAAACAGACTCTTGTCCAGATTCTCAAAGTCATTTTCGAGCTCTCATTCGATAAAGGGTATGCGCGGATCAACGACGTCATCATTATGCACGGGAAGATTGAATCAGCAAAATCCGGATAGAGGGCGATCAACTGAAGGGGTGTCAGGGTGGCACCCCCTGAAGCAAGATTCGTGAGGGTGCCAACTGAAGAGGGAGCAAGGAATTATCGGCCAACCGTGGGTCTTGCCCGAGGGTGATTTTGCAGGGAATGTGGACCCTTGCGGATTTCCCTCAGCAAGGAGTACGCCATGACCCCGCTGGCTTTCGGCTTCATCATCTACCTGGTCGGCCTCATCGTGATCGCCCTGTTGTGCTCCCGGTCGCACCAGAACCTGCCCGACTTTTTGCTCGCGGGAAGGCGTCTGGGCCCCTGGGTCGTCGCCTTTTCTGAGAGGGCCTCCGGAGAAAGTGGCTGGTTGCTCCTCGGCCTCACCGGCCTCGCCTACGCCAGTGGCCTCGGCGACCCATCAGGTCTGAAGCTCGAGCCTGCATTCTGGACGATGGTGGGTGGAATCAGTGGTCTGTCCCTGAGCTGGTATGTCATCGCCCGCCCCCTGAGATCCCAATCGGAAAAGTATGGTGCGCTGACGATGCCCCGCTTCTTCGAGGCACACCTTGGAGAAAAATCGGGACGCAAAAGTGATCCCACCCTCCGGCTTCTGGCCACGGGCATCATCGCCTTCTGCTTCACCTTCTACATCGCCGCCCAATTTGTGGCGGTCGGTAAAGCCCTCGAGAGCACCTTTGGCTGGAATCAGCAGATCGGTGTCCTGATCGGTGCCGCCGTCATCGTCTTCTACACCCTGATGGGGGGATTCCTCGCTGTCGCATGGACCGATTTCCTGCAGGGCTGGCTGATGCTCATCGCACTCGTCGTCCTGCCCATCGTTGCCATGAGTCAACTGGGGGGCTGGGGAGCCGTCTCAGACAAGGTTTCGGCCATCGACCCGAATCTCCTGTCGATTACGGGAGGACGATCGCCGATTCTTCTCTTCTCCGGGATCATCAGCGGCTTTGCGGTCGGTCTCGGCTACATGGGCCAGCCCCACCTTGCGGTCCGTTACATGAGCATGAGCTCCGCCAGCGATACGCCACAAGCCCGAAGAATTGCCATCATCTTCGGCTGCTTGACCTACGGGGGGGCCATCTTGATGGGCATCGTCGCCATCGCCTGGTTCGGGACCGGGGCCTTTGCCGATACGGAAAAGATGATGCCCACTCTGGCACAGGAGGTCTTCCCCGGCTGGCTCGCCGGTCTGGTCATCTGCGGTGCCCTGGCGGCGATGATGTCGACCGCCGATTCACAGTTGCTGGTCACCTCCTCCGCCTTCACCGAGGATGTCTATCATCAGGAGATCAACCGCGAAGCCAGTGACGAGAAGCTGGTCAGAATGGGCCGCTGGGTCACCCTCAGTGTCGGTCTTCTCGCCTTTGCCCTGTCGACCCAATCCGGATCGAGCATCTTCAAGAAGGTGCTCTTCGCCTGGTCCGGACTCGGTTCCGCTTTTGGCCCGCCCCTGTTGCTTTGCCTCCACTGGTCGCGGACCAGCCGCAACGGCGTCATCGCCGGCATGGTTTCGGGACTGGTGACTGTTCTTTGTTGGGACAACCTGAATGCCAATGAGGTTCTCTCCGGGTGGATCCCCGAACTTCGTCTCTACAGTCTGGTTCCGGGATTCCTGGTCAGCCTGTTGGTCACCCTTTTCGTCAGCACTCTCAGCCCAAATTCTGGGGGAAAAAACGCGAATTGACCTCATTTCAGGACAACCTGCCCCCTGAACCGGGGTTAGCCAATGATCGGTTCAAGGAGTACATTTGAGACCAAAAGAGAGGATTCGAAATGCCCCCCGCTTCCAAGGCACTGTTGATCGTCGCTCTGGTTCTGAGCAGTGTTTCCCTGTTTCTCTCCAGCAAGCCTGCCGAGCAGAATTCGGCGCCTGTGTTACAAAAGCAATCGCAGGTCGATCTTTCCCAACTGGAGGAAACCCTCCAACAGGTGAGCTCGGAGTTGATCACCATCAGCGCACGTCTCGATGCACTGGAGAACCCTGTTGCCCAAAGTGGTTCACCCAAAGGCAAAGGGGATAAAGGGGTCGCCAAGGAAGCACTTGTCGGTGAAACCGCCATCGCCGCAAGGGTCGATGAAGCGGTCCAGAAAGCCCTCGACAAGCAAGGGGTCGATCTGGTCAAAAAAGCCCAGCGTCAGGCAAAGCGGGAGGGGAACCGCACCAACTTTGACAAGTTTGTCACCCGTTTCGGTGAAGGTTTGCCGCAGGTGTATCAGGGCATCTCCGAGAAGATGAACCTCGATCGCAATCGCCAGCAGCAGTTGGAAGCGACTCTCGAATCGGGCTGGGCCCGCATGGATGAACTCACGGCACAACTTTACAACGATGACCTCGCTCCCGAAGAGGAGATGGCCTTGATGGGAGACATCAAATCCGTCGCCGGTGAAACCATCGACGAGATCGGCACCTTCCTCAATGGCAATGAGATGATGGACCTCGGCGAAATCATGATGGCCACCGAAGGAACCGCACGGATGGGGATGGCAGTCGCCGGAGCCGCCAAGGAAACTCTCGCCGAAGAAGAAGAACCGGCAGACCGGCCCTGACGGTTTAGGAGAGCCACTCCTGTTGGACGTGGCCGTGAACATCGGTCAGTCGCTGCTCTCGGCCCCCGAAGAGTTTGGTCAGTCGGGTGTGATCGACCCCCAGCAGGTGCAGCATCGTCGCGTGCAGATCATAAATCTCCACCGGTCTGTCGACGGCACGGTAACCAAAATCGTCGGTTGCTCCATGCACGTGTCCCCCACGGATCCCTGCTCCCGCCAGCCAGATCGAATAACCATAAGGGTTGTGATCGCGACCGTTGTCCCCCTGGGCAAAAGGAGTCCTACCGAACTCACCGGCCCAGACCACCAGGGTGTCCTCCAGTAGTCCGCGACGCTTGAGGTCGGTCAGCAGTGCGCCTATGGGCTGATCCACAGCACGCGCATTCTTTTCATGACCATCCTTGAGATTGCTGTGCTGATCCCAGCGATCGGTACCGACGTAGGGACAGGTCAACTCGATGAAACGGACCCCCCTCTCTACCAGTCGGCGAGCGAGCAGGCATTCGCGGGCAAAGGTGCGCGTCGGCTCATATTCATGATCGAGACCGTAAAGCTCGTGGACCTCTTCCGGCTCTCCAGAGAGATCCGAGAATTCCGGAACCGAGGTTTGCATCCGATAGGCCAACTCTCCCTGGGCAATCGCCCCTTCCATCGCTTCCGTCTCTCCTGCGGCTTCAAGCCCAAGGTGATCGAGGCGAGCGAGAAGTTCCAGTTTTCGTTTCTGGCGCTCTTCCCCTTCGCGGATGCGAATGTTGGCCAGAGCCTCTTCTCGCGGAAGAACGATGGAACCCTGATGGCTCGCCGGCAAAAAGGAGTTGGAGAAGCAGTCGAGACCTCCCGGAGGAATCAGGCCCCCATTGAGAACGACAAAACCGGGAAGATTCTGGTTCAGACTTCCCAGGCCGTAACTGACCCAGGCACCCATACTCGGTCTTCCCGATAGTCCGAGTCCGGTATGAAGAAAATAGTTGGCGTTGGTGTGCTCATTGAACTTGCTCGTCATCGACCGCACCAGCAACAAGTCATCCGCATGCTTCGCAACGTGGGGAAACAGGTCACTGATCTCGTGGCCACACTCCCCGTGTCGCTGGAAGTCCCACGGTGATTTCAACGTATTGCCGATACTGTTGAACTGGGTCCGCTCCATCGTTTCCGGGAACGGTTGACCATGGTAACGGGCCAGCGCGGGCTTGTTGGGATCAAAGGTATCGATCTGACTCGGCCCACCATCCATGTAGAGGAAAATCACCGATCGCGCCTTGGCCACCGGCGGTGCCTGACCATCGATCGGAGCCGCTTCCAGCAGTGACCCGAACTGGTCACCCAATAGCGTACTGAATGCCACTGCCCCGAATCCGGAAGCACACTGGGCGAGCATCTCCCTGCGACCAATCAGTCGTCGCTGCCCCCTGCATAGGGCTTCACCGGAGTGGGAATGGGTTCGGGAATCAGCGGACAAATCGAAACTCCTTCGACTGAAAGAGAACATGAGCCAGATCGATCCAGCGTTCGATCGATCCTTCTGAAACAAAGAGTGAAACTTCCTGCAGTTCCTGTTCTCCGGGTGCACGCCCCAATGCACTTTTCCACGCATGAACCAGCGTTTCCTCCGTTCCCTGCTCGATCGCCTGATCATGCAAGGTGCCACCCCACAGTTCGGCCATTTCGTGGGCGAAGGGGGAATTCATGAGGGCCAGCGCTTGAGCCGGCAGGTTCGATCGATCGCGCTTACCTACGGTCGTTGAGGGAATCGGAAAATCAAAGACGGTCAGGAATGGATCGAGGAAGTTGCGGTTGACCGCCAGATAGATGGTTCTGCGCCCCCGACCATCGACGGGCCCACTCGTACCGGGACGGCCCCGGCCAGTCAGGAAGTCGGTCAGATGAATCGGCACGGAAGGACCACCTTGAGTTGAGTCCAGCCTGCCGGAAACCTGCAACATTCCATCCCGAATCGATTCTGCTTTCAGGGTTCGGGTGTGTGCCCGATGCCAATGACGGTTGAGAGGATCCCTCTCAACCTGCTCTTTCCCGGGTTGCCGGGAATCCATCGCATAGGTTTGACTGAGAACCAGGTCACGAATCAGGTCGCGTCGTGAGGGATTGTTCGCCAATCGAACGGCCAGATAATCGAGCAAACCCTGCTGTTCAGGAATGACTCCCATTCGACCGAAATCATCGGGGGTTTCTGACAACCCTTCACCCATGACCCAGCCCCAGATTCTGTTGGCCTGAACTCTCCAGAAGAGCGGATTCTCAGGCTCACAGATCCATTGGGCCAACTTCAAACGACCTGACCCCTCCAGCTCTCCCCCCAACTCTTGCTGATGCGAAACCAGTTGGAGTGAAGATCGGGAAACCATCCCCCCAGGAGTCCCGGACTCTCCCCGTATTTGAAGGGGGACATCCCTGCCAACAGGAGCATCGCTGCATGAGAGCACCCAGCGTGGCTGTGGAGCCTGGGCTTCAATCTCTTTCCACTCCATGACCGGCTTGATGACTGCAGCGTTCCAGGCGCCTCCCCAGCGAGAGGGATCCACCAATCCCTGTTCGACCAGTTTTGAGAGCAGCTTCGGATCGGTCAAAAAGCGGTCCAGCGCCTCCTCGGCTGAATCGTCCGCTCCCCAATCGAGAACCTGATCCACGGCCGCGCGATCATCCGAAAGCCAGATGCGATCCACGGCAATCCAGCCTTTTCCATGATCACGAATCTCCACATGGACGTGCCTGCCCTGATAACGATCCAGATCAAAAATCAGATGCTGGATTCCATCGATGCGATCAACGGTCTGGATGAATCCTTCAAAGAGAAGGGCATTGTGTTCATCCATCCAGAAACCCTCAATACTGACGCGCACCTGGCAACTCTCTCCACTGGCGGTGACGTGGAGATATCGTTGGTCTGCGTTGAAACTTCGCGAAAAAGCGGTGCCGACGAGTGCTCTCGATCGACTGGCTGAGTTCAGCGTATCGGTGGCGGTCAATCTTGGCTCGCCGGTCAGGATCCAGGTTCCTTGCGGAACCCCATCAAAGGCGGGCCCATCCAGAGTCCACTCAGATAACCCCCCGGAAAAGTCGGCGATCAGTTCATCGGAGGGCTTCAGAGGACCCGATCCGGCCACCGGCAGGGTCAAGGCGGGATACGCCTGCACCCATTTGTGGAGAACGTCCTTGTCGAGACCCTGCTTGCGAGCCATCACCTCGATCATCCCACGAGATGGGAAACCGGCCGGCGGAACATCCGTCAAAGAGAAGTTCGTGCAACTGATGTGACCCCATGCGCCTTCGCGCTCATCCATCACTTTCAGGACGGCTCTTTTTCCAGAATGTTCCGCAAGATCCCAACGGACTGTTCTCAGCTGGGTACTGTTTTCTCCGGTGACCTGGTGGATCACCTCGCCGTCGATGAGCAGTTGCACACAGGCTTCATTCGGGTGTTGCCCCCCCGCAACTTCAAAGGTGAGATAATCGCGATCGACAAGAAAGGAGTCACTCGTGAGGAGACCCTTCCGACGATCACTTTCAGCAGAGTCGCTTCCGGATCGGCGGTCATGACTGGTCGCCAGAAAGACTTCACCCCTGTCCTCCTGAAGGCTCTCCTGAAGGCCCTCCTGAAGGCCCTCTTGGAAAATCTCGGGAAGTTCATTCCGGGTATGGGGTCCGGGACCAAAAGCATCTCCGGTGACACTCCAACCGGACCACCCCTGAGAGAAATCCCACAGGAGCCGATCCTCGCGCTGGTCAGCGGATTCCTGCAAGTCTCCCTGATGAAGCTCTCTGGCAGAGCGAAACAGATCCACCAATGGCATGCTTCTTTGGAAGTCGAGGCTTTGTTCGATACCGGACTGAAATCGTTTTTGAACAGCCTCCAGAGAATCCAGGAATGGACCCACTTCCCCAGTTTCGTCTGCAGGGTGGAGCACTCGCCGGGTTGATCGAATGATGCCGGACAGTGCAGTCCAGTCCGACTGTCCAATGGCATCGAACTTGTGGTCGTGACAGCGTGCACAAGAGACGGTCGCCCCGAGGAATGCCCGGGAAACCACATCGATCTGGTTGTCCACCCTTTCGAGCGTATCTGCCAGAACATCCACCGGCCCATGGGTGGCCTGTGACAGCCACCACCATCCTGTCGCCCGATGGGAAGCCTGATCCCCATCAAGCAAGTCTCCGGCGATCTGGCGAATCACAAAGTCGTCAAGGGGCAGGTCCTTCGAGATCGCCTCGATGACCCAATCCCGATATTCGAAAGCAGGTCCGGCATGATAATCAAACTCATGACCGTGGGTTTCCGCATATCTCATCAGGTCGAGCCAGTGCCTGGCGAAGTGTTCCGAATGCGCGGGACTTTCCAGCAGTTCATCCACCAGAAGTTTTCGCGCCGACTCACTGGAGTCGATCAGGAAGGCATCGATTTGCTCTGGGGTGGGTGGCAATCCGGTGAGATCGAAAACCACTCGTCTCAGCCAGGTCAAGGCTCCCGCTTCAGGTGCCGGAGGGGTCAACCCCTGCTCTTCCAATCCGGAAAGAATGAAACGATCGATGTCACTTCTGCACCACTCCGGATCAGCGGGTTCAGGAACACTGGGAGAAACCAGGGGTGTCCACGACCAATGGCCCCTCCAGGAGGCTCCCTGATCAATCCAGCGTTCAAGGGTGGAAATTTCTGCTGAAGTGAGAGGCGGATGATCCACCGGGGGCATGGGATCGATGGGGTCTGCGACACGCTCCAACAACAGACTCTTCCCGGGGACTCCCGGTGTGATGATGGGTTCCCCCCCACGGGAAGTTCCAAAGAGTCCTTCACGCTGATCGAGGCGCAAACCGGCTTTTCGACTCTCCCCATCCGGACCATGACAATTGAGACAATTGCGTGTCAGGATCGGCCGAACGTCCCGTTCAAAGTCGATCTTCTCGGAAGCCGCCGTGATTTCGGGGAAGCCGATCAGGAAGATGGTCAGCAGGGGCAATATCGAGTGTTTCAGCATATCAGGATGCTATCCTGAGCCTGATTGGGAATCCAGATTCGAGTACCGTATGACTCTTGCGATTCTGTGCCACAGAAAGGAACAGGAATGTCCACGTCCCAGGATGACTCCAGGCTTGTCGTCCCCGGTTACACCATCCTGATTCTTTTTGTTACCCTGGCTATCCTGATACCCTTGGTCAGTTACCGCATGGCGCAGAGTCTCGTCACTCCACCGGTCACCGAGCTCACCGAGTACGGTTCGGACCTGAATCAACGCTCATGGCGATCGGGAATCTGGAAGTATGGTGTAAAGCTGACGCCTCCAATTCCTGAAGGGGAAGCAGACGGCCCTCGACCGGGTGTTCTTGACGTGACCTATTCCAAACTGCGGAGCAGCAGTGACGAGGATTCGAATCACCCGACCTCCTCCTACACCCTTTCCACCGACTTTGATGCAGATCGTTTCCGGGATGTCATCTTTCTCGATTCCAACGGAGACGGCTGTCATACCCTGATCGTATGGGGCGACAAATCCACACCCACTGAAAAACACAGCGTGGAAAAACACAGCGTGATCGGCTTCGAACCGTTACAAATCCCCGAGGGCGAACAGAAATGGGAAGTGAGAACCTTTGACCTTTCCAGAATCCCTGGGCACCTGGCTGCCGGCTATGCCGGCGGTGATACGGTCGAGCGTCAAAGTGAACTGCTGATCCGCCGATTCCCCGTCAAGGCAGAGGGGGCTCCAGAGGGTACCGAGATGTCGATGATCTGGGATTTCCGCAAGGGTTACTGGCGCAAGGATCCGCGTTCCAATCAGTAATCAGTCATTCCTGTCGGAACGGTGCTGTATACCCTGTATCGACACCTTGCCAAGGGTGGCCTGTTCCTCTCGAAAATGATTCAATCTGATAAGAAGGGCAGTCTTTGATTCCTGTCCGTTCAGCCGCTGAAAGACACTGAGGATTTTCATGATCGATCCGATGCCCAGCCGTCCCAGAAGAAATCGTTCTTCCGCTGCCATGCGCGACCTGATGCGCGAGATTCAGGTCAACAAAACCGATTTGATCTATCCGGTTTTCGTCAGGGAAGGATCTGGAACCTCCGAGGAAATCGGAACCATGCCAGGTATCCACCGGCATTCTCTCGATCACCTGGTTCGGCATCTGGATGAGGTTGTGGAGTTGGGAATTCGGGCTGTTGCCCTGTTTCCTGTTCTCGGGGATGACCGCAAGGATCGCACTGCCAGTGAATCTGTTCGTGAAGAAGGTTTGATGCAAACCAGCATTCGCGAACTGAAAAGCCGCTTCCCGGACCTCTTGTTGATTACTGATGTCGCCATGGATCCCTATTCCAGTGATGGTCACGATGGACTCGTCAGTGAGGACGGCCGAATCCTGAATGATGAGACCTTGCCGATTCTCGCAGACATGGCAGTCAGCCAAGCCAGAGCTGGGGCGGATATCGTCGCACCATCGGACATGATGGATGGCAGAGTCGCTGTCATTCGCGACGCCCTCGATGATGAGGGATTCACAAATGTTTCCATCTGCTCCTATTCCGCCAAGTACGCTTCCGCTTTCTACGGCCCCTTCAGGGACGCCCTCGACTCCGCCCCCAGAAGTGGAGACAAGAAGACCTACCAGATGGACCCTGCAAATCTGAACGAAGCACTTCGTGAGGTCGAACTGGATATTGCCGAGGGCGCAGACATCGTCATGGTCAAGCCCGCGGGAGCTTATCTGGATGTCATCTCGGAGATCGCCGGGATCTCCCCCCTGCCCATCGCCGCTTATCAGGTCAGTGGAGAGTTTGCGATGATCCGCTATGCCAGTCAGGCCGGCGCCATCGACGAAGAAGCTGCGATGCTCGAGTCCCTCGTGGCCATCAAACGAGCAGGTGCGGACATGATCTTCACCTACTTCGCACCCGAAGCCGCCAAACTGTTGTCATAAAAAATGAGCCCTCGCCGCAGGGCTTCACGGCAAAGGCTCGAGAGATGGGGTCGTGTTTACTGGTCCGACGAAGTTCGTCTGAACAATCTTAATCATGGCCCTGATGCCGACCCTTCGCCCCATATCTCCCACCAAGTCAGGAATTCGGTGACCTGAATAAGTCACACCACGGTGTAAAATTATGACGACATGAAGGACCGCTGAGTTCACACAGGCAACACGCGTAAAGGGTTACATGCTCAGCGAGGGATCAACGCCCCATTGCTCCAGATAAGGCTTGAGGCGAAGTTTTCTGGCTGTGTTGTCCGAGGACATGTAGCGGATCTTGCCAAAGATAGGTCTCTCTGGTCCCCAGGCCCGGTCGTATCTACCGACGCACCACATGATTCCGCTGTAGGAGTTGGGATCACGCCCATCCAGAGCCCAGCGATTGTTGAGGTGGACCATCGTTTCCACCGCTTCACGGGGATGGGAACTCCACTCGAGGATCTTTTTTCCCCAAAGCATACGCAGATAATTGTGAATCAAGCCTTCACCCTTGAGCTGCCGTTGGGCTGCATTCCAGATTTCATCGTGGGTTTCTGCAGCTTCCATCTGTTCGAGGGTATAGGACACCGGTCGAGTATCCTCGGCATGTTCTTCCAGCGTTTTTCTAGACCACTCTGGCAATGATTCCCAAGTGTCCACGTCTTCATGATAGTGACAAAAATTGAGCCCCAGTTCTCGCCATGTCAGCAGTTGGTCGATAAAGGCATCGCCATTTTCGCCGGCATCCGCCCTGCAGGCCTGCTCCCAGATTTCCTGGGTCGAGATATGGCCGAAGTGGATGTATGGGCTCAACACACTGGTTGCGACTTTATCCGGTTGATTGCGATCTTCCCCATATCGATCGATGACATGATGGATGAAATGGGTCAATCGACGATTCGCTTCAGAACTGCCCCCTGGATGAACCGACACCGGAGCAACTTCCTGATCGATCGGCAAAGAAGAGATCAAACCAGAAGGATTGGCGAGCTGCTCCGCAGAGAGAGGCTCCCACTGATCGAGAATCTTTTTATCGAAAACATTCTTGCCCTGTAGACCTTCCAGAGGTTTGGCACTCGACAAGGCCATCAGGTGGGGATCAATGTTCTTCTTGTGCCAGTTCCGGAAGTGAAACGCCCGTGAAAAAACTTTGGGGACGGCCCTGACCGGAAGCAAACCTGCGCCATCGACTGCTTCCACATGAACCGCAGATTTTTTCCCTAATCCGGCAACGATTTTGGGAGTGATAAAACAAGGCCATTCATCGGTGACGACGAGCGCTGCTTCCTGTGAGGCCGCCTCCACAAATCCTTTGGAATCAGCCGGCGACTTTTCCACGAAGGGAATGTATTGGATCCCCGCTTCTGCAAATGCAGCGGCGTTGTTCTCCATACCCTCTAAGATGAACTGGTGGAATCGTGCACTGGCCCAGCGATGATTCAGCCCCAAGGCCTCCACAACTACCAATGGAATGTCGAGTGATCGGGCCCATGAAGCAGCGCGATCGAGGGCGTGATTGAATCGGGTCCTGCGTGCGGTGGTCATCCAATAAAGGACGTATTTGCCGTCATAGTTCACGGGTCGGTCGTTGACCGGCTGAACTCTGCCTGTGTTGTCTACGGGATCCGCTGGAATGGTCAAGAAAGTTCGTCCTTTGATTGACTTGATTGCGGGATGTTGGCGACCAATCCCCTGGAAATCGAAACCAGTTCGTGAATGTTTTTTCCGATCAAAACGTAGGGATCACGATCGAGGCGCAATTTGTGGATCTGGGAACCACCCATGATGAGGAAGGTGTTCTGTGCTCTCAGTTCTCTGGCGAATTCCTTGATTTCTGTACGGAGGATATGGGCTTTTTTCAGGTGGCTGACACTGAGCCATGCGATCAACGGTTTGACCTTCTTGGCCTCATCCAGAAGTGCCTCGATCGGCAAGTTCGGCCCCAGATTGACCGCTGAAAAACCTTCACCCCTCAACGCAGTGGAGACCATCGCAGTGGGCAAGGTGTAGGGATCTCCCGGAACAGCCGCTCCGATGGCAGTACCTTTGGTAAAGACTCTCGGCAAGCGGAATCGGAGGTCCGCCAAGACTTGAAGGCAAATATCATGAGCACGATGCTCGATGGTGATGCCAGAGACATCGTCATGCCAGAGCAGTCCGATTCTTGCCATAGCCGGCTGAATGTCTTCGTCGAAAATTTCATGAAGAGGACGCCCATCGAGGTACTGGTTGAGTACCAGCGATCGAACGCGGGTCTCATCGCCGGAGTGGAGCGCGTAGTACAGCCGATCCGATGAACTCAGTTCATCTTCCTGTACTTCCAAGTCTTCCGATCCCAACCCCAGCAAATCCGGCTTGACGACGGTCACGCCAGATTCGCGGATAAAGCGCAGGGCTTCCTCCATTCCGATCCTGCGATGTCCGCCCGCAGTCTTTTCGACATTCAACAGGCCCTTGTCTGCCCAACGCTTCAAGCTGGACTGACTGACACCTATCGCGTCACCGAGGGTTCGGGGAGTGAAGAATTCTTTATCCATAATGTGATCGTATTGACCTTTTCAGGGCTGTCGAGCGGAGAAAGGTGCAAATGCCCAATTGCCTGCCCAATTATCGCTAAATGACCAGAAAATGAAGCGCGGCTTAAATCTGGACCTTGATGATCATATCACATCCTGATTAAATTTGGTCGACTTGCACGATTTTTACCGAATCGGACATTTTTCGGAATGAACTGACTAACCTCACCTGGAGACCCATGACTCACCTTTCACTCTGTTTGGCCTTTTTTATCGCAACAGTGCCCGTTTCAGTCGATTCGACCCGCCAAAATCCGGATCAGACGGAGGACACGGCAAGTCTGCCCAAGGATTCTGAAAAAGCCCTGCCCGCCCCCGGGACCAGCGTTCATCTTTCAGGGACAGCCAAAGAAAAGCCCCATCAGGACAAGGCAGGAACATGGAGGTGCGACACCGCCCGGATCGGCACTCCATTGCCTGAGGGTTACCCCGCCCCCACAGCACCCGGTTGCGTCGAACTCAAAAGCTACCCCGTGGTTCGAAGGGCCAAAGTGGAGGGGAAAATCGCTCCCGACCTCGCCAGCAACTTCGGCTTCTGGAAACTGTTCACTCATATCAAGTCCCGCGATATCGCCATGACTTCTCCTGTTGAGATGGAGTACGACATCGACATCGGCGCCCCCTCGCCAAAAGTTGCCGGTTGGGCGATGTCATTCCTCTACAGAACTCCTGAACTCGGTCCTACCGGAATCGCCGGAGCCGTCGTGGTCGAAGACGAAGCCCGGATGAGTTTTATCTCCGTCGGCTTTCAGGGAGGCTACGGCGTGAAACAGTTGACCCAGAGAATCGATCAACTGAAGGAAGAGCTCGACAAGCATCCTCATCTTGAGTTGGCAGGTAAACCGAGAGCCCTTTTCTACAACGGTCCCGAAGTGAGAAGCCCTCTTCGTTGGGGTGAAGCGCAGCTTCCTGTTCGAATCCGCAACAACGCCGACTCCGCAAAGGAATCATCCGACGACAAGCCTGATTCCGAATCACCTTCGGCCAAAGATTGATTCACTGACGAACCCATGGACCTTTTGATTCTGAGCCAATGGCTGACAACAGGTTTCATGACGGGGCTGATCTGGTTTGTCCAGATCGTCCACTACCCCATCTATGTGCATGTTGGATCTGAAAAGATGCGGGAATATCAGGAGTTCCACGTCCGCCGAACGACCCTGGTCGTCTTTCCCGCCATGGTTGTCGAGTTGCTGGGAGGCTCCCTTTTACTCGTCTGGGAATGGCAGGGAGCAACTCAGCAACCCGCTCTCTGGGGGTTCATTCTGCTCGCCATCATTTGGCTTTCGACGCTGGTTTTGCAGATTCCCAACCATGGGAAAATTGGCCAGAGCAGATCTGTCACTGAAGAATCGAAAACCGCTGAGCGAATCGCCATTAAGGCCCTCGTCAAATCGAACTGGATCCGTACCTTTGCCTGGAGTGGTCGGCTGGCCTTGCTGGCCATCTATTTCCCCCCGGCTTTCGCTGCAGGAACAACGGGACTTCAGGGCTGAGCGAAAAACTCGACGAGGAACTCGTCTGACTCTCCCCCCGGAAAATCATCTGCCGATCCGGCTTTCTCCACTTTTCCAGCTTTGAGATAGGCGATATCTGCTACCAGATCCCGAACATCACGAAAATCATGGGTCACCAGAATTGAAGGAATCCCCAGATCAGAAAGTTGCTCCGACAAAACCTTGCGTACTTCCCTGCGGGCAAGAATGTCCAGAGCACTGGCCGGCTCATCGAGAAGAATCATCTGTGGCTTCTGGATCATGACCCTCGCCAAGGCCACTTTCTGACACTCCCCTGCTGACAGTTCTTCAGGCCGACGATGAAGCAAAGATTTGATCTTCAGGTTTTCAACGGTTGTCGAGTATTCCCCATCGACCAATTCAGACAAGGTGAGGGTGTTGCTTCTGTCAGCGAAGAGTATGTTTTCGGCGACATTCATATGCGGAAACAATCCCAGCCCCTGAGGCAGGTAGGCCAGGTTTCTCTCCTCGACAGGGACACAAAGGGAAGCTTTTGAGTCATGCAGAATTCGCTCCCCGACTCGCACAAATGCATGTTCAGGATTTTCGAGTCCCAGCACTCCACGAAGTATCGTGGATTTACCTGATCCGTTGGCACCAATCAGGGCCAGAGGTCGCGAACCACCGGACAACTCCACCTGCAGATGGAACTCACCTTTGAGGCATTCAATTTGAACTTCCCAGTTGTTCATCGGTGCCCCCCTGCCGGGGTCTTCTCAAAACGACGCAACGATGCCAACAACAACAGAGCCAATGCCAATAACAGCAAAGACATGGCGATGGCCAAATGAACATCTCTTTCCAGGGTCGAGAAAATCGCCAATGGCAGCGTCTGCGTTACCCCCGGCATATTCCCGGCAAAGAGCAGTGTTGCACCGAACTCGCCCAAAGCACGGGCCCATGCCAATAACGCACCCGCCAACAACCCTCGGCGGCAAAGGGGAAGCACCACCTGAAAAAAGATTCGGACTGGCGAATGTCCCAGTGTTTTTGCCACGTCTTCCAGATCCCGATCGGCATTTCTGAATGCCACCGTTGCTGACCTGAGAAAAAAGGGAGCAGCGATGACCACCTGTGCCAGCACCACCGCCATGAATGAAAATGGCAGATTCAATCCAACAGCAGCAAGCAAGTCGCCGATGATTCCCGAACGACCAAATGCCTGGAGCAATCCAATTCCCACCACAGCAGGAGGAAGGATGATGGGAAGATCCAGAATCAGTTCTACTCCGCGAGAGAAACGGGATGGGGATCGCGCCAACCACCATGCCAAAGGGGTTCCCGATAACAGAATCAGGACCATCGCCACCGTCGAAGAGGTCAAGCTCAGAACCGCGGCTTGCAGAAATGCCGGGTCAAGAAATGCGGCCCAGACTTTTGAGAGGCCTGCCGAAAGAACCAGCGCAAACCCGGGGAGAAGCAGAATCAGGAACAGGGGAACGCCAAGGATCCATGCGAGCCTGGCGGCCCCGAGGCTCTTCCGCCCTTCTTCACTTTTCACGGTCGGCCTCCGAACCTGTTGGAAGAGTGAACTGATGCCTCCTGAAGATTTCCATGGCCTTGTCACTGCCCAGAAAAATCCTGAACTGATGCGCCACACTTCCACCTTCGGCATCCCGTCCTGCCAGCACATATCGGGCTCTGGCAGAGAGAGGTTCAGGCAACTCGACAACTCCGGCTGGTGTATTGCGGGCATCGCTTTTGTAGACAAAGGCCGCATCCGCTTCCCCAAGCAAGACCTTGCTGCGAACCAATCTGGAGTTGGACTCTTTCGACACGACTGATGATCTCAATCGGTCTGCGAAACCGGAGCCCATGACTTCGTCTGATTTGCGAATGACCTCTTCGGTATACGAGCCCAAAGGCACAGCAACGTCACCGACGACCAACTTTTCCAAATCGGTGAGTTGATCAAATCGGGTGATGGAGGTCGCCTGCTCAGGGGAGACGATGACGACGAGGGGATTTTCAATCACCGGCAGAGCATCAGATAAAATCTGCTGATCGATCAGAGACTGAACATGCTCCGGGTGGGCTGAAATGAACAGATCAGCCATCGCTCCCTGTTCAATCTGAAGGCGAAGAATTTGGCTGCCCCCAAAAACCAGACTCAATTCCGCCTCAGGCGTGGAGCGCTCAAACTCTGCTTTCAATTCTGGCAGAACATCCGTCAGGGAGCTGGCGGCAAAGACCGTCAGGCGTTCTTTGCCCGAACCGGAATCACAACCCGGAATCAGCGAGATCAGCAGAAGAAAGAAAAACCACCATTGAAGCCGGTTTCGTTCCTTCCCCTTCCTGTACCGATTGCTGGACAAGGTCCGACTCATTTCTGATCCCCAAGGCGAGGACGGTATTTGAAGTGCCCGAAAGGTCAGAAAGAGCAGAATTCTGCCGTTTAGGACACACGTAAACAGAAGAGAATAGATGCGGATATTGCCGGTTGCGAGGGGAAAAGATCCAAGTTGAAGAACGGTTCAGGTAGGATGTCAAAGATCGTTCAGGGGGACTCACCCCTGAAGAAAGGCTGAATCGACATGAAGAAGTTTTTCCTTTGGATCCTCGCGTTGATGATCATGATTTCTGCCATCATCTACCAGCGAACGACTGGCCCCACCTACCCATTCAGGGGCGAGATCCAGACCGGTGATCAAGTTCACAAATACAAACTGCTCAGATCTCATGAAACCACTCATGGAGCTCCCATCACACTTCCCGATACGGGAGACGGAGAGTTCTCTGCAACCCTGCACTTCAAGCGTTACAAAACCGCAGACGCGATCACCGTCACTGCCTTCGAGAAGAAAACCCTCGAGGAGGGTGGTTCAGAGTGGGTTGCGGCTTTGCCGGTCCAGCCTGCTGCAGGAAAAATGGAATACTTCGTCGAAGTCAATACTGCAAACTCCATGATTCGGATTCCCGAGGAGGGGGCAGACAACATCGTTCTTCGCTACAAGGACCCCGTACCTTCGTGGATCCTCTGGCCACATATCTTCCTGATGTTCTTTTCGGTTCTGATCGGTATGCGGACTGGTCTCTCTGCACTCTTCAATGTCGACGACATGCGACGGCTTGCTTTCGTCACGATCAGTGGAATGACTCTCGGTGGCATGATTCTGGGTCCCATCGTGCAGAAGTATGCATTTGGTGAGTACTGGACCGGCTTTCCCTTCGGCGGAGATCTCACCGACAACAAGATGCTGATCATGTGGGTCAGTTGGCTCACGGCAGTGGCGGTGATCGGTACCGGTCCCAAAAAGAAAGAGGGCATCTGCAGAGCTGTGGTACTGGCTGCGGCGTTGGTCATGTCTGCGGTCTATGCGATTCCACACAGCATGCGTGGCTCTGAACTGAACTACGAAGCGGTGGACAAGGGCGTCGATCCGGCAGAAGCCATCGGAACCGGCGATTGATGGATGCAGGTCAGATTCAGGCCTGGCTTCATGTGGCAGTGGTTCACGTTCCTGTGATCCTTGCCCCGCTTTCGCTGTATCTGATGATCAGGGGCAAGCGAAGCGACTCCCGGGAATTCCTCAGGCTGGGGCACACCCTCTCGGTTCTTGTGGCATTGACCTCTGCTGTCGCCTACTTCACAGGTCCCACAACAGTGGAATGGTGGCAAAGTCTTGTGGATTGGGATTCCGGGGCCGTCGAAGACCACGGTCTCTGGGGCAGAATCTCATTCACGATTCTCGCCCTCGCCGGAGTCGGCTCAGTGATTTCAGTGTTGGCGGAAATCCAGGAAGAGAAGCCACACCCGTGGATTTTCCACGCTGTAGCCTGGCTTTTGACTGCCGGGGTTCTCAGCCTGATCTGGACCTCCCATCTGGGAGGCCTCCTGCGTCGCCCCGAGTTGGCATTCTGAATCAGACTTTGCGGGTTTCCTGAGATCGAAGCCTGGCCAATCCCCCATCGACTCCAATCACCTGCCCGGTCATCCAGTCGGGGGCTTCACTGACGAGCCATGAAGCGACCTTTGCCACCTCTTCCGCTCTTCCTACCCTGCCCACCGGATGCATTCCGTCACTGATCGCCCTGCGACTTTCATCAGCCAGCAAGGATTCAGCCATCGGTGTATCGGTCAAACCGGGAGCGATGGTGTTGATGCGGATTCCCCGTTTTGCGTAAGTCGAGGAGGCCGCCAGTGCGAGCCCTTCGACGGCGGACTTGGCTGCCGATATTGCTCCATGGTTGGCCATTCCCACCTGCGCTGCAGCGGATGAGAAGAGCACCACGCGCCCGCCCTTCTGGCGCATCATTCCTGGAATCGAGTATCTCAGTGCGTGAAATGCCGGCAACAGGTTGGCATTCACCGTCTCTGAAAACTGCTCGGGTGTCGTCGCATGCAAAGGTTTGAGGAAGATGGAACCGACAGCCACGACGACAGCGTCGAGGCGACCGCAATCCTCGAGGATTTTCTTGGCTCCCGCGTCCATCTGCTGGGGGTCACAGGCGTCGAGCGGAAGAGAAACCCAATCGGCGGTGCCTTGTGAGGCTGCACCAAATTTTTCGGGATCTCTCCCGCTTGCGACAATTTTCCAGCCGGCTGCGGAAAGCTGCTGGGCCACGCACCCGCCAACGCCGCCACCGGCTCCCAGTATCCAAACCACTGGTTTTTCCATGATCATTTCCTTCCCATCCCTGACGCATCAAATTTATCCCTTGGGACAAATCAGATCCGCAGAGTGGGAGGAAACCGCCAAGAAACGGGCAGGGAATTCAGGTGTACAGATCCTGAATAATCGGCAACAGAATCGGGGCCGGTCCCAACAAAAAACGATCGGCACCCGCCCGAAAGCAGATGCCGAAGGAAATCTGTTGGCTGTTTTGGATGGGCAAGCCGCACCTGATACGGAAGCGGCGTGCGCAGCGCTACTTGCGTTTGATCTTGTGAACGGTGTGCTTGCGAAGACGCGGAGAGTACTTCTTCAAGCCCTCCTTCAAACCCTCAGGAATTCCACCCTTGGCATTGATGGAAGTTCTGTAGTTGAGGTCACCTGTCTCCGTGCACTGAAGCCAGACATATTCGGTGTTCTTGTTCTTGGCCACGACGCTCTCGCTTCCTGAATCCGTCAATGATCAGTCCTTGTTGCCCCTGATCGCAGGCAGTCCAAGATGGGACCATCCTGCCTGCAGATCGTCAAGGGAAACGAAGTCCAGAAGGCCAGAATCCGCTCGATACCCCCCTGAAACAGGCCTCTGGAAGCCACGGAGAACTCCAGATCTGTTGTCTCGGCGAATTCCGGCAGGCACACTGCCCCTTGCCAAACTCCCCCCCTCGGCGGAAAGCCTGAAGAGGAATGATCCTTGTCCGATTCCCGCGACCCCAACCCTGGATCCGCCGCCGCCCGAGAATTGCCCCCTGATCTGCGGGGAAAGCGGGTGTTGATCACCGGGGGAACCGGAACTACCGGCAAAACCCTGACTCGCTGGTTGCTCGCGGAAACGGACGCGGAAGAGATCCTCATCTATTCAAGGGACGAACAGAAACACCATGAGTTACAGCTCGATCCCGAATTTGATCCTGCCCGGGTTCGCTCCGTCATTGGCGATGTCCGAGATCTCGATCAAATCACCCACTCCCTGAAAGATGTGTCCGTCGTTTTTCATACGGCTGCGATGAAGCATGTCCATCTCGCAGAACAGCACCCCATCGAAGCACACAAAACCAATGTTCTGGGAACACGGAATGTTGTGGAAGCAGCCCTCGCCCAAAAGGTGGATCGGGTCATCGCCAGCTCAACAGACAAGGCCGTAGACCCTGCCAACGTTTACGGGAACACCAAGTTCATGATGGAGTTGGAGTTGCTGAATGCCGACCGGGAAAGGGCGGGCAATACCCGCTTCGACGTGATTCGTCATGGCAATATGATCGGTAGCAAAGGCAGTGTTGTTCCCCTCTTTATCGAACAGGCAAAAAAAGGTTGCCTGACCATCACCTATCCTGCGATGACCCGTTTCTGGATCGGCCAAAATGAACTTGTCGATGCCTTTCACAGATGCCTTTCCCGGAGTGAAGGAGGAGAGATTCACATCCCCCGCTCACCCGCATGCAGAATCGATGTTCTTGCACATGCCATCTCCGAAGAGGCAAATCAGGAGGTGATTGGGATGAGGCCCGGAGAGAAACAGCACGAGGTTTTGACTGCGATTTCGGAAAGCCCCCGACTGACAGACTTTGGCAGCCACCTCGTTGTTCAGCCCCCCTACTCCACCTCCTCCTCCACATCTCCGGGTGGCGAACCGGTTGCCGAGGATTTTCAGTTACGCAGTGACCTGGCCCCGCAATTGAACATTTCGGAGATGCGCTCCCTCCTGCAATCAGAGGGCTGGCTGACCGGGTAACATTCCGGCCATGAGTGTCATGATTGGCTTCACTTCTCCAGTCTCATTGGGTGAGTGTTTCAAAATGGTGTATTCTTGATTGAGACGTTGTGGCTGAATTCAACAGCCGCAGGGAATCGGGAACCTCCCAAGCGTTCGATGGTGGAGTGACGGTTTGAAACTGAATTTGAAACTGATTCTGGGAATCTGTTGTCTCACACTCTGGGGTTTCCCCTCCATGTCGCAGGCACAAAATCTGCCCATTCCAACCACGATCAAGGATTGGGCTCAACCCGGTACACAACCGGGGGCACTCAGTGAACCCATCATCGCCGGCAGTGCGTGCAACCTGTGCCATTCCAATTTCGCTCATTCACCCGTCGACACCTGGAAGACCAGCATCATGGCACAGGCGGGAAGAGACCCGCTCTTTCATGCATGCCTTGCCATCGCCAACCAGGATGCCGCCGAGTCCGGCGATCTCTGTTTGCGCTGCCACACTCCCGGAGCATGGCTTGCCGGCAACAGTACTCCGACGGATGGATCCAATCTTTCCGGGGTCAATGATTTTGACGGAGTGACCTGCAACCTGTGCCATCGCATGGTCGACCCGGAATATGTCAGTGGTCAAAGTCCTACGATCGATCTCGGCATTCTCAATGCACTCGATGAGATTCCAGCCCAGGCACATACCGGGCAATTCGTCGTCGATCCTGTCGACCGACGCCGAGGCCCCTACAATCTGGGTTCCGGTTTTCCTTTCCATCCGGCGATCCAGTCCCCCTTCCACAGCTCATCGCGTTTGTGCAGAACCTGCCATGACGTTTCCAATCCTGCATACCAGCGAGTGGGCGACTCCTTCGTCATGAATGATCTCGACGCTCCCCACGACACCCATGACCCGGCAGAGGAATTCCCTGTCGAAAGAACCTACGGAGAGTGGAGCCAGAGCCTGTTTGCACAGGGCCCAGTGGATATGGGCGGACGCTTCGGCGGCAACAATCCCAATGTCAGTTCCTGTCAGGATTGCCACATGCCGCGAATCAATGCGATCGGCTGCAACATGGGCTACCCGGCCAGACCGGATCTAGCCCGTCACTACTTCATGGGAACACAGACCTGGGTCCTCGACGCCATTCATGCCCTCGACACCAGCTACCTCTTGTGGGATACCCCCGCCTATATGGACCCGACGCAGATCGAAGCAGCAAAGGCGAGGAACATCGCCATGCTGGAAGACGCCAGTGATCTGGAAGTCACCGTCGAAAATGGGCAGATCAAGGTTCGGGTGATCAATATGTCAGGCCACAAGTTGCCCACCGGATACCCCGAAGGGCGCAGAATGTGGATTGAGGTCCACTTCCGCAATGCCTTTGGAATGACCCTCGCCCACCATGGAGAGTACAACTTCAGTACTGCTGTTCTGGAATCCTCGACGACCACCGTCTTCGAGGCAAAACATGGTCTGGATGCCCACTCCGCTGAAGTCAGTGGACTGGATGAAGGTCCCTCCTTCCACTTCGCACTCAACAACAAGATCTACAAGGACAACCGAATCCCGCCGATGGGATTCACCAATGCGGGCTTTGAATCGGTGCAGGCGGAGCCCGTGGGAATCTTCTATCCGGATGGTCAGCATTGGCATGACACCTACTACGACATTCCCAATGAGTCGGTCCTCCTCGATGTCCGCGTTTGGTACCAAACTGCGTCGAAGGAATACATCGAGTTCCTGAAAAACGAGAATGTGACCAATGACGCGGGAGACATCCTTTACGAGCAATGGCTCCAACAGGACAAGGGACCTCCCGTTCTGATGGATGAGTACAACGTCGAATTGGGGTTGGAACCCTTTGTCAGGGGAGATACCAATCTCGACAACTCCATCGATCTGTCCGATTCCATCACTCTGTTGGGTTGGCTCTTCATGGGTGCGGACTTCGGTACCTGCCCCATTGCCGGTGACGTCAACGATGACAGCAGCTTGAACATCTCGGATGTGATCTATGCACTGAATGCTCTCTTCGGAATCGGAGCTGCCCCTTCGGCACCCTGGCCCGATTGCGGGAATGATCCAACCCCCGACTTCCTCAGGTGCTACGAGTATCCATGTCCCTGAGTTCTTTTGTCCGCACGTGGTTGCCGCTTCTGATCCTTGCCACAGTGGTCATCTTCAATTGGCCCACAGGCAAATTGGATTTTGGTAACACCTCCCCGTGGGCTGGACTGATCCTTGAAGTCGAAGTTTCGCAGCCTCTCGCTGCACAACCTGGTCTGATCCTCGCAGGTCTGCCGGTTCAGGACATCGAGGGCAAAGCGGGATTGTTCGTTTGCGGTGCGGTGGAATGGAATCCGGGATCCTCTGCCCAGCCCACCCTGCTTGCGGGTCGCGTAGAAGAATTGCGGCTTCAAAAAGCGATCCTTTTGCAAGAGACCGTGGCACTCCATCGCAGCCCGCTGATTCGTCTGGTGTTGCACCAGTTACCCCCTTCCACCCAGCCGACCGATCTGGTCGGCAGTCTGGTTCAGGGTGACACCCTCAAGCTCAGGCCCGTCTCTCCCGACTCGGAACCGGTTCTCCTCAACATCGGACCGGAGCGGGCAAAAAAGGAATTTCGAGTCGAGTTCGACGAAAAGACCCAACGCCGCTGGCGAGGTGAGCCTGCACGTTTCCGGACCCTCTGGAAGGACCAGGAGGCTTCAGATGCCAGCCTTCTCGAGCCTTACCGCCATGGAAAAATCGTGTTTCCTGCCCAAGCCTCCACAGACGGAGTGGCCACGGAGGAAGGTCGCTGATACCATCCCCGCATGATGGATCAACCAGCCAACTCCTCAACCAGCAACACAGGTGCCCCTCCAGAGGTTTCGCCGGCAGCCGCATGGCTAGATACCGGTTCGGACCACGCTCTTCGCGAGATGCATGCCTACATGCGACTCACCCGCGAATGGGACCTGCGATACGAAAAGATGTTCAAGACCGGTGCGCTCTCCAAGTGGTACTCATCGGTTGGCAATGAAGCCGCCACAGTTGCCGCAGCGAGTGCCATCGAAAAAGGGGACGCCCTGGTCAGCCTCCACAGGGATGCGGGAGCGATCCTCCGGCACTACGTGGACATCGAGAGTCTCATACCCGAGATCTTCCCATCGAACATGAATCTGATTCGCCAGCCTCTGGGTGGAGACTCACGGGAGCGACTGTTTCGGCTCGCCTGTCAAATGCTCGGCCGTCAACACGGCTACTCCGCCGGACATGAGCGTTCCTACCACTACAACCATATGGAGCCGGAACATGGCCTGATTCATATCGGCATGATCAGTCATCTGGGATCGATGATTCCGGTGGCTGCCGGTGCGGCGTTGTCTTTTCAACAACAGAAAAGTGATCGGGTGGCGATCAACTTCATCGGTGAAGGCGCCACTTCCACCGGTGACTTCCATGAGGGACTCAATATTGCGTCCGTCTGGAAGCTCCCGTTCATTCTGATCATCGAAAATAACCACTGGGCCTTCTCAACCCCCACTTCCCAGCAATACGCCTGTGACAACCTCGCCAGCCGAGCCATCGGCTATGGAATGCCAGGAGTCGAAGTCGACGGCAATGACCCCATCGCCATGCACCAGGTAATGCAGGAGGCGGTCCAGCGTGCTCGATCCGGAGAAGGCCCCACTCTTGTGGAGGCACATGTCGGACGACATCGGGGTCACTCCGAGGGAGACGATTCCCTCGATCAGGTGCCAGGGGATGAACTCAAGGGCTACCTCGAGAATGACCCCATGGATCTGATCGAAACCCGATTGGTGAATGGCGGAATCGTCTCGAGAGCCTGGCTTGAAGAAATCCGCGAAAAGTGTGCGGCCCTGATCATGGAAGTGGTCGATGAAGCCATGTCGATGCCGGAGCCGGAACCGAACAGCGATCGGAGCATCCATGCCGAATGAGATGACGATCGAAGAGAATGTTCTCTACATCGAGGCCCTCTCCCACGCCCTGCGTGATGAGATGCGCCATGACCCTTCTGTCATGTTGATGGGGCAAGATATCGCCGGACACGGTGGAGCCTTCAAGATTACCAAGGGTTTTCTGGATGAGTTTGGCCCCCAGCGAGTGCGCAACACTCCCATAGCGGAGAGTGGAACGATTGGCATCGCCACCGGTGCAGCGATCCTCGGCCAACGCCCTGTGATCGAAATGCAGTTTGCAGATTTCATCTCCTGTGGCTTCAACCAATTGGTCAATGTCGCCGCCAAGATGTACTGGCGCACAGAGTGTGCCGTTCCACTCGTCATACGCATGCCGGGTGGTGGTGGTATGGGTGCGGGTGCATTCCACTCACAGAATGTGGAATCCTGGTTCCTGCACTCACCCGGGCTCAAGGTTGTGGCACCGGCTTTCTCTGACGACGCCTACCGATTGCTCCGATCCGCCATCAAGGACCCCAATCCAGTCATCTACTTTGAACACAAGTTTCTGTATCGACGTGAGCGGACAGACCTCAAGGGAACCGAAATCAAGGACCGTGTGGTTGGCGAAGCCAATGTGCGGCGTTCAGGCAAGGATTTGACTTCCATCTCATGGGGTTGGATGACGCACCGGGTTCTGGAAGCGGCTGAGATTATGGCTGCAGAAGGGGTCGAGATCGAAGTCATCGACCTGCCCGTTCTCTCCCCCCTCGATCTCGATCCGATACTGCAATCCATCGAGAAAACAGAGCATGTGGCTATCACCCATGAAGCCACTCGTACCTGTGGTTTTGGTGCGGAGCTGGCCGCGAGGATCAGTGACGAAGCGATCTGGAATCTGGATGGGCCGGTCACACGGATCACCTATCCGGACAGCCCTTCTCCCTTCAACAAGAAGCTTGAAGCGGATCGAATTCCTTCTGTCGACGTGATCTGTGATGGCTGGCGTCAAGCGTTGCAATCCTGAGAACAGTCCTGATCACAGCCCCACAACGTTGAATCAGGACTCGCCATTCTCTTCCGTGAGAAGGCCATGCTTTTCCAGTCGGCGATAAAGTGTACGGCGGGAGATCCCCAGTTTTTGGCATGCTTCCGTCTTGTTGCCCCCCGTTTCCTCGAGGGCACGAAGGATCAACTCTCTCTCCGCCATCCCCAACAGGTCACTCACTGGAGCTTCTGATGTACGGGGTGCCTTTTCGACATCGAGCACCGTGGCGAGGGTTTCTTCTGAAATTTCCATGTCGCCTTTGGCGACCATGTGCTGAACCAGATGTCGGACCTGCCAACCGTTTCCAGGCCATGATTGGGTCAGAAGCAAAGCCTGGACTTCGGGTGAAATAACTGCAGTGCAATTCTGGGATTCCAACAGATGGTCGAGGATCAACAGGACATCTTCCGGTCGCTCTCTCAAGGGTGGAAGGTGAATCCTGAATCCTGAAAGGCGATAGATGAGGTCTTCCCTGATTTGATTCCCGGGGGTTTCGGTGCCCATCGTCGCGATGATACGAACGTCGACTTCCCGATCGACCTCTCCAGCCACTCTTCTGTAACGACCCGTTTGAAGGACACTCAAGAGCATCGCCTGCAAGAAAGCGGGTGACTCTTCGATGGCGTCGAGGAACAGGGTTCCACCTGAAGCCAGTTCGAGAAGCCCTGATCGCTCTTCAACAGCATCGGTGAATGCCCCTTTTTCATGGCCGAACAGTTCCACCTCCGCCAATGATTCATTGATGGTGCCACAGTGCAACGTGATGAAGTCACCCTCACGCCCACTTTGCTGATGGATCATCTGAGCGAGGAGTTCTTTTCCTGTTCCACTTTCACCGGAAATCAGGATCGGAATATCTGTGGCGGTGATTTTTTCCAATTCCCCGATCTCCGATATGAGGTCCGGTGAACGGGTCACAAAGGATCCGAATATGACAGGATCCTCTATCGTCAGTTTTTGTGTTTCTACAGTCGTGGATTCTGTCTCTTCAGGAACTTCATTCTTCGGAACCGTAACGGTTGCAGACGTGGGCAGGCTTTCCTCTTGCAATATCAGACGCAAGATTTCCAGAACTCCCTCTTCAAGGGGTGTCAGTTTTTCCTTATGAGCTTCCTGAGCAAACCTCGAATCGAGGTAAACAAAGGTCGTCGACATCGGAGCCCTCAACGGAAATACACGAATCCAGCGGACTTTGTTGCCGCTCTCCTCTTCAGCCAGAGTTCGGAACCTTCGATCCAGATGGGTGTTTTCAAAAATCGCGGGAGAGTCCGATTTCGCAGCCAATGCCAGTGCGTGGTGGGAGATATTCCCCGAAGCGTTGGCGACCAATGCTTCACCTGAACTTTGGGAACACCATACCTGGTACTCCTGGCCCTCCGTTAAGGTCAATAGAAATGCACGCTCTGCTGAAAGGCCTGATTTGAAGAGATTCAACAACTTGCCCAGCAACTGGGTTCTGTACCTTTTGTGATCCCCCAGTCGGGAAAAAAGGCTCATGATTTCGAGGAGATCCTCATTCATGGTGTCTCACCCGACCTTCGACGATGGGGAATCTGGAATTCAAAAGTTCCCTCAATCGTCACGATCCGTTTCGCCGATGATTCGGGACACGAGGCCTTTGACGTACTGATACCCCTCAAGCCTCAGCAACCTGACGAAATCGCCGCGGGCTCTGATCCCCAGCTCCTGAATATCCATATGTGTCTCACCATCGACCACCACGCGAATCGGTCGTTTTTCCAGGCCTTTGCCCACCAGACGTATCTCCGTCTGCAATGGCAACACCACAGGAAACTGGAGGGAATGGAATTGGACAGGTCGGTGAGCATTCAGAGGCGTCATCAGTATCCCGAATACTTCCGGATGAATCACCGGTCCCCCTGCGGCAAGGGAATACGCCGTGGATCCTGCGGGGGTCGCAACAACCATTCCATCCCCGGAATAATCATTGAGACGCACCTGGTCGATAAAGACATCCAGGTGCACCGTCTGACCAGAAGCTCTCTCCAGAACGATGTCATTGACCCCAGAAGCACTGCCAGACTCTCCAGTCGTGGTCACCCACTGGGCTTCGAGAACCGGCAATCGTTGCTCCACACATTTGCCCTGAAGAATCTGCTCCACCAACTCGGAAGGATCTCTGGCCGGATTCATGAGGAACCCCACCCTTCCGAAGTTGATGCCGTAAACAGGTATCGGATTGGTTCCGAGAGCTCTCAGCAAAGACATCAATGCGCCATCGCCACCCGCAAGGATGATGAGGTCGATGCCGTCAAGTTCAGGAAGCACCGGTTTGTCCACTCGAAGCTGAATCGGGTGAAGTTCAGACCGGACTCCCCTCTCTGAAAAAACGGGAATCAGAGTCTTCAGGTAATCCAGCCCCGGGCTGTTTCCCGCATCTCCAAGAATGAGAACATTTTGGCAGCTGTCCAAAGCTGGCCTTTCAATCAGATTCACAAACCGCGGTTGAATCGTTTCCGGTTTCCCTGATTTTCTGCTCGAAGTAGGGCACGGTCAATCTGAGACCTTCCTCCAAAGTGACCTTTGGCTCCCACCCCAATATCTCCTGCGCTCTTGAAATATCGGGCTGACGAACTCTTGGATCATCTTCCGGAAGATTTTCGTGAACCAGTTCACTCTCGGAGCCCGTGGCTTCCAGTACTTTACGAGCGAAGTCAATGATCGGGATTTCGGTAGGATTCCCTAAATTGACCGGTTGGTGGGTATCGGAATGGAGCAATTTCCAGATCCCATCGACGAGATCGGAGACGTGACAAAATGAGCGGGTTTGTGACCCATCTCCGTAGACGGTCAGTGGTTCCCCACGAATCGCCTGGCAGAGGAAATTGGGCAGTGCGCGGCCGTCGTTGAGGCGCATTCTCGAACCATAAGTGTTGAAGATACGAACAATCCGCGTATCGACTCCATGGGCACGGTGATAGGCGAGAGTCATCGCTTCTGCGAATCTTTTGGCCTCGTCATAAACGCCCCGCACTCCGATCGGATTCACGTTACCCCAATAACTTTCAGGTTGAGGATGGATCAGAGGATCGCCGTAAACTTCAGAGGTACTGGCCAGAAGAAATTTTGCTCCGCTACTCCTCGCCAAACCCAGTGCTTTATGAGTTCCCAGAGAACCGACCTTGAGAGTCTGGATGGGATAAAGTTGATAATCGATGGGGCTCGCAGGGGAAGCAAAGTGAAGGATTGCGTCCAGGCTTCCAGAGTGATGAATGTATTCAGTGACATCCTGCTCGATAAATTGGAAACCCTTTTTGCCGAAGAGATGCTCGATGTTTTCAGGATTGCCTGTGATGAGATTGTCCATGACAACGACATCCCAGTCGCGATCCATAAACAACTCAGCAAGGTATGATCCGATGAAACCGGCACCGCCGGTGATCAAAACCCTACTTCTTGGCATCGCTGCTTCCCCTCATTCCGATACCAAAGTATTCAAAATCATGCTTGGAAGCCAAATCCATATTCCAGATGTTGCGCCCATCGAAGATGACCGGCTCCTTGAGCAGGGATCTCAGACGTTCGAAGTCAGGTCCCCGATATTCATTCCACTCGGTAATCAAAAGCAGAGCAGAAGCACCTTCTGCAGCCAGGTACGGATCCTCACTGTATTCGATGCTGTCGCCGATGGCTTCCCTGCCCGTGTGTAATGCCTCCGGATCATGGGCGCAGACTTTGGCCCCTCGTTTGACCAACTCCTCCGCAAGCACGATAGACGGAGCCTCACGCATGTCATCCGTCTTGGGTTTGAAGGCAAGTCCCCAAAACGCGAATTTGTGACCACTCAAGTCTTCCCCGAATCGTGCGACCACCTTTTCGGAAAGAACCCTCTTCTGTGAATCATTGACGGAGTCTACCGCCGCCAGGATCTCCAGATGGACCCCGTTTTCCTGACCCAGATGCGACAAGGCTCGAATGTCTTTCGGGAAGCAAGAGCCTCCATAACCCACACCGGGGAAGAGAAAGTGCGGCCCAATCCTTTGGTCGGCACCCATTCCCTGGCGAACCTTGGAAATGTCTGCGCCGACCTTCTCACTTAACCGAGACAGTTCATTCATGAATGAGATCTTGGTCGCCAGCATGGCATTCGAAGCATATTTGGTCAGTTCTGCGGAAGGAGGATCCATCACCATGAGAGGTTTTCCCGTGCGCACGAACGGTGAATAAAGTTCCTTCATCGTTCGAGCGACCTCCTCGGAATTGGTTCCAATGACGACCCGATCCGGCTTCATGAAATCGTCGATGGCCGCTCCCTCTTTGAGGAATTCCGGGTTTGAAACTACTTCCACAGGGTGGCTTGTTTTTCCCTGAATAATCCCTGTGACGAGCTCTGCTGTTCCTACAGGCACAGTCGATTTATTGACCACGATCTGTGGCCCGGTCATCGCTTCTGCGATCTCTCCGGCCACCACTTTGACAGCGGTCAGATCACAGGATCCATCATCGGCTTGAGGAGTCCCCACCGCGATGAAAGTAATGGTCGATTCAGCAACTGCACTTTTCAGATCTGTCGTAAAGGAGAGCCTCTGCCCCTTGACGTTGCGATCCACCAACTCTTCAAGCCCTGGCTCGTAGATCGGGATCTTCCCCGACTCCAGTTGCTCGATTTTACGGGCATCGTTGTCGACACAGATCACCTGATTGCCACTTTCGGCAAGACAGGTACCTGTTACCAAACCGACATACCCGGTTCCGACTACTGTGATTTTCATTGATGGATCCGTTCTATAGTCTAAATCAACCCGTCAATCGACAGACGTTAATTGAGGGGTCAAAAAGATTCCATTAGGAGAAATCAGCGTCATTTTTAGCATATCGAGACGGTACTTGCCCCCAGACAAACAAATGAATTACCAAGGTCTGATGGGTTTTATTATCCCTCGCCCTTACAATAAGGACATGAATGAAGATGATTTTCTTGCTGGCCTGGATGAACCTGATTCCGATTCTCAGGACAATCCTGCTGAAAACCCCCATGAGCCTGAGAGTGAAAAGGTTCGCTTCAGCGACCTCCCCCTCCCTGCGGAAATCCGTGATCGCCTACAGGAGAAGGGGTTTGTCTATCCAACCCCTATTCAGGAACTGTCGATTCCCGTTGCCCTTCAGGGAAAGGACTTGATCGGCAAAGCGGAAACCGGCACTGGAAAAACACTCGCCTTCACCGCACCCATCATGGGAAAGCTCGACCCGGAACGCGTGGGGATTCAGGCCCTGGTTCTCTGCCCCACCCGTGAGTTGGCCCAGCAGGTCGAGGAAGTGGCCTCACTTCTCGGAGAAGCAGTGGGGATTCGCGTCGCGCTGGTCGTGGGTGGAATCCATGCTGCCCAGCAATTGATCCAACTGCGCCGGGGAGCCCAAATGGTGGTTGGCACTCCGGGCAGGGTTCTAGATTTTCTCAAAAGTGGGAAGATCCGCCTCGGTTGGGTCGAGCACGTGGTACTCGATGAGGCGGATCGAATGCTCGACATGGGCTTCATCGATGACGTTTCGAATATCCTTGAGCACACTCCTTCTGAGAGACAGACCTGCCTCTTCAGTGCCACGCTTCCGCCCAAGATCAAATCTCTGACGCGCCGCTTCATGAAAAATCCGGAAACGATCTCGACGATCTCGGAGATGGCGACCAATCCTGAAATCGATCAGAAGTTCATTCGCTGTCAGGACCACGCCAAGAAGTACTGGGTTCATCAACTTCTCGAAGCCCATCCCGGTGAGACCTGCATCATCTTCTGTAACACCCGAAGGTCTGTCATCGAACTGGATCGGGATCTCTGGGGTCGTGGTTACCCCGCGGGATCTCTGCATGGCGACCATGATCAGGAACGGCGATTCAAGGTGCTGGAAGGCTTCAGGGATCGAAAGATCACGACACTGGTCGCGACTGACGTGGCTGCCCGGGGACTTGACGTGGAAGCGGTCGCCCGCGTCGTCAACTACGACGTGCCCGATGAGGTTGAGACCTATGTCCACCGCATCGGCAGAACCGGAAGAGCCGGAGCATTGGGCGAGTCATACAGTCTCGTCGATCCGGCGGACAAACTTTCCTGGAATCGTATCGTCTCTGAAACCGGTTTTGACATCACAGAAGAAGAGTGGACTCCGCCAAAAGGGATTCGCCCGGATCCCCGACAGCGACGAAGAAGTGGTCCTCCATCCCGCGGACGACACGGTGGTCCAAGAAGTGGTGGTTCAAGAGGCGGAGGTCCGAGAGGTTCCCGATCCGGCGGTGGCGGAAACCGTTCCAAAGGCGGCGGCCCCCGAAAAGGACCGGGCGGTGGCGGCGGTAACAGAAATCGTCGAAGCAGGCCCGAACGCTAATAGTCGTCTGATATAGCCCCTTGATCACTTCTCCGATTCAACAAAAAAAGGCCCCGCGGAGTGAACTCCACGGGGCCTCTTTCATTGGCAAACGCTTCGAGTGAAACGGTCGGCTAGTACATGCCGCCCATGCCACCCATTCCGCCCATTCCGCCCATGCCCGCGGCAGCTGCAGCAGCAGCTCCGGCGGCATCGTCAGAGGAGGGAAGATCGCTGACCACTGCCTCGGTGGTCAACAGAAGACCACCGATGGAGGCGGCATTCTCAAGAGCGGTGCGAGTGACCTTGGTCGGATCGATGATTCCGGCCTTGATCATGTCGACGTACTCCAGGTGCAGGGCGTCGAAGCCCTCTTCACCCTTCTTGACGCGCTCGCTGACGACGGCGCCATCGACACCGGCGTTCTCGGCGATCTGACGGATCGGAGCCTCGACGGCGCGACGAACGATGTCGACACCGATCATCTCGTCACCGACCAGCTTGACCTCGTCAAGAGCAAGGCTGGCACGCAGCAGAGCCACTCCACCACCCGGAACGATGCCCTCTTCGACGGCAGCGCGGGTCGCGTGAAGGGCGTCCTCGACGCGGGCCTTCTTCTCTTTCATTTCGACTTCAGTGGCAGCGCCGACGTTGATCTGCGCAACACCACCGCTGAGCTTGGCCAGACGCTCCTGAAGCTTCTCACGATCGTAGTCGGAGGAAGCCTTCTCCATCTCGGCGCGGATCTGGTCGATGCGGCTCTTGATGTCCTCGGAGGAACCGGCACCTTCGATGACGGTGGTGGTTTCCTTCTCGATGATCACCTTCTTGGCACGACCCAGGAAAGAGATGTCGACGTTCTTCAGATCGATTCCAAGATCCTCGAAGATGGCACGACCACCGGTCAGGATGGCGATGTCTTCAAGCATGGCCTTGCGACGGTCACCGAATCCCGGGGCCTTGACGGCGCAGCAGGAGAAGGTTCCACGAAGCTTGTTGACCACGAGAGTTGCCAGAGCTTCACCCTCGACGTCCTCGGCGATCACGAGGATCGGCTTGCCGGACTGGGCGATCTTCTCAAGCAGCGGCACCAGGTCCTTGATGGATCCGACCTTCTTCTCGTGGATGAGAATGTAGGGATCTTCCAGAACACAGGCCATGTCCTCGGTGTCGGTCACGAAGTGCGGGGAAAGGTATCCCTTGTCCACCTGCATGCCCTCAACCCAGTCCACGGAGGTCTCGAGGGACTTGCCCTCTTCGACGGTGATCACACCGTCTTTGCCGACCTTCTCCATGGCGTCGGCGATGATGCCACCGATCTCAGGGTCGTTGTTGGCGGCAATGCTGCCGACCTGGGCGATCTCTTCCTTGTTCTTCACCTCGGTGGACATTTCACCGAGACGGTTGACGATGCCTTCGACAGCCTTGTGGATTCCACGCTGGATGCTGACCGGGTTGGCACCGGCAGTAACGTTGCGGAGACCTTCGTTAAAGATGGCGTTGGCAAGGACGGTTGCGGTCGTGGTGCCGTCACCGGCATTGTCGGAGGTCTTTGCGGAGACCTCTTTGACCATCTGTGCGCCCATGTTTTCAAAAGAGTCCTCGAGTTCGATTTCACGTGCCACAGACACACCGTCTTTGGTGACGGTGGGAGCACCGAAGGATTTCTCAAGAACGACGTTACGGCCTCTGGGGCCGAGCGTGACCATGACAGCTTTGGCAAGCTTCTGAACGCCGCGGCGAACGGAATCGCGAGCTTCCTGGTCAAACGCGATGCGCTTTGCGCCCATCGTGTCGGTTCCTCTCGTTTCGGGTCGCCTCGGTGGATCTCTCTGATCCGGCGACCGGGTTAATCAAATTGAATCAGTCCACGATGGCGAGAACGTCGTCCTCGCTCATGATCAGGAACTCCTGACCCTCGACCTTGATCTCGGTTCCGGCGTAGGAACTGAAGATGACCACGTCATTCTTTTTCACCTGGAAATCGGCGCGGTTGCCATCCTTGAGCAGCTTGCCGTCACCCAGAGCAACAACCTTGCCCTCGCGGGGCTTCTCTTTGGCGTTGTCCGGCAGGAAGATGCCGCCCTTGGTTTTTTCTTCGGCTTCGAGCCGCTTGACAACGATCTTGTCGTTCAGCGGGCGAAGATTCTTTTTGGACATTGGAGTCCCTCCCTTTCGCATGCCCTGCGGGCATTCAATGAACTTGATGTCTAGTTTTCGTCCTTCAGAAGAAACGTGGAGACCAACTCCCTGACCGATCCTCGAAAGTCCTCCGGCATCACCGGCTTCGAGAGCAGCCTGAATCCTCCTGCAGATTTCACTTCCTCATGCAAATCTGTACTTGCTTCACCGCTGACGAACAGCGTTGGCAAAGCCCAATCCAATTCCCGACGGGCTCTTCTCAGGACCTCCACACCCGTCAAATCGGGCATGTGGACGTCGAGAACCATCAGGTCAAAGACTCCATTCAAGCCCCTCTCTGCGAGGGACGGCGAACAGCTCCTCAATCTTCGCAACGCCTCTTCACCGCCCCCCACCTCTTCCGTGGCAAAGCCATCGAGGTGAAGCAGGGCTGCCAGGCTGTTGCGAACTCCGGCATCGTCATCCGCCAGCAGAACCCGCCAGGGTGCACGCTGTGCACCCTGGAAACTCGACCCACCTCCGGAAGCTGACCCAAACATGTCGATCTCCCTGAACTGAGAAGAGTGATTCCTGATCTGCGGACACATCGGCCTGCCGAGCAGTGCCCAAAAGGGTCATCGGACCTTGGGGCCCAAAGGTATTTGCAAGGGCTGTGCCGCTGACAGCCGCCGTCGGGCAATATCCATAAGTGGCATATTCAAAAACACTTATAAACCCGGGATTTGACCGCCACAGAGCCTTGGGTAAAAGGGGCGTGTCAAATTGGCAGTGCACTGTCAGAGGCGACACTGCCGCCTGCCACTGTGGCAGAACCCGCTTCCGGCACCCGAGCCGCCCCTATGCGTTCTGCCCAGAGCCCCGCACTGCTGTTGACGTTTTCCGGAGGAGCGGCAACATCCCTCAAAAGACCCACATTTCCTTCAGAGGAGTCGTCATGTCCCAGTCACCGCAGGATCCGGTTCAACTTGCAGAAGAGATCCGCACCCTGCTCGAAGCGCCCGACGCGGACACCAAATTGCGGGAGAGGCTTCGCGGAATCCGTCCCGAAGACATCGCTCTGGTCCTCGACGACTTCACCCCCCAGGAGACGTGGCGAGTCTTTTCCGTCATCGGAACTGAAGCTCAGGCCGAGGTCATCGACGATACGGATGCGGAATCTCAGGAACAGATCATCGCGCATCTGGACGGCCACCTCCTGCAAAAGATCCTCGAGGAAATGCCTCCGGATGAAGCGACCGACCTTCTCAACCAACTCTCACAGAGCCGCCGACGCGAAGTCCTCGCAGGGATGGACCCGGAAACCACCGTTGAACTGCTGAGGCTGATGCAGCACGCCCCCGAATCTGCCGGGGGAATCATGACACTCGACTACATCTCCATCTCGCAGGAAGCGACAGCGGGACAATCGCTGGAGCATCTGCAATCGCAAATCGATGCAGAAGTGGTCAACTATGTGTACGTCCTCGATGGCCAGAGAACTCTCAAGGGCATCGTCTCTATTCGTGACTTACTGGGGAGTGATCCGGAAGTTGCCATCCGCGATCTGATGAGTACTGAAGTCATTTCGGTATCGGTCTCCGATGACCAGGAAGAAGTCGCCAATCTGGTTCGACGATACGGGCTGAAGGCCATCCCCGTTGTCGATGCAGAAGATCATCTTCTCGGTGTGGCGACCATCGATGACCTGGTCCAGGTGATTTCCGAAGAGGCGGACGAAGACCTTTATCGACTTGCCGGAGCTCCGGAAAGTCACCCCAGCCAACAGAAGGTGCTGAGAAGGGCAATGGTCAGAATCCCCTGGCTACTGCTACCCGTGATCAGCGGGTTCATTCTCGCATGGCTCCACCCCGTCGAGGGGGGCGGAACTTTGCAGGAGATCCTCCAATCCCCCGGAGATCGACGGTTGCTCCTCGCGGCATTCATTCCCCTCGTGATGGGTCTGGCTGGAGGTGTGGGTACTCAGTCAGCAACGATGGTGGTTCGGGGTATGGCCGTCGGCGACATCGGTCTCGGTCGTTCAACGATTCGCCTGTTTCGTCAGGAAGTCCTCATCGGCGTGTTGATCGCCCTCAGCATAGGTTTGATCATCGGATTGGTTTTGATCGGATTTGAGGGGCTTCAAAGCGGAGAAGTCCATCTGCTCTTCCCGCTGGCAGTCACAGCAGGGATAGGCCTGGGCATACTTCTGGCGAGTGCCTGTGGCACCGCCATTCCCATCATTTGTGGAAAATTTGGACTCGACCCCGCTCTGGTCGCAGGCCCCTTTATCACCAGTTTCAATGATGTCACAGCCGCCATCACTTTCATGATGGTCGCAGAGTTGATCCTGGGAATCGGCTAAAACCTGCTTACAGATTCCACTCGTCTTCAGAAATGCTGAAGCGTTCCAACTTGTTGTACAAAGTCTGGCGTGGAATCTTCAATTGCTTGGTGACCCGCGACTTGTTTCCGCGGTTCTGCTGCATCGCTGACACAATCACTGCCCGCTCCACTTCGGAAACAATCTCATTGAATCCTTCTGTTCGTGGAATACGAATGCAAATTTCTTCCGGTGTTACAGCAAACTTCTCACTCATGAGAGCATCTGCCGTTGAATCCTGCATCACCGAAAGAACCACTTTTCTGGCAACAACACGCTTCTCGCTCATCAGGTATGCCTGTTGAACCACGTTTTTGAGTTGCTGAATATTTCCGGGCCACGGGAATGAACAAAGCTCCTGTGAAGCACTTTCCGAGAATCTCTTCGAGATTCCGTGTTCATTTCTCAGTTCAAAGAGGAAGCCGTTGATCAATGCCTGCATATCTTCACTGCGCTCACGCAGGGGAGGCACCTCACACTGAAATCCTGACAGGCGGTAGTACAGATCCTCTCGAAACTCTCCCTGATGGACCAATTCCATCAAATCTTTGCAACTGGAGGAGATGATTCGACATTCGACAGCCACTGGATCAGAAGAGCCGATGGGACGAACTTCATTCTCTTGAATGACACGAAGAAGCTTCTGCTGAATTTCCTGCGGCAACTCACTGACTTCATCGAGGAAAACAGTTCCCCCATTGGCACGCTCAAAGAGACCTGGGCGATCTTCGTCTGCACCACTGAAGGCACCCTTTTTCCAACCGAACAACTCTCCCTCGACGAGACTGGGAGTCAATGCTCCACAACTGATCATCTCGAACGGGCTGTCTTTCTGGTTGGAATGGTCATGAACCTTTCGGGCCAGGAAAGCTTTTCCTGTACCCACTTCACCACGAATCAACAGACTCAAATCACTGAGTCCAATCTTGGAAATCTGATTCAAGACCGATTTCATTAGTGGAGAACAGGTATTCACTCCGATGACGGATTCAGACTCCCCTGAGACCTCGAGTTGCTCAATCCCTCTGGAGAGATCGAGACCGGGAGAATCGAGTTGGTCCTCGGCAGCCTCCAATTGAAGGCGCAAGTCCTCGATCTTCTGAGCCTGTTGACTGATCAAAAAGATATCTGAAATCTCCGACTGAATCTTTTCGAGAGACTCTGCAAACTGCTGACCGGTTTCTCCAGTCGGTGGGTTCACCGATTCAAAACCGAGAAGAAACAGGACTGAATCCCGTTCCGTAACCGACAGTCGCTGAACGAAACACTCTGCCTCAGGAAAGGCCACATGATCAAATTTTCCTGCAAAAGTGCCTGGAGTGTTGCCGTTTTTCTTCACACGATTCAGCACCTGATCTTCAAAACCATCAGGAAGAACGCCAACGCTGGAAATCACTTTCGATTTGAAAGAACTGAAACCGTTCGGAGATTCCGAATGCAACATCACGGTAAAATCTGCCGAATAGTGGTCACGAAGACTCCCCAGTAACATTTTGCTGAATACAGCAAAACGCCTTACATCCTCGACCGATCTGTACTCCTCCAAATTGGGAGAGAGAATTGTAGTTCGGAACTCAGCAGCCATTTTCAGCCTCCCGCGACTCCTCCATCTGACTCACGGCCTGCGTATCGGCCGCTAATGGGGTATTCTTCTGCAGATCCTGATCTCTCGTGAGAATCCGGGTGCAGTGGTCCCTGACGTGTATATCGATCGCCAGCGGCCCAGGCTTGAGCGTATTTCGGAGAACTTGGTGGTGTGACAAAGAAGGCCTGGAAATGGGAAAGAGTCATGAGATTTAAATCCTGTCTTTTTCCTACCTTTTTATCTTTTCTGTTTCTTCTTGGTTCACCGGAAATTCCGTCGGTTGTCGCTGATCCCCTTACCCCAAAATCCAATCAAGCTCTGCTTGAAGACCCTTTCCTTTGGGTTGAGAAATTGGGCTCTTCAGACTGGATTGAACGGGAAGAATCCGCGGAAAAACTTCTCGAGGCAGGGGAGGCTTCGGTCGAGGCCTTGCGCACGGCGCTCACCCATCCCGATCTGGAAGTCCGTGAAAGGGTTCGCGAACTCCTGTCCGTCATCTCACCGCTGAAGATTCGTGTTGATCTGGTGCGCCTGGGGAAAGACAGGAATGCTTCCCTTGTGGCCCCTTATCAGTCGATCAAATCCTGCAGCCTTGATTTCAAGCCGGGTGAGACACGGATGAATACCATCCGTACCGATCATGAAGAGAGACGCTTCCAGATCTCTTTGCGAGGCAATGAAGCCCCCTACTCTGTCGAAGTTCTGTTTCATGGAACCAGTACGTCCAGCATGACAGGCCCCCCCGGTAAAAAACTGGAACTCGGAGTTCCCTGGGTGATCCTCACTGAGGACCGGGTCCAATCTGAAACGGTTCAGGGCACAGCCCAAACAGCCAGCGAGATCTCGACCTGGGTTCTTCTTCTAAGTGAATCGCACGAACTGTCAGATCCTGAAGAATCAGCAGGAGAACGACTCAGAAATGCTCTCGTCAAAAGTCTGTCCACTGACCCCACCCCACAGCAAATCATTGCAGCAGCACAATGGAGTGACATTCCAAATGAGCATTTCCGTGACAGTGCAGAAGCAGCAGACCCTTGGCTGATCGCCCAAATGATTCGCGGGAAGACCGATTCGATCCAGCTCGCTGCAGAAACCATCGAGTTGCATATGACAGGGGAGGCCCCCCTCACCACTCTCGTGATCGATGGCCTGCTCCCCTTTGCCATCGACACCGATACAGAAGGAGCCACAGCCCTCCTTCAGCAACACTGCGCAGACCTCTCCCCCTGGTCACAGCACATCCTGTGGAGCTCTCTCGACAGGAAACTTCGTGAAGGAAGCTTTTCTAAGGATCACCAGAAACAGTTGATCGAGTCATTGATCCAACCAGGGAGCCTCGCCGTACTGCGCTGGTCAGATTCACATATAGCTTCCATGTGGTCTGCACTGATCCGATCCATCGACATGCAGGTTCTCAACGATTTACTGGCCAAAAACTGGGCTGAAATCATGGGAGAAGACCTCTCTCAATCGACCGGCAGAATTCCTCTCTTCTTTTCCGCACTGGGTTATATGACCAATCAGGGACTCGAATTGAACCCCGGTTGGAAAGAGCCGATACTCGATTTGATCTCCACCCAATACGCAGAATTCGCATTGGCCATCCTGCTCGGACAGGATCGCATCAAGCCCCTTGAAAGCGACGACTGGAAATCACTGCTGGAAAAACTGGACGATGCTTTGAGGCTTGCAGACACCACCATTTCGATTCGTGTTCGCAACTCTGTCAAAAAACTGAACGAATATCAGGCTCTCCCCAAAGACCACAGAGACACATTTCTGAGGAACCTCGTTGAGGGTTTGCCTGAGTTCCAGTCCAACCAGCAATCCATCATCGATCAGATACTGGTCAAGAATCTGGGTGAGCTTCCCCGAGAAAGAAATGTACGCAGGGATGAGACATGGTGGGATCGTCGTTCAGCCAAATGGAAAGAACGCCTCGCTTCTCCCGTAGAGCAAGATCCCCAGGAAGTTCGCTGGTTACAGCTAACCCTCGCAGATGTGCGGATCGATGGAACCGATATCCGTCCTCTGGGAGTGCGTCGATGGATTCTTCCAACCGATTATCGATTGCACATGATGGGAGACGACGGTCGTGATGCCTCCATCTATCTGGAGAATTCTGCGGGTGGCTCCGTTAGATTTTCTGGCTCGATGTTATTGATGATCGATCGGCCCACCCTCACTCGCTGGCGAACCACATGGCGTAATTGGGTTTACCGATTCAGCACTGCCCGCCTTGGTGCAGAGAGTGCCATGGTTCGATCCAATGTTCTCTTCCAGACACTTCTGATCGCCTCTGAGGTGGAAGCACCTGAAGACGGACTCGTGCAGGAGATTCCGGTGACGTGGGAAGACCTTGACCGCTTCCTGATCGAGTCTCTCAACCCGGAGTCTTCCACCGATTTCTATATGACGACAGAAGTCATCACGACCCTGAGACTGAAAGCCACTCTTCCCCGCTTGATTGAGTTGTGGGAAGAGAAACCCACCGTTTCTCTTGGAAGGGCATTGCTTGCACTTGGAGATGATCGCGGCAGAGAACTTCTCAGGGATACGATCATGACGTCTCGCAATCGACTACAGAGGGATACCCAAAAAGCACTCGAAGACCTGATCGAGGTCGGTGATCCGGAAACCCTCGAATCGGTGATCAGTTGGATCGAAGACCCGGAATCCTCAACCTTTTCGCAGAACGAGAGCCAACTGCTGATGCTGATCCGCTACCTCGATGGCTGGCTGCTGAATAACCCCGATCAGCAAATTATCCCTGAGGGTCGCTTGCTCGGCGCCCTGATCGGCAGGACCGATAATCGAAATGGTCGAAATACCGTTATTCCTATCCTTCGCAGGCAAACCGGCCTGGATATGGGGTGGTGGGATACCTATTCGATGACCGATATGGAAGAGAGATACCAGGTCCAGGAAGAGGTTGGAGCCCTCTGGAGAGCCTGGTGGGATAAAAAATCCCCAGAATTTGAAGCCAGCCTAAAGTCTGACCCCCCCCGCGACCGATGAGTCTTCCGTAGGCAAGTTTTTCTCCTGAGAGTGCCGCGCACCCATGGAGAACTGGCGGAAGAGAAATCGATGCAAGAAACCATTCTGCTGATTTGTGAAGAGCTTCTCAATGAAGCCGAAAGACTCGCAAACAGCGATGAAATCCACACCAACCAAAACGTGGCAGGGGAACAGACTGCCGATTCCACCGGAATCGCACCTGGACCGGAGACCACCGCCGAGAAGCGGGTTCTCCTCGAGCTCCTTGATCAATGCGGAAGCCAGCGCATGTTCATGGCCAAGCCCTTCTCGAAAGTCACGACGAATCCTGAAGGGATCACCAAATGAACGCGCGCGAAGTAGGACTTGAAGCATACTTTGAAGACATCAATCGTCACTCACTGCTGACTGCGGAAGAAGAACGTGAGTTGGCCATCGAGGTTCAGAAGGGAAATCTGGAAGCCCGTGACCATATGGTCCGCTCCAACCTTCGACTGGTGGTCAGCATTGCAAAGCACTACGTGGAAAGAGGTCTTCCCCTTCTCGACCTGATCGAGGAAGGAAACCTCGGGCTTCTCAAGGCTGTCGAAAGATTTGACCCTGCTGCGGAATGCCGCTTCAGCACTTACGGAACCTGGTGGATCAAGCAGTCTATCAAGCGTGCCCTGATCGACACCGTGAAATCGGTTCGTATTCCTTCCTACATGGTGGAAACCATCACCAAGTGGAAGAGAGCTGCGGCAGACCTTGCCATCGAGTTGGGACGTCCACCGATGTTCCACGAGATTGCTGAGCGCATGGAGATCCCTCTGGAGAAGACCGAAATCATCCAGAATGCTCTTCACGTCGCAGATTCTGCCAATCAGACCATCTCCATCGAAAACTCCTGGACGATTTCCGACATTATCGAGGACCCGTCCCAGACTCAGCCGCACACCTCACTGGAGAAAAACATCCAGATCGACATGATCAAGGATCTCCTGAGCCATCTGGATGAGCGAGAGCGCAAGATTGTCCGTATGCGCTACGGTCTCGACAACGGCGAACCGATGACTCTCAAGGAGATCGGTCAACGGATCAAACTTTCCCGCGAGAGAGTTCGTCAGATTGAAAACGACGCGCTTGCCAAATTGCAGCAACTTGTAGCTGAAGGCCTGATTGAAAAACCGGAAATCTACGACGAGCAGTTTGACGAACAGTACGAAGAAACCGTCAGCTGAAGACTGTCGCTTCCCCAAAGAACCCTGTTGTTATAAACTCCCGTCCAACACGCTCCTCTCTCCCCCCGAGGAGATTTTGGACGGGAGTTTTTTATGACCGATTCTCAAGATTCTGTTATCGCCAGGATCGATTCCCTGATTGCGACTGTTCCCGATTTCCCCAAACCGGGGATTCAATTCAAGGACATCACTCCCCTGCTCGCCTCTTCAGAGGTCTTTGCTGAAACCGTTGAACTTCTCGCAGAGAAGAGTCGTCCCCTGGGCGCAGACCTGATTGCGGCACCGGAGTCACGGGGATTTCTCTTTGGGTTGCCGGTCGCCCAAGCCCTCGGCATCGGATTCATTCCCATTCGCAAACCTGGAAAACTGCCCGGTGAAACGATTTCCGTGGAGTATGAACTGGAATATGGAACTGACACCGTCGAAATGAGAGCTGGTGCCATTCAACCGGGACAAAAGGTATTGCTGATCGATGATGTTCTGGCAACGGGAGGAACCATTGCAGCCTGCGAGAAGCTGGCGGAAAAGCAGGGCGGCGTCGTGATCGGAGCGGGATTCCTGATGGAACTTTCATTCCTCAATGGCAGAAACCTCATCCCCGACTGCGAAGTCTTCAGCCTCTTGGAGATTCAGGATTAATTCTTCCACCGCCAAAAAACTGGTCCAGGTCGCTTCCGAAGAATGCCAAAGGGCAGCGCAAAAGTTGCGCAAACCCGGTCTTCCCAAACTCTTTTACCTCTCATACCTGATTCGGGATCATGAGTTCTTCAACGTAGAGGCCCGCTTCGGTGCCCTTTACAAGGAAGATCACTACTCGCGAAGAAACTGTCTCACGGATGCCCACGTAGGATCTTTCCGTAAAGACCAGATCAGCGAAGGTGGTCTCGAGGAAAACTCGAAGGAAGAAGAATCCTACAACTATCTGGGGTTGCCGATTCATGATCGCAAGGAAGCACTTCGAATCGGTCTCTGGCGCTTGACGGATGCCAAGTATCGTGAAGCGGAGGAAGCCTACTTCCGTCGCAAGGCTCATGAACTGACCTACCTCAATCTGCACCCGGAACTTCATGATTGGGAGAAGCGAAAACCGGTGGTCGATCTGGCTCCCGGTTCACTGCCATCCATCGACCGGGAGCATTGGTCCCGTTATGTCGAGAAGGCCAGTGCCACTGCCAGAAACCATCCAGGGATCAAAAACAGCCATGTCTCCCTTCAGGTCAAACATCAGACACGGCTCTTCGTCAATTCGGACGGCTCACAAATCGCTGAAAGCCAGGCTTTCTGGCAGCTGGAGGCCTACCTTTGGCACCTGAGTGAAAAGGGCGATGGAATCCCGTGGACCATCAGCCACTTCGTCAACGACCCCTCTGAACTTCCTGATCTCAAACAGATCCGCAGAGAGATTCGGTCTGCAGCTCAACTGCTCGAAAAAGTGGCTGCTGCGCCGCGCTTCCACTCCTACTCCGGCCCGGTACTTCTCGATCCCATCCCAGCAGGCCTGCTGATCCATGAAGCGATGGGGCACCGCCTTGAAGGGAACCGCCTTCGGTCAGGCGGTGAGGCCCGTACCTTTGCCGACTCCCTGGGCAAGACAGTCCTCCCCGAGTTTCTGTCCCTCTCCGACCATCCGCAGGATTCACACCTTGTGTTGCCTAGTGGCGAATCCCGCTCATTGGTGGGTCATTACCGATTCGACGATGAAGGCACGCCTTCAGCGACTGCTGATCTGATCTCGGGAGGCAAGTTGAAGGGATTCCTGACCAGTCGGGTTCCCATCGAACGCCGACACTCTTCAAACGGACATGCCCGTTCCAGTCACCATGAACGGGCGATCAGTCGCATGGGCGTCACCCATCTCGAGTCGGAACACACGGCAACTTCCCGGGAATTGAAGGCAAAACTTCTCGAAGAGGTAAAGCGACAAAATCTCCCTTACGGCATCCGCATCCTGAATGCCTCCTCGGGTGAAACCACGACTGACGCCTACGATTTCCAGGCTTTCCTCGGCGAAATCAATCTTGCCGCGAGGGTCTTTCCCGATGGCGGGGAAGAGCTGATTCGGGGAGTCAACTTTGTCGGAACACCCCTGAATGCTGTACAGGGAATCATCGCTGCCGGCGATGATCCGGTGATCGACAATGCCTGGTGTGGAGCCGAAAGCGGCATGGTTCCTGTTTCAACCATCAGCCCGTCCTTGCTGATTCGAAATCTGGAACTTCAGAGCAAGGCAGACACGCCTTACACCCAATACTTCTACCCGATGCCGTAAGCCCAGATATATCGAGCCTGCTGATCTGGAAATTACTGAAGCTGGTCGGCGATCTCCGGAAGCAGTGAACGGGAGATCTGGCTCATCAACGCCTTGTTGGATCCTTCGCCAACACGGGTGACAAACAGATCCGCAGCGTGACGGGCGAGGCCGAACTCATCGAGACAGGCCACTCCCCCACACACTTCCATGGCGTCCTGAACCAACTCGGACGCGACACGACTGCAATCAATTTTGACCTTTGCAGCCTGCTCCCGATCCAGTGAGCCCTGATCGTAACGGTGGACCAATTGGATCAACCAGCTGAGATTGCGCTCGAGGGCGAGGTCCATTTCCAGAACCACATCCTGAACTCGCTGGAAACGGCCGATGGCCCCACCAAACTGCTCCCGCTCCTGGACATACTGGCGGGTTTTATCGAGGGCGAATGCGAGGGAACCCAGAGCAATGGCAGCCACGAAAAGACGACCGCCGTTGAGAGTGGTCACCATGACCCGGAAGCCACCATTGACCTCACCCAGAATCTCATCTTCGCTGACTTCGACCGAATCGAATGCAATCGACCCGGTGGAGGAAAGGGGCCAGACGGTTTTGCCTTCCATTTCCTGATAAGCCACACCCGCACGATCACGGGGGACAATAAAGCAGGTACTGCGATGACCATTGCGCCCCTCTGGATCAGTCAAGGCGTGAACCACGACATGGCTGGCCCAGGCAGCATTGGTGCTCCAGCACTTTTCACCGCGAAGCACGTAACCATTGTCGGTCTTTTCAGCCACGACTTGGGGATTGGCTGCATCGGAACCACGCCCCGGCTCGGAAAGTCCAAAAGCAAACATGCGCCGGCCTGCAGCCAAATCTTCCAGGTGCTCCGCTTTCTGATCCGCAGATCCGAATCGCAACAACGGATTGATACCGAGTGAAACAGCCGCACCGGGAGTAATGGCGACGGAAGGACTCCAATAGGAGAGCGCAAGGCCCGCAAGGACGAGATCGATCATCTCGCCGTCCTGTCCCCCATACTCTTCCGGAATCGGCAGCCCAAAGATGCCCATCTCTCCCAACTGCTCGATCAGATGATCGGGGACCAGCAGCTTTTCCCGTTCCCACTTGAGCAAGTGAGGAGCGACCTCGTTGGCCGCAAATCTGGAAATTTGATCGAAGAGCGAAAATCTCTCTTCATCCACCAGAGGTTTGAGATGTTTATCGAGGCGGTTCACGGCGATTCCATCCTTTTGAAGGGTATTCCCGTATCGGGGTATGTTGTAACCCAAGACCGGCCTCACCACAGGGGATCTTGGTGGGGAATATCGACAATTCAGCAGGAATTGAAGCCCTGACCGGCTTCCTGAAATCCTGCCCACCCCCCTGACTCGGGAGTATCCTGAAGCCATGACGATTCACATTTCTATCCTGCTTTTGATCGCTCCATGGATCGGCTTGAACCCGAGCGGTGAACCGACGCACGTTGGAAGCCAGACCTGCATCGGATGCCACCAGCAGGAGCACTCCTCCTGGCTGACTTCACACCACGCAAAGGCCATGCTCGCTCCCGGAGAGAAGGGGGCTGTGGCCTCCTTCAAGGGAGAAGAAGTCAAGGCCGCAGGACTGATCTCCCGCTTCATCGAAATCGCCGGAGTCCCCCATGTCGAAGTGGAAGATTCTTCAGGGAAAATCCAAAAACCGGTGAAGTACTTTTTTGGCATCGAGCCTTGCCAGCAAGTCCTCATCGAAGAGGAACCGGGCAAGCTTCAGAGCTACCCCATCGCCTGGTCCACTGGAAGTGGTGCAAAACCGGAGGGCTGGTATCCCCTCTTTCCGGGTGAGAAGACTCCACCTGGAGATCCTCTTCACTGGACCGGCTCTCTGAACAACTGGAATCATATGTGTGCTGAGTGCCACTCTACGGGTGTCACCAAAAACTTTGATGCCAGCACCCAGCAATTCAAGACACGCTATGAGGAGATCGATGTGGCGTGTGAAGCATGTCATGGTCCTGGCAGCCACCACCTTGATTGGGCTCAATCGGTGAGAGGATTGTCGAAAGAAGATGATCAACCACCTCCCCCTCCCAACTTTGGCTTCCCGTTTTCTCTATCCAGTGGCAAGCGACAATGGGTGCGTGCAGAGGGTGAAAAGGTCGCCACTCGCAATCCTGAACTTCCCCACTCACGGGAGCAGGAAACCTGTGCCCGCTGTCACTCGCGGAGAACCGCTCTCGTGGATGGATCGATTCCGGGAAAAGAACTTTCCCAGACTCACCAACTGTCTCTTCTGGAGGAGGGTCTCTACCACGCCGACGGTCAAATTCTTGACGAGGTGTATGTCCACGGTTCCTTCCTTCAGAGCCGCATGCACCAGAAGGGGGTCACCTGCACCGATTGCCATGACCCCCACTCCGGAGAGCTGTATTTGCAGGGAAACGCACTCTGCATCGGCTGCCATGAACCCGCCCGCTACGACAGTCTCTCGCACACCCATCACGCCGCTGGGACACCCGGTTCACAGTGCATCGACTGTCACATGACATCCCGTATCTACATGGGCACCGACCGCCGTCATGACCACTCCTTTCGAATTCCACGACCTGATCTGACTGAAAGCATCGGCACCCCCAATGCCTGCAACGAGTGCCACTACGATGAAACAGCGAACTGGGCAGACCTGAAAATCCGCGATTGGTTTCCCAATGGCGTTAGCGGACAGTTTCATTGGGGACAAGCACTGCATGCGGTTCGCAACAATAAAACCAATTCTTCGACGCTGTTGGGACTGGCTCTCGATGATGAAGAATTGCCCGCCATCGCACGCGGGACTCTGCTTTCCGAATATTCCCGACTGCGACAGGAGCCGGAATTACGATCAAGGAGTGACCTTCTGAAGATCGTTGAAAACCTGAACTCATCAGAGCCCCTGGTTCGGCGCGGTGCCCTGCTCGGGCTGCAAGCGGACCCACCCTATGAACTCGGGTCGTGGATACTTCAATTCCTTGAGGACCCTGATCGTTCGGTCAGGTTGACCGCTGCCCAATATCTTGCAGAGGTCATTCTTCAATGGCCCGAGAGTGCGGAGTCTCCCAAGCCACCCAGTCTCAACAAGGCTCTGCAGGAATACCGCCGCAGTCAGGAGATTCACTCAGACAGAGCAGAGGCTCTCGTCAACCTTGCACAACTGGAGGACACCGCAGGAAATCTGGATCGAGCGGAATCGCTTTATCGAAAAGCGCTTCAGAGAGAGCCCCACTTCGGGCCCGCTTCAGTCAATCTGTCTGACCTTCTCGCCCGTGTCGGAAAACTTCAGGAGGCCATCCAATTACTGGATTCTGCCATCTCGAAGGTCAGTGACGATGCAGGCCTTCACCATGCCCGGGGATTACTGCTGATTCGGTCTGAACGCAGGGAAGAAGGCTTCCAGGCCATCGAAAAGGCCTACACCCTCTCCCCTGAATCCCTGCGCTACGCCTATGTCTACGCCATTGCTCTCCACGACTTTGGAAACACAGCGGAAGCGGTCAAAGTCTTGCAGGACACCCTGAAGAAATGGCCCAACTCTCCCACAATTCGCCGAATACTGACCGAATATCAGCAATTCGAGCGAAAGTGATTGCCCCTGATAAACGATTATCATTAAGATCCTGAGTCCATCACTTCTTGATGGGTGAAAGGTTCACCACAGTGAAGGTGTTTGCAAATCGAACTGCACAAGGCCGGCTTGAACCGGGTGGGTTTCATTCCCCATTCGGAATCCTGCTGGCTCTGATTGCGACGATCCATTTCACACTGGCCACTGAGGTGCACCAACTCTCACACCCTCAAACCTCTGCCGCTTCTTCCACCTGCGGACATGAGGGTTGTGCCACTGAAAAAACACCCACAGAAGAACCGGACTCTTCCGGTTCCGCTGACTGTCAAACCTGTGAAGCTTTGGCTTCGGCTCATGGCGATCTGCTGCATGTCCAGATTCTGCTTTCGAAACCGATTCACGGAGCGTTGCAGGTTCCTTCTGACGCGACTCTCATTGACTTCCAGGTCAAAAAAGAGCGTCCCGGCAGAAGCCCGCCCTGTGCCTAGCCACACTTCTTCAAGACTTTGATTCTGAAAAGTTTTTGTGACCCCTGAACAGCACCGGTCCAACCTTTGGGACGATGCTGGTTCCAGGGTTTCACGACATAAAACCACAATCCCATTCAATCCCGCAAAAGCTGAATGCTTTTGTATTTAGAGAAGAAAAGCATGAAACCCCTTTCACTCGTTCTTGCGTTGCTGATTTGTATCGGCGCACCGCTCACATCGCTTCAGGCCCAGGATGGCTCCAGCCGCATCGGCCTTGGCGACTACGGTCAGACGACTGTTCTCGACAATCGCTTCAACCCCGCCATCAGTTTCATCGGAGACATGGTCGCCACATGGAGTGACGACGAGGGCATCGAGGCTGGAGCAGACGGATTCAAGCTTCGCGGAGCCGAAATTGGTCTCTTCGGAGCCGTCGACAATGCCTACGAATTCCACGGCATCATTTTCTTTGACGATGAAGATGTCGAACTGGAAGAAGCCTACGTCATGGCCACCGATTGGCTCACCCCCACCTCCCACATCAAAGCCGGCCGTTTCAACATGGACTTCGGCAAGTTGAGCCCGATTCACGATGCAGAACTTCCCATGATGGACAAGCCCTCCGTTCTTCAGGAGTACATTGGCGGAACCCTCAAGGGAACCGGTGCCGAACTTCACTGGTGGTCCCCTCTAGGCGACACTTCTCTCCTGCGCGGAAGCATCGGAATCTTCCAGTCTGCTGACAGCGATGCCCACGTGATCCTCGGCCCCGGTGGTGGACACCACCATCACGAGGATGAAGAAGAGGAAGAAGAAGGCCCCCTGCGCGAGGCCGGAGACTTTGCCATCAACGCTCGCCTGAGCACCCTTTTTGACGTGACTGATTCCGCCACCCTTCAGTTGGGTGGAAGCCTGATGACCGCACCGGAGCGCGTCTTTGGTGTCGATGAGGATGACATTCAGGACATCAACAGGTCCGTCATGGGCTTAGACCTGACCTACGTGGACATGGACGAGTCCAATGGTTCCGGTTTCCGTTTCCAGGCTGAGGCACTCATGAATGATCAGGATGAGGGCGAGTTGGATGACGGTGGAACTGCCGGAGATCCATCCGACGACATCTTCAATGTCACCAACACCGAAGCCTCCGGTTTCTACGTCATGGCCGAGAGAGTCATGGACTCCAACAACACCATCGGTTTCTCTTTCAACCAGTACGAGCACGCTGAGGACTCCGCCGAGGAGAGCAGTGACTTCGGTGTCTTCTACACCAAAAAGCTCAATGAGTTTAACCGTCTCCGCTTCGAGGTTCGCTCCTTCAAGGATCTGGTCCTTGAAGAAGAGGGTGTTGAAGAGCTGGTCGACTTCACCGCAGTTTCCCTGCAGTGGACCGTTCAGCTCGGAAGTCACGGTCACGGACTGGAGTGGTAAGCATGAGCAGGATTTCGAACGGGGTTCTGGCGATCCTGATTCTGTTCCTGCTGCCATGGCCCGGTCAGATCTTCGCTGAAGATCCGATCCGGGTCGTCACGACAACCCCCGATCTGGCGGATATCGTCCGTCAGGTCGGGGGCGATCGTGTTTCCGTGATCAGCCTGACCAATGGCAGTGAGGACTTACACAATATTCGGCCCAGGCCCCGCCTCCTGAATGCAGTTTTCAAGGCAGACATGCTGGTTCAAATCGGCCTTGATATGGAGCATGCGTGGTTACCACAGTTGCTCAATGCCGCAAGAAATGACCGGATTCGCCCGGGCACTCCTGGCTTCATCAACTGCTCTGCCGGGATTCAGCCCCTCGACATTCCGGCTGCAACAACCCGCAAGGACGGTCCCGACCTTCACTTGAAGGGTAACCCGCACTACAACCTGTCCCCTGTTCGAGGGCGGCAGATCGTTGCCAACATCATCGAAGGCCTGAGCAACAAATACCCGCAGTACAGCGAAGAATTCAAAAAGCGGGGTGCGGAGTACCTTCAGCAACTGGATCAAAAAATCTCGGATTGGAAAACTCGACTGGCACCGTTCAAGGGTGCGGGATTCATCGAGTACCACCCCACTTGGAGTTACTTCGCCAAGGATTTCGATTTGCAAATTGTCGATCGAATCGAGGCGAAGGCGGGGGTGACGCCTCATGCGACCCGATTGGCCGAGGTCACTGAAAAAGCCCAACAAAACAATGTCGGCTTGATTATCGTGAGACCCGTCAATCAGGACTTGGCACGAAAGATCGCCGCCAACTGTGATGCAAAAATCGCCATTTTGCCCCATCACAGTTCTGTAAAAGGAAACCTGAAGGGTTATATTCCCTTCATGGAACACATCGTCAGTACTTTCGAAAAGAACCTCAAAGTTGAGCAACGTTGAGTTTCGCCTCGAAGATCTGGTGATCGGCCACGGTGATCACACCGTGGCCGGTCCCTGGAGCTTCTCCGTTTCCGCGGGGGGGCTCAATGTCATGCGTGGCCCCAATGGCTGCGGCAAGTCGACTTTTGCGCGCACCTTGCTCAATCTGATTCCCGCCATCTCCGGGAAAGTTCGGTGGAACATCCAGCCCCATTGTCGCTGGGTTCCCCAACAGCTGCCCCTCACCGAAGATTATCCCGTTTCCGTCTTTGACATCGTCGAGTTGGGAATGTGGGACACCCCCGATACGGGTTCACCCCTGTGGGGATTGAGGCCTGGCAAATCGCAGGACAAGCCGGCAAAACAGGTCGTCTCTGAAATGCTGACTCGAGTCGGTCTGAACGGGATGGAGAACCGCCGATTTGCGCGATTGTCCGGGGGTGAACAGCGGAGAGCACTGATCGCCCGCGCCCTCGTCGCCGATGCCAACTGCATCGTTCTCGATGAGCCGATGAATGGTGTCGATCAGCAGGGCAGGGAATCACTGGGGAAGCTGGTGACCGACCTCGCTGAAAACTCGGAAATCCTGTTTCTGGTCATCACTCATGATTCCAACTGGATCCCTGTCCAGCCACGCTGCTACCTCGACCTTTCAGCAACGGGAGAGATCTCATTGGAGCCAAGCTCATGAGTAGTCTGATCGAAGCCTGGGAACTCTCGACCGGACTCTTTCGCGATGGCTTTTTCTCGCTGTTGGCCGCGGCGCTCGTGCTTCCGGCGATCGGGACCCTTCTCGTCTTGAGAAAGATGCCCTTCGTTGCCGTGGCGGTTCCGGGCATCGCCGGATCGGGAGTCGCCTTCGCCTACTTCATCTGGCCAACCATCTTTGCCATGGCCTATGAAACGATGGATCCGCCCCACACTTTTTTCCAAAACCTCTGCGCCTTTCTGTTTCTGGCCCTCGGCCTTTACTGGCTCTCTTCCAGAGGTTCCCGTGAGCGGATTGAAAGTGGCGCGGCCCTGCTCTTCGTCATCAGCCTCGCTCTTGCGGAGATTCTTCTGCTGGACAGCATCTATGACGAGTTTTCCCACCGTTGGCTTCACCATGGACACGTCCTCTCAATTCTGGAAGACGGCAGAAACCGGGTCATCGCGAGCTGCCTGATTCTCGCCACCATCGGCATCTACTATCGACGTGAGCTTTGGTTGACGGCGATCGATCGGGAACAGGCTGCTCTTTCCGGGCTACCGGAAAGGCGCTGGCTTCTGATTCATTTGTCCCTGGCAGGAATTGCCAGTGGCATGATCGTTCCTGAAATCGGCCCCCAGGCGGTTCTCGGATTGTTGCTGATCCCTGCGACCATCAGCTTTCCGGCGGCAAGATCCCTTTCAGGATACGCATGGACCTGTTCGGTGATCGGGGTCGTCAGTACCCTGCTGACCTTCTGGCTCTCCATCGTCAGGGACTGGCCCATCTCACCGGCACTGCTGGTGGTCCTCGCCATCGTCAGCCTGATTCACCGAGTCATCAAACAGCGGATCTGGAAAACTCTTCAATAGATCTATTCCGACTCTTGACTAAAACTAATTTAATAAGACAGGTCATTTAGCTTCCAGAATGCCGAAGACTCTGAAAATTTTCTGTTTCTTCGCCCGAGGTCCAAAGCCGTTTTTCCGGAGTTGTTTTTTAGTTCGGCTTTTGCACCTTTGGCAAGTAAATATTCCGTGATCTCAACAGGATTCGCACTGGATTGAACAGAATACATTAGAGGGGTATTTCCGTTCGAATCTTTGCTGTTTACATCAAAATGCTCAAGAAGCGATTCGACCACGTTAACGCTATCGGAATACAAACATGCAATCTGAAGCGCATTCCTACCCTTGGCATCCAAATCCTTCTGATTGCAATGGGACAATAGAAGTTCCAATAAGCCCGTGTCTGTTGAGTTTTTTACTGCAACATGTAACGCACTATCGCCTTCCCTGTTTCGTGCTGAACAATCAGTTCCTTTGATAAGGAATTTTACATTTTCTATTGAAGGTTTTTCCATACAAACCCTCATTAAAGGAGTCCAACCCTCACGATCTCTTTCTCCACGCGAAAATCCAGATTTCAGAAGCTCTCTCATTGCAGAAGTTCTATCCGAACTCTGTGAAGCCGCAATGACCAGAGGATTACAGCCAATCATCTTTGCAACAGATGGACTCGCCCCGAAATCAAATAGCTTTTTTATCACATTAGAACCCCTAGGATTTTCAGATGCGTAAGCAAGTGCTGTCTTCCCATCTTTATCTTTTTTGTCTAGGTCAACTCCTATTGAAAGAATTTCATTCACCATTACATCTGACCCTGGGACTCTACAGGCCATCATCAAGGGCGTAACATCAGTACGAGGGTTCATCCCTCTCAAACCACGGTCATACAATAACTTGAATACCTGAAAACTTTCCTCATTGTGGGAGGCCAAGAAAGTTAAATCGCTATTAGAGGTAATCCCTGACTTGATCAAATGCTCGACAAGCTCCGGATCTCCTGAGAACTGTGCAGCACTGTTTAAAAACTCAGCGTCATTTGAAATTTCCCAGCCATATTCAGCGAGTACTTTAAATTTATCGAACCCCTGATCAGATGCATAAGCTGAATAAAACAACGGGCTTTGATCCCAGTTGTCCCGAATGACTGTGCTTGCCCCATTTTCAAGGAGTAAATTAACAACCTCTAGACTTGAATGTTTTATTGCCAACATTAGCGGGGTTTGTCCATTTACATTGACCAAATTGACATTTAATCCTTTTTTCAGAAGTGCTCTGATCCACTTTAATCGTTGGTTATTCTCCATCTTTTTATTGGAGTAGCCCCCACTCGCCACAAAATGAAGAGCCCCTTCATAGAATCCACTTAGCTTCGATCCAGTGACCCATTTCGGACCTTGTAGATCAGAAGTTTTGTAGCCTCGCAATACGAATGCTGAGTTTTTATCTCCAAAGAAAGCCGCGATAAGCTTATTTTGTTTATACAGAGTTTCAAAAACTCTCTCTTCACTAATCTTTTTCGCTCTATCGCTTTTTAAGCCAGTGATTTGAAAGGCTTGCCCAGTAACAAACCACCTGATTGGGGAACCACCTGGTCTACCGGTGTCCTTTCCTATCAAATAATTACATCCTCCAATAACAAAGCTAATAATAAACGCGCCCACATAAATACCTATAAGGCTGCCGATTCCTTCAAGAAACCATTTAAACATAAACGGACTTCCCATCGGTAGATAATGCTACATTAACCACGGACCCTGATTCCTAACCTTCATAAATAACGTAACCCAAAAAATATTGCTATAATATAGTTTGTCGTGGGCCTCGTTCTAATTTTTCTTTTTTCGATATCGAAACGATGAATGCGATGCATTCGGCTTCAAAAGAGCCCCCTCATGATTACCGATCAGGTCGGTGCGGCCCGTATCCTGGAGCAGTTCTTTGACCAGAGGAGCATTTTCCGGCTTCCACCACTGAAGCATGGCGCGCTGCTTGCGCTTGTTGCGCATCTTGTTTTCGACGAAGACTTCTTTCATCCGCGTCGGATCGAGTCCGGTCCACCACATACAGGTGGCCGGGGTTCCCGGAGTCGGAATGAAATCCTGCACCTGCTGGGGACGCAGACGGCGAGCCTGCAGGAACTCGGCGATGTCGACTGCGGCAGACTGCTCACAACCCGGGTGACTGGAAAGAAAATAAGGCACCAGGTACTGCTCCTTGCCCGCCTTGTGACTCGCTTCCTGGAATCTCTCCTCGAATTCGAGGTACGTGTCCATTCCCGGCTTCTTCATCAGTTTCAGGGTGTCATCATCGATGTGTTCCGGAGCCACCTTGAGATGTCCTCCGACATGATGAGCAGCCAGATCGTCGATGTACTCCTGATCGAGATTGGCCAGATCCATCCGGACTCCGGAAGCGACGTGAACCATCTTCACTCCATCCGAATCCCTCACCTTTTGCATCAACTGCTTCACCGGACCATGGTCGGTGCCCAGCAATTTGCAGATGGTCGGATGAACACAGGATGGGCGGCGGCAGCGAGCTTCAATCTCCGGCCTGGTACAACGCATCCGGTACATGTTTGCGGTGGGTCCACCCAGATCACTGATGACCCCCTTGTATCCCTGCAGCCGATTCAGATCCTCGACCTCCTGAAGAACACTCTCTTCACTGCGGGAAGAAACGGCTCGGCCCTGGTGCTCCGTGATGGCGCAGAAGGTACAGCCGCCAAAACAGCCCCGCATGATGTTGATGGAAAACTTGACCGTCTCGTGGGCGGGGATCGTTTCATCGCCGTAACTCGGATGGGGCTCCTTGTTGTAGGGCAGTGAGAAAACCCGATCGAGCTCGTCTGTTTCGAGAGCTTTCATCGGTCGATTGACGACCAAAGTATGGTCTCCGTGGCGCTGGACCAGAATCGGTGCAGAGTCCGGATTCTGCTCGCGATGAAAAAGGTGCTGGGCACGGGCAAAGCGCTCTTTGCTGACGTCATCGTGTCCCCGGATCTCATCGTAAGACGGCAACTCCAGAATCGAATCGGTGAAATCACCGGTCTGTTCCCACCACGGAGTCCCCTGCTGCCAGTTTTTTTCCGGATAAAAATGGGGGCGACCATGCTTGCCGATCGCATAGGCGGTTCCGGGGATGTCGTGAATCTCTTCGATCTTCTCCCCGGCCTGAAGGCGATCGATGATCCCCAACAGGGCTTTCTCACCCATGCCATAAACGGCGAGATCGACACGGGCATCGAGAATCAGCGAACGCTTGACCTTTTCATGCCAGTAATCGACATGGGCCATCCGCCGCATCGAAACTTCCACACCCCCTGCAATGATGGGAACCCCCTTGAAGGCCTCCCGGCAACGCTGGGAGTAGACGATGGTCGCTCCGTCGGGACGGAGACCTGCGCGCCCTCCCGGTGAGTACTGATCATCGGAGCGGGGCTTCTTGTGTGCCGTGTAATGATTGAGATGGGAATCGAGGTTTCCTGCGGAAATCAGCCAGGCGATTCTCGGTGCTCCAAAAACCCTGAACGGTTCTGCACTCTTCCAGTCCGGCTGGGGAAGAATCGCTACACGGTGTCCCCGCGCCTCGAGCAAGCGACCTATCACCGCATTGGCAAAAGAAGGGTGATCGACGTAGGCGTCACCACTGACGAGCACAAAATCGAGTCCGTGGACTGCGGGATCATGATCCGATTCATTCTCGGGAAGCCAACCGCGGTCGACGCATTCCTGACGAGTCATCGGCAAATAGGGGGAGACATCCTTGCGCTGTGCCACCTGGGCAGTGGCTGCGGATTTCTGGTTCATGTGTTTCTGGGTCATGCGACCTCCAGTGCACCATCATTTGTGCACTTTGCTGTGCCCTGTTCCGGGGAGCCGAAGCCTGCCGAAGAGAGCCGGTTCAATGCCTCCAAGACCCCAAGTGGTGAATCCTGTCCACCGGGGCTGAGACCTGCATTGTGAAGGATAGCGATTTCCGGGCAAAACATCGAGCACCACTGGACATTCTGTGGAGGTTGGCGAACATCGCACCTGTACATACCTCCAGCTTTAAATCTCACCAGCTTCAAATCTCAAGGGAGCAGACCTTTGTCGCATACGGAATGGACAACTCAGGAAGATCAGCGTGCGTTGCAGGCGGAAGTCCGCGGGCAATTGCAGATCTCTCACCGAAGAGCCAAGGAAATCATCCTCCGTGGTGGGGTCTCCGTGGATGGCCATTCCGTCACCGATCCGGGATTTCGGGTCAAGTCAGGTCAAAAACTCAGCGCAAAAGAGGATGCTCCACGGAGACGGACCGTTCATCGCCAGAAGGTCACCGAAGGAGTGGAGATCCTGCATCAAGACCGGCAGATCATCGTCGTGCAAAAACCCGCCGGTTTGCTGACCGTCGCCACCGAAGATGGTGAAAACGAGATCACTCTCCAGTCAGAACTCTATCACCGTCTGCGAAAAGAAGGTGGCAAGAACCCACCCCTCTTTATCGTTCAACGACTCGATCTGGAAACCAGTGGAGTCCTCGTTGTTGCCCGCACTGCCGAAGCTCGAGACAACATCAAGCGTCAGTTGTTGAACAACAAATTCCGTCGCAGATATCTGGCCATCTGTCAGGGGAACCCGCCTACCGATTCCGGAACCTGTCAACTCCCGCTTCATACCGACAAGCGTCACCGCAAAGTACGGATCGCTCGTCCAAATGATCCCTGTAAATCTGCGGTCACCCACTGGAAGATTCTCCAACGTTGGAATGACCACTGCCTGATTGAAGCCCACCTCGAGACAGGCCGTCGCAACCAGATCCGGGTTCATCTGGCACACCTCGGAATGCCCCTGATCGGTGATGACAAATACGGAGTCAAATCACCGTGGATACAACGCACCGCTCTTCATGCCGAATCGCTTTCGCTTCAGCATCCCCTGAGCGGAGAAAACCTGAGTTTTCAGGTTCCCCCCTCACAAGACTTTGATGAGTGCCTGAAAGCTCTCAAAGAGAGCCTGTAACGAATCAGCCGCTTCGGGGGAAACGAATGGTCCTGAAGGTCAGATTGATGCGGCCACCCGGAGCATTTCTCCCCCGTCGACGGGGGATTTCATGCTGCCAGTTCTCCTGGGTTGTCCCTTCCATCAAGAGCAAGGAGCCCGGCTCAAGATGGATCTTTACCGTCGACAGGTCTTTCTGAAAACGATGGCGGAATCGGATGTCGCGACCGCAGCCGAGACTGATCGAAGCAATACAGGGTTGTGGTCCCAGTTCCTTTTCGTCGTCACTGTGCCAACCCATCGCGTCTTCCCCATCTCTGTACCAATTCCCCAGGACCGAGTTGAAGGTCAGGTCAGATCGATGACGAATCAGCTGCTGGCGTATCTCCTCCAGAGCAGGGGTCCATGGACATGGTTCCAGTTCCGTTCCTGAATACCCGTAACGGGCACCCGGATCTCCATGCCAGGCTTCGAGACGTGGAATGACATGCTCTTTGCCATAGAGTTTGATCTGCCCCTGACTCCATTCGAGTTCCGAGGTCAACTTTTCATAAAGGCTTTGCTGGCGGTCGACGTCAAAGAAAGACGGGATGTACTCCATCTTTGCATCGGGGAGATCGATCTTTCCAGCGGGAGTGTCACCACAGGAGAAAAGTTCAGGAGTAGCGGACATCACCCATCCCAACGACGCAGGATGCGGACCTTCAGATATTCTGATTCAGGGAATCTCAGTGAAACGGGGTGGTCATCTCCGGCACCGAGTCGCTCCTCCACGATCACCCTGTAGGGAAGATCGAGGGCAGACTGCCTCAGCGTGTCGTCGAACATCTCCGGCTTCAGATGATGACTGCAGGAACAGGTGACCAGTCGCCCACCCGGAGCCAGCAGTCTCAACGCCGCCCGATTCAGATCGCGATACCCGCGAATCCCTCCCTGAACCTCTCGCCGGCTTTTGCAGAATGCGGGAGGGTCGAGAATGATCAGGTCAAACTGTCGATTTTCCACTCGCAGGTCACGGACCACATCGAAGACGTTCCCCTGAATCGTTTCCAAAGCGCCATGACCATTCAACTGGCAGATCTCCGTTGCCAATTCGAGAGCGGTCTCCGACTGATCGACGGCAGTCACCGATTCCGCTCCTCCAGCCAGGGCGGAAACGCTGAATCCTCCCTGGTAGCAGCACAGGTCGAGGACCTTTGCACCCTGAGCCAACTCCCGGACCCGCTGGCGAGCGGGTCGCTGATCCAGATACATGCCGGTTTTCTGACCGGCATAGGGACGAACCATGTGCTGGATTCCCCCCTCTTCGATGGTGACCCGTTCCACCGCCTCACCAGCCAAAAGAACGATCTCTTCTCCCAGCCGTTCAAACTTGCGCACCCCCACATCATTGCGGGCGAGCACGCAACGCACCTCAAACAGATCCTGCAAAACCTGGGCAATCAGCGGTGAATGGGCATCCATCCAGGCCGTGGTTGCCTGAATCACATAGACGTCCGCATAGCGATCGATCACCAGACCCGGCAACAGGTCTGATTCACCATGCACCAATCGACAGCCAGCCAGAGGCTCCGACTGCAGCGACCTCAATTCGGAAGCGCGGTGAATGCGATGGTGCAGGAACTCTTCAGGACCTGGAACTTCTTCTGCATTCCAGGGACCACAAAGTCGAAGGGCAATCTTTGAGCGTGTCGAAGCGATTCCCAGCCCCAGATCATGGCCTTCGTCATCGCGGATTCGAACCAGCATCCCCGGATCAAATCGCGGGTCATCCAGCTCCCCGTTTCTGAGGTCATCCCGATAGAGCCATGGATGACCCCGACGGGCCAGCCGGGCCGCACGCTTGCGAAGTTCGATGAGAGGAACAAAGGGAGTTCGGGTCATGGTGCAGGTTTCAGAATCTCAGGGGGTAAATTTTTTCGTCAAACCGGAGAAGGCTTTTTCGATATCTGCTCCAAGCGCAGAATCCATCGTCATGCTGAGCCACCCTCCCAGAGGAGGATCCATCGTTCCGCTCATCTTCCAGGTCACCGTGGTTCCACCCTTGTTGGCCTGGAGATCGATCACTCCATCCATCGGCGGAAAGCCCTCAAACTTCATCACGTAGACGATCCCGCGACCCGGTTCAGCACTGGTGATTTCAAGGGTTCCCTTGCCAGCCTTCTCTCCGGTCCAGCGGGAACGGAAACCCACTCCCGGCTCACCCTCATACGTGTAGACCAGAGTGGGATCCAACTGGGAATTCCAGGGGGTCCACTCGGGCCAGACTCTCAGGTCGACAACACTCTCATGAATCGCTTCCGCATCCGCAGCGATAAAGACGGTTCTTTGAACCGAGTAGTCGCCGGGCAAGGCAAAGCCGATCAGCAACAAAAAGATCGGGGTCAACATGAGTGCCAGTATGATCTTCTTCATCGTTGAAAAGCCCTTCGAGCCCTTTGCTGTCGGGGGTGTCTTTTCGTCTGTCATTCTTGCCCTTTCTGTTCAGTTTCATTTCCGAGCGCGTGGACTGGCCCCTGTTCAGGACACCGATCCCAGCGGATAATGTAATGTACATCCTATACGGGGCTTAGCACTCAATCCGGTGCTCCCCACAGCCGTGTTTCAGCAGATGTGACGGAAGATCATGGGCCTGAATCTCTTTTTCTCTCTCAGCCTGTGGCTGACGGGTACTCCAGAGACTGTGGATCCTGCACCTCTGCAGGCTCCAGCCTTCCCTGAAGTGGTCGTCGCCGGTTTTGAAGCCCACTGTTATCGCTGCCATTCGGGAGAGAAGGTCAAGGGTGGCTTCGACCTCGAGGTCGTCGTCGAGGACGGGGCAAAAGGCGATCCCGCAGACTGGCAAACACTGATCAATGTCCTGCGTACGGGAGAAATGCCACCCGCCGATGAAGAGGGGCCCGACCCCCATCAGCGACAGGCGGTCATCGATGCCCTCGATGCCTGGCAACGGCATCAGCTCTCGCTCATGCCCGAGTCTGCCGGCTCAGTTCCACCCCGTCGTCTCAGCCGCACCGAATTGAAACGAACCCTCAAGGATCTGACCGGAGTGGAGATCGATGTCGATCGTCATCTTCCCGCCGATGCCTCCAGTGCCGGTTTCGACAATCAGGGTGGGCATCTGTCTCCCGGCTTTGTCGAACAGCTGTTCCGCATCGGTGAAGAGGTCGCTCTTGCCGCCGTGATCTCACCGGAGGATGAAGGAATCCCTCGCAGAGATTATTTTGCCGCCGAACTGGAGGCTTCCGGAGGCAACCGCAAAGCCGGGGATCACATCCATTTCTTCAGCCGTGGTACTGCTTCGACCGATTACCTTTTCCCCAAACGGGGAACGTATCGTTTCAAGGTTCAGGGCTGGGGCCAGCAGGCCGGTCCCGACCCGGTCGCTTTCCGACTGGACGTGGGACCCGAGCTCAGGGAAACACTGGTCTTCCCGGAAACCCGTGCCGAACCCGGAGAGCGAATTGTAGAACTGCGTGTCCCGCAAGGGCTGCAGAGTGTTCGACTGACCTTCGTCAACGATTACTACCGACCGGAAGAGCCGGACCCTTCGCAGCGTGATCGCAACGGAGCCATCGTACAGTTGACCATCGAAGGCCCCCTCGAAGGATTGAGCCCGACCCCCTTCCAGAAGTTCGCCCTCCGTGGAGGAGGCAGCCCGAAGCAGAAACTGAAGCGGGGCATGAGTCGCTGGCTCCCCCGGTTCTGGCGTCAAAAGGTCAGCGCACGGCAGATTCAGGATATGGTCGACCTGGCCGTCCGTGCCAGCAAGGAGAACAGTCCTGCCGAGGAACTGCTGCGCAGTGCCCTCATCGCCGCCATCGTTTCGCCCCGATTCATCCTCCGCACCGAGCCGGATCCCGCCCGACTGAAACCGGGGGAGGTTCGAAAGCTCAACGATTTCGAACTCGCCACACGTCTCTCTTACTTCCTCTGGGGAACCTGCCCCGATGAAGCTTTGCTGACACTGGCGAAGAAGGGCAAGCTGACCGAACCGGCACAACTGATGGAGGTCACCCGACGCATGCTCAGGGATCCCCGTTCCAGAGTACTCGCCGAAGATTTCGCCACCCAATGGCTGCGAATCCGCGATCTCAAGGAACGTGCCCCCGATCGCAAAATCTTCCCCGGATTCCGCAACGTTCTCCTCGATGACATGCAGAAGGAAACGGTTCTCTTCTTTGATCACATCCTGCGTGAAAACCGTCCGGTTCGAGAACTGCTCACCGCTGATTACTCGTTCCTCAACGGCAGGCTTGCGCGTCATTACGGGCTCCCGGGTCAGCGGGGCAACGCCCATCAGAAGGTTCAGATCAACACGCCGCGAGGGGGAGGACTGATCTCCCATGGCAGCGTGTTGCTGGCGAGCAGTACCCGTCAAAGAACGTCACCGGTGCTGAGGGGCAAGTGGGTTCTGGAAGTCCTCCTCGATGATGCGCCACCCCCGGCACCCCCCGGTGCCGGCAATCTGCCCGCACCAGGAGAATCAGGTTCCGATCTGAGCCTGCGGGAACAGCTGGAAGTTCATCGGCGCGATCCAGCCTGTGCCACCTGTCACCGACGCATGGATGCCATCGGCTTCGCCATGGAGCGCTTCGATGCGGTCGGCCGTTACCGACAGGGAGTCATCGATACGAAGGGTGAACTGCCCGACGGCACCGAAATAGACGGTCCCGCTGCCTTGAGAGAACTGGTGGAAAAAGAACAGGGATTCCGCCGTTCACTGGTCAGCCATCTGATGACCTATGGATTGGGGCGGGCCCTTGAATCTGCAGACATTCCCACCGTCAGTCGCCTGACCCGTGGTCTGAAAGCAGATTCCACTCTTCAGGACCTGATCGAGGCGATCGTTCTCACCGAGGCTTTCCGCAAAAGAGAGATCCCACAGTGACAATTTCCCCTTTGCCTTTTTCGCCCACAGGCGTTTTCATCGGAAATGAAGCGAAGTCTGTTCGCTGGAATGGGATGTCATGAGTCCACACTCTCAGCCGATGGGCCGCAGAACTTTCCTGCGCGGGATGGGAACCGCCCTGGCCCTGCCCTGGCTCGAATCCCTGGTGCCCGGGAATTGGATGTCACAGGCGGTCGCCGCAGCGCCCTCCGCCTCTCCCCGCAGAACAGCCTTTCTCTTTATCCCCAACGGTGTCCACATGCCCGATTGGCACATTCATGAAAAGGATGGCCAACGCCACTTCTCCTCAAGCCTGAAGCCGCTGGAGAAGGTCTTTGAAGATGTCCTCTTCGTCCGTGGCCTGACCCATCGCAATGCCCAGGCTCTGGGAGATGGCCCCGGTGATCATGCCCGATCGTCCGCCTGCTTCCTCACCGGAGCCCACCCCTACAAGACCGCCGGTGCAGACATTCGCTCCGGTATTTCCATCGATCAGGTTTTGGCTCGCAGCAGTGCCGGAGAAACACTGATTCCATCGCTGCAGCTGGGCACCGAAGGGGGGCGCCAATCCGGGAACTGTGATTCCGGTTACTCCTGTGCCTACTCTTCGAATATTGCCTGGGCCCAACCGGACCGACCCATCCCCCACGAGATCCAGCCGCGCCGCGTTTTTGAGCGCCTCTTCCTCAAGGGACCTGCGGGAGAAACTGCCGCCGCCCGCCAGATCCGTATCCAGCGACGTTCAAGCATCCTCGATTTTGTCCGTGAGGACGCAGCTCGGATGCAAAAGAAACTGGGACAGGCGGATCGGGGACGCTTCGATGAGTTCCTCTCCGGCATCCGCGATCTGGAGCGTCGCATAGACCGTCTTGAAGAATTGGACGCCCTCGAGAAGCAGGAACAGGGCCTCGCCCAGTTTGAAGATCTGAGTCCCGCCAACTATCAGGAGCACCTGCGCCTGATGAACGAGTTGATGCTGTTGGCGTTCCGTCTCGATCTGACCCGCGTCATCACCTTCATGTGGTCCAACGAGGGTTCCAACCGGGCCCACCCCCATCTGGACATCCGCGAAGGACATCACATCCTCACCCATCACAAGGGCAACGAGGAACAGATTCAACGGGTCAAGAAGATCAATCATTGGCAGGTGAGTGAGTTCGTTCGCGTGGTCGAACGCATGAAGCAGATCCGCGAGGGAGAACACTCCCTCCTCGACTCCACCACCCTGGTCTTTGGCTCCGCCATCTCCGATGGCAACCGCCACAACCACGACGACCTGCCGGTGATTATCGCCGGCCAGGGCAACGGCCTGATCGACACTGGCCGTATCCTCCACACCCCGAATCGCACCCCCATGTGCAATCTGTTCCTCTCCCTCGCTCAGGCAGAGGGACAACAGATCTCACGATTCGGTGACAGCCAGGGTGTGCTGAAGGGGCTCAAATCCTGACACTGACGTTGCTCTCAAAACTCAATCGGTTTTGAAGGGCGCCATCGGCAGTCCGAAGCTGGAGACGACGTTGGCGCGTACCGGGTTGTCCTGCCAGGCATAGCGAACCGCTTTCGGCATTTGCACCTGCGGGTGGGTCACACGGATCTCCGTCGGCCCACTGACTTCTGCCAAACCCCAGTGCCAGCGTCCGTCCTGCCCCTGAATCGCAAAGCCATCGATGGGCTTTCCGCGACGGCCGACGAGCCCATCACCACAGTGGGTGAACTCCAGAACCATGGCATTGCCGTCCACTTTGGATCGCAGATAAAAGGGACCCGATTCAGGCAGATCACTGCGGCCATGGCAGCGGTTCAGAGCCCAGTCTGCCAGCCTGCGACCGACGTCCTGTTTGTTGGCCGGGTGAATGTCACGGGCGTCACCGATGTCGGTGAGCACGGCCAGACCGGTGTTTCTCACAACCCGATGGGTAAAATCCTGGGCATCCCGAAGAGTGGCCCAACCGCCCTGTACCGGATTGTCACTGACTGCCTTGAAGGCGGCCAGCTGGACGATGCCAAAGGGAAAGTTGTCACCCCAGGCATTGCGCCATGAGCCGATCATCAACGGCAGCAGCTCGCGGTACTCTTCCGGCTCACCGGAATTCGATTCTCCCTGATACCAGATAGCGCCCTGAATCGCGTAGGGAATGAAGGGAGACAGCATCGCATTAAACATGACGGCCGGATCGGTCGTCGTCATGCCAGGTGCATCCGGGGGAGCCGGTGCATTGGGCCCACGATCTCCACTGAAGGCCGCTCCCCGACGAATCTTCCAGTCACCGGCGATGGAGATGGTCGAATCACTGGAGCCATCTTTCAGTCTGATGAGGGCGCGATCCGCCGCCCCGGTGATGCCTCCCGCTCCTCCCGTATCGAGAGCCGCGATCGCGATCACTGCAGATCCACCCTTCACCTTGTCACCGGGAATGGTGTAACTGCGACGCAGGGAATACTGATTCGTGGTTCGACCCACTTCCTGACCCTGCCAATAGGTGATGTCGGCGTCGTCGATGGCCCCGGGCTCGAGGAGCAGATCTTTCCCCTGCCACTCGGCAGGAATCTCGACCTCTTTGCGGTACCAGAGGATGCCATCCCAGTCGCTGTTCTTTCCATCCCAAAGGCCGGGCACCGGCATCGACTCCCATTCACTGTCATCCAGTTCTGCAGAAGCCCAATTCCCCTTGCGCCCTTCGTCATCCGCCATTTTCTTTTCCCACCAAGTAGCGGCACGGCTCTCAAACTGACGCTTCTGCTCTTCAAAAAGGGAAGCAATCTCTTCCCTGGAACGATTCCCCCAGCGCTTGATCTCTGCTTCAAGATCGAGAATGCGCTGACGGAAACGGGGATGTCTCTTGAGAGCCCCCATTTCGGTCCATGGCTCGGCACGGGTTCCGCCCCAATTCACATCGAGAAGGCCCACAGGAACTCCCAGCTCCTCATGAAGGCGACGGGCCATGTAGGTTCCTACTGCAGTAAAACTGCCGGCGGTCTGCGGAGTCGAAACGCGCCAGCGGGCATCGATGTCTTTCTCCGGCTTGCGGGAGAGCAGGTGGGGAGCCTTGATACAGCGAAGCCAGGGCAGGTCGCCGGCAGCGATCTCTTCCTTGGCATTCATCGACTGGCGAACCGACCACTCCATATTCGACTGTCCCCCACACAGCCAAACCACACCTACCAGAATGTCCTTGAATACCCGGCGATCGTCTCCGCCACTGATCACCATTTTGCGACCTTCGGCACTGGCTTCCATCGGTGCCAGGTTTACACGCCAGGCTCCGGTCTCATCCGCCGACGTCGTCAGGATCTGTCCTGCAAAGGTCACCGTAATCTCGGTTCCGGGATCGGCACTTCCCCAGATCGGAACTTCCTTGTCCATCTGCAGGACAGCGTGATTGCCGATCACCGCCGGCACATCGATAGCCGCTTCAGAGGTGTGGAAGGAAGAAAAGATCAGACAAAGGAGAAACGGAAGAATGCGGGACAACATGGAAAGCCTCCTGTGAGATGAAACGTATCGCTTCATCGTCTCCCCGTCTCAGGGGACGGTCAAGGACGCTTTGAAGCAGCTTCTTCGAGGGCCTTGAGTCCCGCTTCCTGAAGTCGCGGGTATTCCGCCCAGCGATCCCCCAGATTTTCCGCAGGGTTCCAGACCACATTCACAAATCCCAGATGAGATGCCGATTGCGAAGACACCGCCTCCGGTTCACTTCGCCACAGGAGACAACCCGGGCGCTGTTCGGAGAGACTCGCCGTCTCCTGGTCGATCATCGGAGAGATGGTGGTCAGGGGAGCCTGCAATCGAGAGGCGAGATAACCCCATGCCGGCTCGGTGGCCACGATGGAGTGTCCATCCGGTAAACGGATGGCTGCAAGTCGCTGGTCCCAGTTGCGAAGCGTCTCGCTCACCAATTTCCAGCGCTCCTGAAACTGCGCCTCAGAAGCGGGCGACACTCGGATCAGACGCTGGAGGATCGCTTCCCCCTGCAGAAGCAACAGGGCCGGGTCGACCCAGAAGTGGCCATCGGTGCCCTCCCAGGAACGTTCTCCCTCGGGACCATGGCTGTGAGTAATGACCCCTGGATATTCGCGCCAATGATCACTGACCGCGCGGGAAAGGTCGAGGGTCGAGAAGGGCAATGAAACTCTCTGAACCCATTTCTCCAGCATCGAACCGTTGACGATGATGAGGTCGGCGGTTGCCAGCTTCTGCAGCTCGCCGTCTCCAGGGGTCCAGGTTCCGGGATCTTTCCCGGCCGGCAGTAACGGAATCACTTCCACCGCCTCGCCACCGATCATGCTCGCCAGCCATGCATGGGGTGAAAGTGTCGCCACGACCTTTGGAGTTTGTGAATCCTCAATGGTGACGGAGACGGTTTCCGGTTTTTGAGACTGGCAGCCGCAGAGAGCCAGCAGCCACAGAATCAGCAGGAGACAACGATCACCGAAGAGCCCCATCCCAACACCCCACCTCATCAGAAAGAGAGCCATCCACCGGCGAAGCCGGCGATCAGGGCCCGAGCCGTGACAAAGGCAAGGATCGCACCGGAACCGACCACGATGGCGACCTCGGTGAAGAGCAGGCGTGCCACGAATCCTCTGGGTGCACCGATCCGCTCGAGGGTTCGGACTTCTCTTTCACGAACCTTGATATCCAGGGTGACAATCAAGCCGAGCATCAACAGGGCTGCCAGCAGGACCAGCAGTGAGTTGGCATCGAGAATCGCTTTCGCCTGAAGAACGATGCCGAGCAGCTCATTCAGTTCATTCATGCTGTCGAGCACCAGCAATTCTTCATCGCGCCGCAGGTTGGAACGGGCCAGGGTCTGGTCCTTGGTGGTTGCCGCATCAATCAACAATGAGGAGATGGGCAAGTCATCGGGATCCCCATGAAAATGGAAACTGTTTTCATTCTCCGGAGTGACTTCGACCGCCTCGACGATGGCCGCATTCATCGTCACGTTGTCACTTTTGTTTTCGAGGATCAGTGAAAAATCGACATCCGGGTTGATAGCGATGTGCCCGTGCCCTTCACCGTCGACCACCCATGAAGTCTGAAGGCTGACGAAGACTGCTTCGTCGTCAGGAGTTCCCGTCGGTTCGAGAACCCCACGAATCTTTAGAACCAGGGGATAGCCCCCGCCCAGGTCATAGAGTTCTTCGGCATCGGTCGGCACCGTATCGCCGGCGGTCAGTCCTTCCCGGCGTGCGAACTCGCTGCCGATCACCGCTTCAGAGAGTCGCTGGGGCCATGGGCCACCGGTTGCCATGCGCAGATTTCTGAACTTCTGATAGTCGGGGGAGGTCCCCACCAGGGGGTAACCTCGAACGGTTCCTTCGATGTGCAAAGGAATCGGAGTCACACGCCCCGCTTCTGCGACCTGCCGTGCGATGCGCATCGGAATCGATCCCTCGACCGACCCGCGGAAATAGAGTGACTGAATCAGCAGGTCTGATCGACTTCCCGGAGCCCCGACCACCAATGGGGTGGCCACTGCCCGCGATTCCAGCTGGGTGCGATACAGCTGCAGGAAGCCCTCGACCGCCAACGGCAGGACTCCCAAAAGGCCAATGCACAGAACGAGAACAAAACTGCGCACCTTGTGATGCATCAGCGACTTCCACGCCAGTTTCAACAGGGGGCCGGTCATGCGACCTCCCGTCCGCTGAGTTCATGAACTTTATCGAATCGATCGAGAAGGGAACGATCATGGGTCACGACGATTACCGTCGACCCCGTGAGTTGAGCTTCCTCGAAGAGCAGATCGAGAACCGCTTCACCCGATCCCTGATCGAGACTTCCTGTCGGTTCATCCGCAAGTATCAGGGGAGGAGAGGTGACCAGCGCACGGCAAACCGCTGCTCTCTGACGTTCACCCTGTGAAAGGGCATGGGGCTTTCTGTGCAGGAGATCAGCGATGCCACAGCGTTCAGCTCGTTCCCGTAACCGTTCCTGATCTTCTTTGCTCGCTTCCCGCCCCGCGAGCCAGCGGGGAAGAAAAGCGTTCTCACGGATGTCGAGGTGCTCCAGCAGTTCAAATTCCTGAAAGACCAGGCCGATCCGGTCACAGCGAAAGGCTCTTCGTTCCTTTTCACCCAGTTTTGAAACTTCAGTATCGCCGACGATGACCGACCCGGAGGTCGGAACCAGAATCCCTGAGATGGCAGAGAGAAGGGTCGTCTTGCCGCAGCCGGATGGGCCGATGATGGCCGCTTTCTCACCGGCACCGATGGCCAACTTCTCGACGGAGACCGGCTGCTCCTGACCGGGATGTCGGTGCAGGAAGTCTCGAACCTCCACAGAAAACCCCTGGTTCATTTGACAGACTCCTGACCATCATCGATGCGTCTTTGATCGATCAGTTCACAGTGGGCAAGTCGCCAACCGAGACCTTCGATCCACTCCACGGTGTACCGGGCACGGGAGACATTCTTGCGCCAATGCCCGTGGCCGTAATGCTTCACCGTACCGATCACTTCCCAGGTGGCGAAGACATCATAGGCAGGCCGATCTGGGTTCTCGGGCAGATCCACTTTTGATTCGATGTTCCGCACCGTCTCCACCTTCGAGATCGCCTGCTCCTCAATCTTCATCATCAGGCTCTCATGAACATCATCATAGAGATCAGGGAGGATCTCTTCATTCACGCTTCGGGCCAGAATGTCATAAATCTGCCCCTCGTCCTCATAGTCAAAGGCCCGGTAGATGTTCCGATGCAGGGTTTCGAAGAGAGCGACCGAATCCTCCGCTTTCGGCAGTTGAATCGCCGGTTTCAGCGGATGAGACACGGAGACATCGAGGGGGGCCACGATCCCAACCAGCAGAAGAACCAGCCACGGAACCCGGGCACCCCATGAATCAAACGTGCCCAAACCCAATCGTGCCAGAGCCAGAATCACCAGCAACCAGCCCAGCTTCAGGTTCAGGGGAGGGGTCAGGCCCGGAGCCACAGATTCGGGATCGATGACGGGCCGAGCCTCGGGTGGATTCCAGATCTGAAAAGGGTCATCTTCCCTGAACCGAAGAATCTGAAAGTCATCCGCACCGGTCAGAATCATGTAGACCGATTCGAGGGGAAATCCATCTTCCGTATCGTAACGACTCCAGAGGAATTCGAGCTCCTGGGGCAATGACTTGGTCGGATATTTGAGAGTGATCCCGACGTAGTTGAGGAAGTCGTTGAGATCGAATCCCTCCTGCCATTCAAGATCATCGATGACCGGGATCACCTGAACACCATCCACCTGCAGGGGAGCTTCCCGCTCCAGCCAGGTAACGATGCGTTGACCGAACTCTCCCCAGTCCCCCACCGAATCCGGATCCAGATCAGGGATCTCGGTCGGCTCCAGCTGGAACCAGTGACGGAAGAGCAGTTCATCGATCAGCAGATAGACTTCGGTTTCACTTTCACCAACGGTGACTTCCACATTGAGCGGACCTGGAACGTGATCCATGGCCCGGCCCGCAGACGGCAGGCACAGGCTCAAACCAAGCAGAAGAACTGCAAGTCCGGTGGATTTCATGAACGCTCCATCGTCTCAACCCTTGAATACCGATCCCCATGGTAACAAAAAAGCACCGACCGGGGAGTTGGTGAACCCCCCGGCCGGTGTCTCTGAAAGTTCAGATTTTCTTACCTGAGTTCCAGCGGCTTCGCCGGCTCCGGCTTCTTTTCCTCTGCAGCAGGAGGCTCAGGCGTTGCACCACCCTGACGGGCCTGATTGCGACCCCGTGGCTGCCAATCCACCATCAGCTCCATCTTTTTGCCATCGCGCATGATGATGACCTTCTTCTGTTCACCTTCTGCACGGATGGCGCGCACCAGGCTCATGCGGTCTGTCACCTCTGCACCACCGACTTCGATGACCTTGTCTCCGGCCTTGAAGCCTGCTCTGGACGCGGGAGTATCTGGGAGGACCTCTTCGATGACGTTTTCATCGAGGAAGACGCCGAGCATTCTGCGGCGACGCGGCTGCTCTTCGCCCTCATCATCATTGTCTTCGCCCTCATCATCATTGGAGGCACCGAACAGTCCCTCACGCGAAAGCAGAGTGTCGAGGTTGGCAAGACCAAAGGCGGTCAGTGCAATGACGGTGGTCGAATGCTCCAGGTACTCCGGGATCACCCGATCAAAGGTGTCTTTCTGGGTGTGGATTCCGTACCAGGTATCGGCACGGCCTTCCTGATCCCAGAAGAATCCGGGAACACCCTTGGCGATGAAGGACTCATGGTCCGATCCGATTCCACGGGGAATCGAATCGACATCCTTGAGCTCGAAGGGCAGGTCCGGATTGAGATCCATCATCGGGGCGAAGACTTTTTGCATGTCCTCTTTCATTGCCGCTGTGGCCCAGGTTCCGGCGATGGCGTTGGGTCCCCCGTCGTAAACAAAGACGGCAGAGATCTTGTCCATGGCATCGGGATTGTTGGCCACCCATGCCTTGGAACCCAGCAAGCCCTGCTCCTCTCCGCTCCACAGCATGAAGCGAATCGTTCTGCGCGGCTTGATACCGGAAGCGGCAAGAATGCGGGCAGCCTCGATGGTGGTCGCCGTTCCCATGCCGTTGTCGGTGGTTCCTGTAGCACCGTCCCATGAATCGATGTGACCCCCGATGATGACGTACTCATCCGGAAACTCGGTTCCAACGATGTCGCCGATGACGTTGTAGAACTTCACGGGGCCAGGCTGGAAGTGATTGCGAATATCCATCCGCAGGGTCACCTCTTCCCCCTTCTCGATCCGCTCGACGATGGCGTCGTACTGATCACGGCGAAGGGTCACACGGGGGGTCGTCGGCAGGTTGTCCCAGGAAACACGACTGCTTCCAAGAATGGTGATGGTCTCACCGCGGGAGGGGTAAACCCAGCCACCGATGCCCACTTCCTGCAACTGCTCACGGAACTCACGCTCACGCTGGCGGTCTTCGCGGTTTCTGCGCCCCCTCTGGGAAGGCATGAAGATCCACGCGTCTTTGTAATCAGCCGCATTGAATTCGGTGTCGCCACCGGGGAAGGTCATCGCCCTGCCCTCTTCAACACCGCGGGTTCCGGCGGACCACGCCGGAGTGCCGAACTCGAGATCCATCATCTCAGGGGCAATCATCTGTCCACGCCAGGGGCCGCGCTGGAATCCCACCGGGAATTCCCCGGCTTCCTCCATGACGACATTCTCGAGGCCAAACTCTTCGAAGAGATCCTTGGCCCAGTTGCAGGCGATGTGATCCTGATAGCTGCCCGTCAGTCGGGGGCCGATACCATTGACGAGGTAGTCGAGGGTATCCACGACCCGATTGTCATTTTTGCCGATCTCGATGATCTTCTGCTGACCTTCGAGATTCTGCTTCTCCAGATCTGAAGCCACCGTGGCGGTTGTCAGACTCAGGCTGATCGCCAGGGTCCAGAACAATGTCCTCATGAGGAGTCCTTTCGGTTGGGTCATCCCGGATGGAGAAAATGCTGAATTTCTGCCCATACACGGAAATGCAATAACTCAGGGTCTCAGGGGACCCGTGCAAGGTCAAGCCTCCGGGGGAGGCCGATCTCAGGAGTTGGCCTTCTTTTCCTGCTTGGCCCATGAATCACGCAGAGCGGCAATCCGATTGAAATGGGGGGCTCCTTCGCCACTGCGGACCGGATCCGCATGGAAATAGCCCACCCGCTCAAACTGGAACCGGTCTCCTGCGGAAGCCTCCTGCAGGGAAGGCTCACCCAGGGCGACCACCTCTTCTCTGGAATTGGGATCGATCAGATCGAGGAAGGTTTGACCCTCCGGCGGCTGATCCGGAGTTTCGGAAGTGAAAAGAGGTGAGTACAGGGTCACGGGAATTTTCACGGCACAGGAAGCCGGTGCCCAGTGAATGATGCCCCGAACCTTGCGGCCCTCCGGCTGACGACCTCCGGAAGTTTCCGGATCGTAGTCGCAGCGCAACTCGGAGACTTCACCAGTCTCCGGATCGGTGATGACTTCTTTCACCGTGACACAGTAACCGTAGCGCAAACGAACTTCGGCTCCCGGCGCCAATCGTCTCCACTTTCGTGGTGGCTCCATGCGGAAGTCATCTTTTTCAACCCAGACTTCACGCTCAAAGGGAATCTGCCGCGTCCCTGCCGATTCATCTTCCGGGTTATTCTCCACTTCGATGAGTTCCTGGAGGTCTTCGGGGAAGTTTTCGATGACCAACTTGATGGGATCGAAGACCGCCATCCTTCTGGGGGCAACCTTGTTCAGGTGTTCACGGATGCTGTTTTCAAACACCGTCAACTCGATGGTTGAATTGAACTTGGCGACACCGATCTTCTTCATGAACTCGCGAATCGCTTCAGGTGTCACACCACGCCTGCGAAGCCCGGCGATCGTTGGCATCCTTGGATCGTCCCAGCCCTCGACATGGCCCTCTTCGACCAACTGGCGCAGGAGTCTTTTGCTCATCACCGTGTACTCAAGATTCAGACGGGCAAACTCGGTCTGCGATGGAACCTCTTCGAGGCCCAACTTCTGCAGATACCAGTCGTAGAGAGGACGGTGATTGCGAAACTCGAGTGAACAGAGGGAATGGGTGACCCCCTCGATGGCATCACTTTGACCGTGTGCCCAATCGTAGGTCGGGTAGATGCACCAATCGTCACCGGTTCGGTGGTGGGTAACCTTCTGGATGCGGTACATCACCGGATCACGCATGACGATATGCGGAGACTCCATATCGATTCGGGCCCGGAGGGTTCGCTCCCCCTCGGCAAACTTGCCGGATTTCATGCCTTCGAAGAGCTCCAGGTTTTCTTCTGCCGACCTATTGCGGAAAGGGCTGTCCTTTCCGGGTTCATTGAGGGTCCCCCGGTACTCCCTGACCTCTTCCGCATTGAGATCACAAACGTAGGCATCGCCCTGGCGAATCAGCTGAACCGCCCATTCATGAAGTTGACCGAAATAGTCACTGGCGTAATGAAGGCCATCCCAATCGAAACCAAGCCAACGAATGTCATCCTGAATGGCGTCGACAAATTTCTGTTCTTCCTTGGCAGGGTTGGTGTCATCGAATCGCAAGTTGCAACGGCCGCCATGGTCGCTGACGAGACCAAAGTTGAGACAGATCGCCTTGGCGTGACCAATGTGCAGAAACCCGTTCGGCTCCGGAGGAAATCGAAACTGAAGGCGTGCAGGATCCCGCCCTGTTTCAAGATCAGACTGAATCAGTTTTTCGATAAAATTGAGAGTCTTCTTTTCTGAAGAGTTCTCATCGGCTTCATTGGGAGTTGTCATTCATTACATCCTAGATAAAGACTAACTTTGTATTCCTGTCGGAAATGACAAAACGTGACATTTGCTCAAATTATGTATGGGACTCTCGTGACCCTTCTGAACAGAAACTTTCATTGAGCCTGCAGAGGTAATAGTATTTGAGTCAGAGAATATTATGCAAGGTTTGCCGGGAAAAGTTGCAACCTTGGTTTGAGTGGTGGTGTGGCCCGGGTTTCAAATCCGGGTATCAAAATTCTAGGAGTGAGACCCATGAAGTTTCGTGCTGCATTGATCATGTTGGCCCTTCTCGTTGCACCTGCAGCGGTCATGGCCGGTGGTGGTTTTACCATGACCTTCAGTAGCAGTTCTGTCGTCCAGGGGGGACAGGCCGCTGTTGATTTCAGTTTCTCCCACTCTGACCCTTCCGGGGTTCAGGGCTTTTCCTTTGGCGTTTGTCACAGCATGAGCGTCCTCGCACTGGAGCCAGTCGGAACCTCTGGAGACTTTGACGAAGTCGTCGATTGGTCTTCAACCGTTGAAACACTCAAACAGGGCAGTGCCCCTGACTTTTTCCAGCAGAACACTGAAACCGGTGGCTGGACTGTCGGTTGCGTCATCTGCTTCACCTCCTGTGACGTGATCGATGCCGGAACCTACGACTTCGGTACCGCCTATTACCGCGTCAATGGAGCTGTGGGAGAAGTCGGTACTGTTGGTCTTTGCAGCAGTCTGGGTGCCCCACCCGTCAGCAGCGTGGCGGTGGTCAATGGTGCTTCCTTGCCGATGTCTTCCCTTGACGGAACCGTCGAGGTTCTCGACGTTCCGCCCATCGTCTTCAACTACTACGCTGAAGATCGCAACGTCAATTACGATCCGGCTACCGGTGAGGGCAACTTCACAGCAGCGCTGAGCATCGAGGAAGATTCTTCAAACGCAACATACCCGACCAACACTCAGGGTTTCTCCATGAGTATCACCACCGATACCAACTACATCACACCTTTGAGCGCAGACATCGCCACTGCGGTGAATGCCATTCAGCCGGCCTTCGCGCAATCGCAGATTCTGCCCAATGGTTGGACCACCGGTGTGGTTTACTCCTTCCAGGTTCCTGTCTACCTGCAGTTCCCCACCGCCACGGAAGTGGTGGAGATCAGCGGACAGACCGTGAGCGGAGCCCTCTTGGGCGACGACACCGGGTTGACGGTTCCTCTGCAGTGGCTGCCGATCGGCACTCCACAGATCTTCAATGTCGTGACCTCCAATGACTCCAGCATCGCAGTTACCACCACCGACAGCACACTGACGCTGAATCCTCAAACCAACCTTGATTACATCCGTGCGGATATCAATGGTGATGGAATCGTCAATGTGGCTGACGTGGTCTGGGGTCTTCAGGAAATCTTCAATAGCGGCCCCGTGGGTACCTGCAACGATGCGAAAGACTCCAACGGCGACGGAATTTTCGACGTTGCTGATTCCATTTGGACGATCTCCTACATCTTCCAGGGTGGCTCCGCTCCGCCGGCACCGTTCCCCAGCTGTGGTGAGATCGGTGATCCTCAGGACTGCAGCAGCTACAACGGTTGCTAAGCCTGATTTGATCAGAAATGAAAAGGGGCCGACTCTCTGTCAGAGTCGGCCCCTTTTTTTAATTCATTTCCCGTTCTTGCGGGCTTCCTCACGGATGCGTTTGGCAGTTGCCGCCCATGAACAAATCTGGCAGGTCGCCAAATCGTGACGAAGGGCGGGGCAGAATTCCCGTCCAAAGAAAATGATCTGCAGGTGCAGATCATTCCATTTCTCCTCAGGAAAAACTTTCTTGAGGTCTTCCTCTGTCTTCTCTACGGATTTGCCATTGGTCAAACCCCAACGGGTCGCCAGGCGATGAATGTGAGTATCAACAGGAAATGCCGGTACACCAAACGCCTGAGCCATCACGACACTGGCAGTCTTGTGACCCACCCCAGGAAGCGCTTCCAAACTCTCAAAATCGGCAGGGACTTCCCCACCGTGCTCGTTCACAAGAATGCGGCACAGTTGATAGATAGCCTTGGCTTTTCTGGGGGCCAATCCGCAGGTTCGAATGTATTCCAGAATCTGCTTCTCTGACAAGCGACACATCTTTTTTGCTGTGTCCGAACCCTTGAAGAGGGCAGGGGTCACCAGATTGACTCGAGCATCCGTGGTCTGGGCCGAGAGCAAGACTGCAACCAGCAAGGTGAAAGGATTCGAGTGATCGAGTGGAACCGGTGGATTGGGATACAGTTCTCCCAAGATCCCGGCGATCTTCTGTGCCTTTTCCAAGCGTTTCATGATTTCTCCGGAAACTGATCATATATTGCCAAATGATGTCGACAGCGGAGCGATATCTGGATCTTGCACTGTTATCTTTGGGTTGTGAAAGGTGAACTTTGGAATTTTCCTTCGACGAATCTGAAGAATCGTTCGGATTCCCCACGAGCAACAACCCGGGGACGTGCCCCTTGTTCCCCCTCTCCGACCTGATCCTTTTCCCGGGTCAGGTGATTCCCCTGCACGTGTTCGAACCCCGCTACCGGGAGATGACCCGTGACCTCCTCGACAGCAGTGGAGAGTTGATCCTCGGCACAGTTCTGGGTGAGGACCGGAAGCAACTGGGGGACGTGGCTCCGGTGCAGCCAGTCGCCGGCCTCGGCAGAATCCAGCGCTATCAGGCTTTGGAAGATGGGCGTTTTCTGATCGTGGTGCTGGGAGAGAGAAGAGTTCACATCGAGCCGGTCGATCGCGGCAAGTCCTATCCGGAAGCTCACCACCAGCCCATCGAAGAGACGGATCTGATGATTCCGGACAATGATCTGGAAAACCTGCAGTCGGTATTGAAGGAGATAGAAGGACAGATCGAACTTCCTGAGGGCACTTCGCCGGTTCAACTGGTCGATCTGTTGATCATGATCTCCAAGATCTCTCCTCAAGACAAATACGACATCTTCCAGACCACCTCCGTCTCCGACAGACTCGAGAAAATTCTCGATTTTCACTGAATCAGCCCGAGGTTGACCCGTCTTTCTCCTGCAGGAAAATGACTTCGCCCGTCAGCCTGGAGGAACGATGGACCCTTTCCCAAACCGCTTTTTGACCGCTCTCCTTTTTTTGACGGTACTCCTGGGGTCCTCAGGCTGCCGATCCGTGGATCTGGTCAGTGATTCCGGGACTTCAACCGAGTCTGCTACAAGCCTCCCCCATGTGTGGGAGAAGTTCCAACTCTATGATTCTGAAGGGGTCCTCGTTTACGCACGAACCGAGAACGCTGCCCGGGACATCGCTACCCGGGTCGATCAGGCAGAATCCCTGTTGGTCGAGCTGACGGGGGAGGAACCGACCCCGATGGTCTATATCGCCATCGATATGGAACACCCGGATCGACAAGAGCTTCACGACACCGCCTTCAAAAACTCAGCAGAGCAATGGGATATGGAGAACCGGGCTTTTGATTTCTCCGCCTCACAGGGAGTTCAAAAAGATTCGGAAATGGGAGAAAAATTCCAGCAGGCGATCCCGACGATTCTTCCAGGCCTATTGAAGGCTCCGGAATCCCGTCCTGATGAGATGCCACCCTACTGCGTCGCCATGCCGACAAAGAGAGCACAGAAAAACGGCATCGACCTGCTCTTTCAGGCCGGAATCGAAAGCATGGACCTGTCGACCCTTCAGCGGGTTTTGTTGGCCCCCTTCATCGCCATCTTCCGTGGCATCTTCTCTGAAATCATTTCCAGAGTTGAAGACGCACTGATCATCGGCTCACACCTTCGAGGCAGACCTGGGTGGGACAGTGAAAACGTACAACAACTGCTGGAAAAGGTTCTCGATCTGGAGGCTTTTATGGAGTCGGCGATGCCCCCGGGTCCACCCCCTGTTCCATCTTCCGATTAAGATTCGCCGTACCTCAAATCGGGCACCTCTCCAATCTCGTCAGCGTGAGGTGGTTTTCACGACGCCCCCCCTGTTCCTGAACTCCTGATTCGTCTATTTTTGTCGATTCAGAGTCTGCACCCCCTGCAGATGTTTCTGAATTTCCGAAGCAGACCTTCGGAGAGTTTTCATGGCCCGACTTCGGGCTGGATTGGGAGAAGAATGAAAAACTTGCTCATGTTGATGCTGTCACTTTGTGTGCTTACCGGTTGCGGAACGATGGGGAAAGCCATCAATACAGACAGAGAATCGCGCAACTTTGAAATCGAATACGTCGTCGAGCTGTCCGATTGCCCCGTCGGTGAAGAAATCGAGATTTGGGTTCCAGTCCCCAGAGGCGACGATCACCAGATTATCAGTGCAAATAGTGTCGAAATGGATGATCTGCTGGAGAACTCTGCTTCAGAGGATCGCTTCGACAGCCGCGGCAACAAGATGGTTCACATCACCGGCAAGCTGAAGAGACCATCAGGAAATTTGACCTTTAAGGCGACTGTTCAGCGATTCGTCAATAACGTCGACCTCATGGATTACAGCAAAGATAACGGTGAAAAACCTGCTGCAGATTCCATCGACCTTCAGCCATCAACGCTCTGCTTTGTGACTCCCCAAATCCAAAAAGAAGCGGATGCTCTTGCTGCACTGAGCCCGACAATCCTCGGTAAAGCCCGTCGCTTCTACGACCACATCCTGAACCAGATGGCCTACAGCAAGGCAGGTAAGGGCTGGGGCCGCGGAGACATTTACCACGCCTGTGAAGTGGGTGAAGGAAACTGCACCGACTTCCACACCTACTTCAGTGCACTGTGCATGGCTGCAGGTATCGAATCCCGCTTTCAGATCGGCATGTGGGGCAAATACACTCCCCAAGCAGAGCGCTTCAAAACCGGTGGCTACCACTGCTGGGCCGAGTTCCACGTTCCAGGCAAAGGCTGGGTCCCGGTCGACATTTCCGAAGCGGATAAAGATGTCGCCAACAAAGACAAGTACTTCGGATCGCAGACGGCGAATCGGGTCACTTTGAGTACTGGCAGAGACCTGACCCTGAGCCCTGCTCAAAAAGGTGGACCGTTGAACTTTTTCGTCAATCCATACGCAGAGATCAATGGCAAACCCTTTGAAGGCATCACCAAATCCTGCTATTGGCAGGAACTTTAATCTCTGTCGACCATTGGCCGGAAGCCTGAACGAATAGAGGGGTTTAGATATGGAAAAAAAATCAGTCAACAATGCACCCGATGTCATCGAACTGGAACCGGGCAAATACGCCTGGTGCTCCTGTGGACATTCTTCCAAGCATCCCTTTTGTGATGGCAGCCACTCGGGCAGCGACATGGCGCCAGTCGTCTTTGAGGTGACTGAAACAAAGAAGGTCGCCCTGTGTGCCTGCAAGAATACAGGCGGCGCACCCTTCTGCGACGGTTCTCACTCCTGAATTCTTGCTTGAGCGGAACAGATTCCCCTTGAGGTCGCTACTCGGCCTCGAGGGGAATCACCACTTCCAGAACTTCCCCGGGGACACACATCACCGGGAAGGGATCCACAGGAAAGAACCCATCCATCTCTGGAAGATCAACGATGTACTCGCCCTGTTCCTTGACCAGTATCCGATAGCCACTGCCTGTTCTTCCCCGTGTCAAAATCTTTTCACGTGGCTCAACCAGTGGGTGCCAACTGATGTCCCAAGGAATCGAGGTTCCGTTGTTGTCGAGAAGCAGTGACATTCCCATAGCGGGTGTCAGTTCGATTTCAAATTGGTTTTCACCGTCGAAGGTCACGGTGACCTGTTTGTGTCTCGGTACGTATGCCTGATCTGACACTGAGATAATGACGTCACCCACCGGCGCCTGAAACTCGAAGAGGCCGTCCTCGATTGAGGGAATAGGCACCGCCCCCGCCCCGGGCACTCCCTGGGGACGAACCGGAGCCCAACGAATCAACCCCGGTGTTGCCAACTCTCCAGCTGTACCTTCAATCAATGTGGTTACCTGAACATCGACGGGGGGAGGCAGCTCGATATCAGCGTTGAGGACACCTTCTTCACCTACCTCGAAGAGATCTCCGACACCCACCGGCAACACGAGGATTCCGTAGGAACCATACTTCACCATGACAGGTCCCCAGGTGTAGAGAAGTCCACCACCGATTTCCTCGACTCCCATCTCTGCACTGGGCAGGGTCAAAGTATCATTGACGGGATCACTTCCTGCACCGGTTGGCCGGATACGTACACTGAAATTATCGAGATACCAGCCATTGGGTACGAAAACAGTCCCTGCCAGCTCCGAACGATCTTCGTCGTCATCAGGAACCGTCATCGAAAGTACGTTCTGCTCATTGAGCTGCACTTCAAAGAGGGTTTCGGCGTAGACGGTGGGATTCAGATTCCAGTGACCCGATTCCAGAGAGGCGTTCCACGTTCCGCTCAGCAATCCCTGGATCATTTGGGAGGAAACTCCCTCGATGGGCATCTCCATGTAGGGCATTCCGAAAGACTCCGGGGGGCGAATGCGTAACTTAATGTCATTCCGATAGATCGCACCATCGAGAACCAGATTCAGATCCGCTGCTGGAAACAGCAATACATCCCGTTCACCACCGGCTACCAGATCGACAGTCAAACGCTTCCATTCATGTCCCGCGGCCCTGACGTGGAGGACCACTGCAGAGCCAATCATCCCCAGCCGTCCATCCAGAGATACGGGGGACTGACTCTCTTCGAGACGGTAGTCCGCAGGAAGGGCCCAACCGGGGTGCTCCAGTGTACTGCGATGAAAGTCCTGCAGCCTGACAACCTCGATGCCTGTCAGGGGCTGACCGGTTTCTGCAGAAAGCACATTGAGAGTGGCAAGAGCATCGTATCGAACAAAGACCCGGACCGCTCCAGAAGACTGGGCACGAACAGGAGTCGACGGTGCAATCACTCGTGCTGGTCTGTCATCAAGAACAGCACTGTAGAAGCGAATCATTGCACTCGCAGGAGTTTCAAAAGCGAAGGACCCATTTCTGACATCGACTGAAAGAGTCCGGTTATCAATCCCCACTTCCAACTGTCCATTGACTTCCGTGAGAGCAGAATTTTTAGACTCTTCCCAAATCATTCCACCAACACGAACTCGCTCATCTGAATCGGCCCCTGATCGATTTTCATCAGAACTGGAGGATCTTCCGCGATTGTTGCCATTTCGCGAGGAGCTGTTTTGGTTGGAGCCATTTCGGCCATTACCACCATTAAGACTTGAGGAAGTCCCTCTCGAGGAGCTTCCACTCCGTCCACTATTTTGACCGCGGTTCAGTCCCGGACGATCACCAATTCCCTGCCCCCCGTTTCGATCGAAGCCTGATCCAGAGCTCGAATCCCCGTAGGATCCATCGCTGACTCTGCCGCTAAGGCCGTTTGCGGTGTCAGAGGAACCGCTGTCGGATGAACCCGATTCTCCATTGCCGGAAGAGCCACCTACACCGGAGAAATCACCTCCACCGTAGGAGTCGCCATATTCACTCCCGACTCCGGGCATATCGGACCCGGAGGGCAACAGGATGAAGGCGATAGAGATGACGCCGACCAGAATCAGGGCGACGATCACTAAATTCCTGGGGTTCACAGAGGCTCCTCGAACAATGGGGTAGATCATCATTTTACAGGGAATTGGCGTTTTACCCTAGCCAATGGTGATGGAGTACCCTCTCGGAACTTCAGGTCGGAATCAAATCAGGGAACAGTTCCCGGAATCTCACCCCAAATAAAGCAGGAGCCCGGAAGGGTCACCTTCCGGGCTCCTGCGTGATCATTCAGACCGTTTTGAAGTCGTCAACTACGACTTCTTGTACTTGATGCTTCAGCCATACGCCCGAGTTCTCGGGGTCGAGACCTCTTTGCCTGCGAGAATCTCATCCACGGCCTTCATGACGTAGTTTTCACCGGAGCGACGATCGTCGAAAGCACCCTGGTAAAGGATTTCGCCATTCTTGATCACGAACACGTGAGGGGTTCGCTTGGCACCGATCTTCTTGCCGAACTTGCCATCGAAATCCTGAAGGATCTTGTGCTCAACCTTGTTGGCTTCCTTGAACTTCTTCAGCCCTGCCACGGTGTTGTAGTGGGTGGAGCAGACAGAGAACCAGTGCACACCCTTTTCCTTGAGGGCTGCCGCGGCCTTCTGAACCTTGTTTGCCTTGTAAAGCGGCTTGACTGCGGGGCAGCCATTCTCGGTCCACTCAAGAACGATGATCTTGTCCTTCATCTTGGCGGAGTCGTGGAGCTTTCCATCGAGATCCTTGAGGGAGAAGTTGAACTTTCCCTGTTCATCGGAAGCACTGGATTTGATGTCTTCGCTTTTCTGGCCACAGGTGCAGTTCTCGCAACCGTCGTGGTTGTGGTCATCCGCCGAGAACAGCGGCGGAGAAAGAACCAGAATCAGGGCCAGCAGTGTCATAATCGGCTTCATGGAGCCTCCTTACTCATTTGTTTCGGCCAACTGCGGCAATACTCCGGTCGGTCCGTTACCGTTTCTCCGGATCTGCCGCTTTCCCCCGGCACTCGAACGCCGGGAAGCCGGAGACAGGACCTTTCGCCTTCCCCGGATTGGGGACCATCGTGGCACCCAAGAGCCCGGAATGGAAGCCCTCTCCGACGTCTCGCACCACAATTGTGACCTGATTTCCGACCGCCAGGCCTTTGTGGATGCTCGAGTCCGGAACCCAGCGCTCCGGTTTGGCCTCGTCCAGAATCCCCGCAACCAGTGAATGGGGAAAGACTTGCCACCGAACCGGGATGGCGGGCCTGCGGTCGCCCCCTTTTCTGGCCCAGCGAATCACCCATTGGCCAGCGATGGAGCCCTTTTCCTTTGCCGGGACCCACTCCTGCTCCACCAGGAAGCCTTTCGGTGTTTTCTTCAGCGGAATCGATGCGACCCAGCCCCGAATCCGCTTGCTCGATTCCTGATTGATCACCGGCTGTGAGGCCGCTTCCAGCTTCAGACTGAGGTCGCTCTCACCGTAAAGACAGGTGGTCTTGCAGACCTGCCAGGTCACACTTCCGGAGAGGTGAATCGTGCTCTGACCCTCTTGCAGTTCGGCAGGTGGCGTCGCCGTGTACAGCAACATGAAAGGTTTTTTGTAGCCGTACGCGATCAGGTCCCCCGGCTCAACCATCCTTACCGGCGCAGGAAACCGGGCCGGTGAAATTTTCCAGCCCTCAGGCAGATCCCAAAAGACCTCCGGGGGATCTCCCCCATCCCTTGGAGAGTGCCAATAGCCATGCCAACCGGGGAGCGGCTCGACCCAGACTCCAATCTCGAAGGGAGCTCCCGGCTGAAAAGCAGAAACCTCCGCGAGCAATTGTGCCGAGCAGGGAACCTCTTCCTCGAGTTCATCGAGAAGTCCCCCCTGTCCCCACGTACTGATCGGCAACAGGGTGAGTGCAAGGATCACCAGGCTGTAGAGAAGTTTGGGCATATCACATCCCGCTTTCGAAGGTATGCTGAAGTCCTGTGACAGGACCATCTCATGAAGCCCCGAGTCTAGCAGATCCCCGATCCGTTTCCCTGTGGGGGATCATCCAAAATGGCAAAACGTGGACACTCTGGAGGCCGGCTTGTTCAAATTCCTGAAAGACACCCGCCTTCGGTGGCTGCTCCTCCTTGGATTCCTCGTCCTGTTGAGGGTGCTATTGTGGAATTTTGAACAGCGAATGACCTTCGCTCCCACTTCAGAGTGGGTCGCCGAACTTCCCGATACCGCGACCGAAATGACCATCGGCGAACACATCTCCGCTGCCTGGTTTCCCGTTCCCGATGCGAATTTCACCATCGTCTATTGCCATGGCAATGGTGGAAACATCTCTCACCGCTTCGCCATGGCAAAGCACTTCCAGGAGATGGGCTGGCCCGTGCTTCTCTTCGACTATCGGGGTTATGGCAAATCCACGGGAGGGCCTCCCAGTGAAGAAAAGATCTTCAAGGATACCCATGCAGCAGTGAGTCACGCCATTGACAGCCACGACGGCCCAATCATCCTTTACGGCCGCAGTCTGGGGACCGTGGCCGCCATTCATCACAGCTACTCTTCAAGATCACCGCGTCGTGGCCTGATCCTCGATTCACCGCTGCTCTCTGCGAAAGCGATGGCGGAAGAGATGGGTCTGGGTTGGTTCTCACCACTGATTAGTCAAAAGCTCGACAATGAAAAGCGTCTTCCGGAAGTCGTCGCACCAACCCTCATTCTTCACGGCGACGCAGATCGTATCGTTCCCATCTCTCACAGTCGTCAGCTGAAAGCGATGGCGAACGACGACACGACCCTTGTGGAAATTCCCGGAGGTCGCCACAACGACAGTCGCAGAAGAGGTCCCGCACTGGAGGCGCTGAAATCCTTTATCAAGGAGTTCCAGAAACCCTGAAGCCTACCAGGCGGCGTCGGCAGCCTTGACCCGTTCGGTGGCACGCTCGGCATTGCCATCGGTGGGAGAGCATTCGAGTCCAATGAAATCGCGGTAGCCGAGATCCCACGCTTCCTTGAAGACGCGGGAATAATCAATCTCTCCGGTTCCCGGTTCGCGACGCCCCGGGTTGTCCGCCAGCTGCAGATAGCCGACCTGATCCCAGCCCTCACGCATTCGGCGACACAGATCTCCTTCGGTGATCTGCATGTGATACAGATCCCAGTTGATCTTGACCATCGGCGAGCCGACCTCGCGGCAGATCCGCACCGCTTCAGGGCTACCGTAGAGACAGTGCCCTTTGTGGTCGACCCGAATGTTCATCGGCTCGAGGATCAGCATCACGCCCGCGTCCTCCGCCATCGGTGCCCACTTTTTGAGTCCCGTGATGACGTTTTCATGCATCTGCTCTTGGGTCATTCCAGGCTGATCGTTACCGGCGATGACCGTCATCTTGCGGGCACCGATCTTCTTCGCCGCTGCGATGGATTCTGCGATCTCCTTGCCGATGCGATCATGATTTTTGGGATCATTCATTCCCGGGGTAAAGGGCCAGGCGGTGAACTGGGCAACCTCGATACCGGTCTCTTCACAGGCGATACGGATCTGTTCCAGATCCTTGTTACGCCACGGCCAAAACTCGACGGCGGGATATCCGAGCTTAGCGGCAGCACGGATCCGATCCTGGGCAGGCCCCCCGCCCAATCCCCACATCTCGATGTTGACGGCGAAACGGGTTTTGCCCCACGGCAAGGTACCGGTTCCTTCTGCGTCCTGACCCGCCTGTACAGAAGAAGTCGTGGCGGCAGCCGCTCCCAGAGCGGCGGTGAGCATGAAGTGGCGACGATTGGGATCCACGGGTACCTCCTGAGAAGGTTTGAATCAAACTTCGTAGTCGTGTCCGGGAACCATCACATCGACCCCGGGCAATTGGTGACTCTCCAATTGGGATTTGATCTCGGCAAACTGATTCGGTTTCAGGTGCACCGCCAGGAATCGACAATCATCCGCCTGCGGCAGTTTGCTGCGTTCCTGGACAAAATCACTCGTTGTGAGATGCTTCGAGATCTCTGCGAGCCATTGCAAGCGATCGGGGAAAGACAACTCCAGGATCACCGTCGACAGACCGGGAACCTTTTCACAGACTTCCCAAATCTTGTCTGAAGGCCCCGTATCGGTGACGAGTGCGAAAGCAGCTCCATCCTTTTCAACGATAAACGCGAGAGTGTCGACGATGTGATCGACACGAACCGGTGTGATGCGGTAATCCCTCACTGTCACCGGTATATCCTCTTCGATGATGTGCATCTCAAGGAGACCCATCCCCTGCTCATCATTGATGCGGAAGAAATCGGGCCAGTGTCGATCGTTGAGAACATCCTCGCGAATCGCCCGTGCGGTCGATTCTTCCGCATGAATCACTACCGGCACCGGCTCATCCGCACCCTCACCAAAATGGGCATCGAGGAAGATGGGCAGACTCGCAAGGTGATCACTGTGGCAGTGGGTGATAAAGAGGTGCTTCACTCCCAGCTGAAGATCCAGATTGCTGTGGAACCCCAGTGAACCAACGTCCAAACAGAGAGTTTCATCGATGAGGTAGGAACTGAGCAATTGATGCTCGGCAGCCACTCCGACTGTCGAGGGTAAGAGCTGGACTTTCAATCTAGCTGACCCTTCTGTCATCACTCATCTTTAATCGTTGGGCGATGAGGCGCGCCAACCCCAGAACCATGCGATAGACGGTACGATCTTCCATGTCGAGGAGTTCCTTCATGCGCGCGATGTTGAACTTTCGCAATCGGCTCGATTCGACGGCGATCACGCTGGCACTGTGAGGTTCATCAGAGACGAGCCCCATCTCCCCAAAGCAACTGAGATCGGAGAGACGTGCGAGAACCTTTGCTTCCTCCACCTGATCCGTGAGAACCACGTCGAGGACACCTTCTGCGATGACATAGAAGGCGGTGGGCTTTGCCCCCTCCTGAATCACCACAGTCCCGGGCTCCACTTCCACATGCTCCGAAAAACCCAACAGCGCACCGATCTCTTCCGGCTGCAAACCTTCAAAGAGGGGTACTGACGAATATCGTTCAAAGCGGGGTGCATCCACGGGCTTGTCTCTTCCCATTTGCCTTCAACAGCGCCCCACTGCCAAAGAGTGAGCGCGGGGCATTCCATAGCATAAAGAATCATCACCGGGGAACAACAAGGCAGGCAAAACAGTGCCCCGGATCAACTAGCATGGAGCAAGCCGATCCGGGGCACCTCAATTCACTCATAAAAGACCTCAGGGGCAGGCGTTGAAACTCTCACATGTGAGGGTGCTGTTGAGATCGACTCCACAATCGGGGTAAGGCCCCGAAGGAGCCGGACTACCCGGACAGAAGAGACTGCAAAGCACCTGAACACCGTCCGAGATGGAGACGTGATTGGATTGGTCCATATCCATGGCTTTCAGGCACGTGGTTGGCTCTCCCAGGAACAGATAGGAAAGAACGCCGATCCCATCCGCCAAATCAAGATTCGCATCCTGTGTGGCATCTCCACGGATGAAACGAGACCCAGTGAAGGGGACCAGATCGAGGGAGGAGTTAAAGACGGTGGGTGCATTGGAAGCACCGTCAGTGACGACGGCAAGATCTACCGGAGGATCACCCAGCGTGTCGGTGAATTCGAGAGTTGTGGCTGTTGGAGTCGAACTTCCCGTCAATGATCCAGACAACAACTGATAATCGATCGTCGAGAGGGCATCTGCAGTCTCGTAAGAGAGAGACCACGACCCTAGAAAACTGAAAACCAACCCATGGGTCATTCCATTGGCAAGAATTTCTATCTCATCAAAATCGGCGAGGGTCCCATCCAGTGCACTGACTTGTGACGTCACACCAGTGATTTGCATGAGCGCATCATCATGGCCAACTCCGTAGGAAGCACCTTGAACCTCAGAGTACTCACCTGTACCCCCACCGGGGAGCAGGACCTCCTGCAACATGACATCGGCACTGAAGGCCTCTGAAGCGGGGTTCGCCTCCGAGTAGTACACCGTTGAGAGAGTTTCGAGGGAGAGTTGGAACTCGGGAACAAAAGGAATCAGATTGACCTGTGCAGGAACTCCCTGCATGGGAATCGATGCCGAATTGACCACCGCCACGTTGGTGACCGGAGGCTGCCCGAGATTCTCAGATGTCTCAAGGATTGTGGTCGTCGCAGCACTTGCAGTGCCCAGTGGCCCGTCCAGGAGCTGGTATCCCACTTCTACCAAAGGAGCAGGGACGTCGTAGTTCAAAACCCAGCAACCGGTAAAGCAGAAAACCACACCCATGGTGAAACCGTCTGCATAGATTCCCTCCTGATCAAAATCAGGATAAATCCCGGTGGTTGAAACCGAAGTAACCAGGAAGGAATCCACTGCCAAGAGCGTGGAGTCGTGAGCCACTCCCAGTGAGTAGCCGGAAACCTCTGCCACGGCGCCGGTCCCCCCCCCGGATGTCTGCGTCTCCTGAAGAATGTAGGACGCAATAAATCCAGAGGCTGTGGGCGAACCCGGATTGTAATAAACATCTCCGGGAGCCGAGATCGTCAACTCAAACACCGGGTCCTGTGCCGGCAAAGCCTGAGTCATTACCAAAAGCAACATACTCATGCATAAGCTGAGAAGGCTGTGATTTCTGTTTTTCATCTTTTCTGCTCCTTGTTCATCGCCAAGGCTGTCAAAAGTCATACCAATTCAGGAGTTCATCGAGTATTCGACGGGAACCCCCATCAGTCCGCTGATCATGTACTGATCGGCGAGGGCCATCAGTTCGGAGAACATCGCCTCCCGTGACTGACCCAACTCCATGTGCGCCTGACACCCTTCCGGACCCCGGTAGATCTCCGTGATTCCGAAAAGGGTGTGTCCCGTATCCCCCGAATCGGGGTCGAGGGGATTGTTCAATTCCGGCCCACGCAGGACCGCGTAGGCCAAGACCAGGGGCTCCTGATCCCCTTCCACATGGTGTGTTTCTCTCATGAAACTCTGATGGGTTTCAAAGAACGTCTCCAGACGCGCAACGTCGCCGTTGGGCACTCGAAAGACGACATGAAAACCGAAACAACCATTCTTGATGCTCATCGTTCTTCTTTCTTCCTCATCTTACGGACACGGTGTCACTACGGACGGAGTCGGATCCGGCCCTGTCACCAAATCAGCGAAACTGCCGAAGGGCTCAGGCGGATTCGGCGAACCGCTCACGAACAAGGCATTCAGAAGGTAAATCGGATCACCGATATCGAGCAGGTTATCGTCATTGATATCCAGTCTGGCCAGGCACTCGGGCCCTTCTACGCCTGAGAACAAGTAATCGAGACTGGTGATCACATCGCCGATGTCGATCAGGAAATCCTCATTGGTGTCAGCCCGGGTGAAGGACCCTGTCGCCTGAACTTCGTAGACGCTGCCGTCACTGTTTCCGGTGACTGTAATCGAGCCACCCTCAATGACGATGCCACCCGGATCTTCGATACCAGCGATGCTGATACCTTCACCGATCTGTGTCGCCACACCGTTGTCGACGGTGACCTCAATGATCTCAAGGGTGCCGTCTTCCGTCTGGCTCGTCAGCAGGATGGTGTTGCTACAGCCCACCAGGCCATTGCTGCTCTGCTGACAGCGCTTGGTCGTGCAACCTTTTTGCGATGAACCCTCGCTCGGATGATCAAAACTGTTATTTGGATCAATCTCACCACTGCCTCCGTGAGACATACCCCAGATAACTCCACCCTGAACATCGTTGACGTACAGCTTCCCGGATTCCTCGTCGTATCCTATTCCAGCAGAACTGCCCGAGATTGCTCCCTGAAACAAGGCATTACCGTTGAAAGGTATCGGAGCAAAGAGGAAATAATCTCGGATGAATTCACCGCTAAGAGTTATCTCAATCAGATGAAGTTGTCCTCCAGCCTGACCATTACCAATAACCAGAGAGCCGTTGTTACCATCTCCCGAGCGCACATACGCGATACCCGTGCACGGTACCCCAACGGGGAAAGGACTCGGAATAATTGCCACAGGGATCAGGTTGATATCGAGAGCATAAATCTGCCCATTCGCAGAGTCGGTACAGTAGTAACGCGCACCATCATCCGGTGCGGTCGGATTGACGGTGATGTCGTAGATCTCAGTAAACTCGTACGGCACATCGATGGGCACTTCCTGCTCCACCTCACCGGCTCCGATCACCAGAACACTCTCTTCGCTCGATGAAGCTCCCCCCTGACGGTTGGCGACACCGACGTAGACATGGGTTCCCGCAGGAGGATCCAGATCGACATATTCCCTGTCAATTCCAGATACGGTCACCGGATCCCCTGCTACTCCATCGGTAATTCGGGTGATCTCAAACGAGTCCGGGTCTGCTGCGGCTGGGGAATCCCAACTCCACTGAAGCAGAACCTCATCAAACCCATTGGCGTTATTATCAGCAATCACAACACTGGTAAGTGCTCCCATCGGAGCCACATAATCTGGTATGAGGGTCGAAGGGTCCTCAAGCGCATCGATGGCGCTCGATCCACTCAGCAACTCATCGAGATTGCTGTACTGGTCTCCATCGAAATCCCGACCACCGAAGAAGGTGGTTACCGGAACCGCCGTCGAAGCTGCATTGATGAATACTCGTTCCCCGGGGAACGTCTGCTGACTCACACCAGAAGATGAAACCACGCTGACAGTTCCATCGCCATTTGCATCGACACCGCTGATCACCGAGGTGGGACTGTTGCTCAATGCGGCAATCAATCCGTATTCGATGGCGGTTGCACTGTTGGCTACCACTCCATCTTCAATCAGAACCAACCCATCCCCTGAGGTCGAGTAGGTGGTCAAAAGGGTATCGGTGCCACTGCCCTGACTAAGGACACCGACCAATGCTTCCTCTTCTCCCGAAGCGTTGGTTGGAATCGACGCCAGCGAGAGTGCCAGACGTGCAGGAATCAGATCGGTAGATGAAATAAGCGTTCCGTCTGCAGCCAAATGCTCGAGACGGTTTGTTGTCAGGACAAAAACACTACCGTTAGGCCCCTGAGCCAAATCAGCAATACTTTGTCCGGGTTCGGTCAGACGGTCCACAACCACATTGCCATTGGGACGAAGACGAACCAGTCTCTCTCCTCCAGCTAACCATGCGCTGTTGCCGGATCCTGGGGCGTATTCGTCGAAAGCAGTACCACCATCGAGGGAAAGTGCCGCGCCCAATAGGCCATCTTCCGCAGAGTCGCCGACCCCGTCTCCACCAAAGAGGACGGTGCCATCGGGGTAGATCACCTGCAGGGTACCATCGGCGTGGGTCACGCCGATGCGGTCACCACTGATGCCGATCAGAGCCAACGGATCGGTGCCAGTGGCGACCTCTGCCACAAGATTGCCCGTTGCATCAAAGACGACGATTCCACAGGTGTCCGTCGCCGTCCAAGTCAAACCACGAACGTCAACCATCACATCCCGGGGATTTCCTGCGCAGGAAAGAGGGGTACTCGAGATCACTGCACCACTGGCAGGATCAAGGGTGACAAAGCGGGTCGCAGAGTTGACCTCGTCATGGAGCAACGCCCTCAAGACCGGACCGAGATCAGCCGGATTGCCTGAAGGCAAAGGCGCCAAAACTCCGATGCCTCCACCCTCGACCAAAGGTGTGATGGGTGCACCGGTGCCGTCACTGAACTCGGGATCGATGGGCGGGTTGCCCACAGTACCAGGAATCACGGTGGCAAAGTTGCTGACCGACGCCGTATTGGTCACCAGATAACTGGCAAAGGCGATCAGCCTTGGGCCACCCGCAGGAATCAAGTTGTTTAACTGATAGTCAAAGACCACACCGATGGTGTGCCCCTCCGGCTCACTGGTCGTCGCCAGGAAATCGGGCACGATGGGCCCGGCGTACTCCAAAGACACCGGCGTCAGTAGAGCGGGGTCATGGATGAGTCCGAAGGAGAAAGCGACCAGTGGCACATCGTTTTCGATGGTCACCGGGACGATCGCCTGCTCCCCTCCTACGGCCGCCGTCGTACCGACATCGATACGGTCTGCAGCGAAACCGGGAAGGTTGAACAGAATAATGGACAGAATGGACAGGACTGTCAGGGATGTCTTGTTCATCTTTGCCCTCTCTGGGGCTCTGGCCCTCGAATTTCGGGAAACTTCGAAAATTTATTCACGGGTGGAACATGGCACCAACACTTCATTGAAGTCGTTGAAATCCGTAATAGAGGCGAAATTCAACTATTAAGAAGGTTACACATTTTCACACCTTATCAATGCTACAGTCTAAATCCGCTTCTCGTAACCAACAGGACTGGCCTAGGGGCCTAAAAAACCCTGGAAATCAGCGGAATTGCGCCTATTTGCGAGCCCAGCTTCGGATCATGCGTCAAGGCGACGCATACGAACCTTGAGGAACCGGCGCCGATCAGAAGGGCGCTCGATCAATTTAGACCGCTCCTCTACCGCCAACATCGCCTTTGACTCCCACGATTCTCGCTCTGGGGAGTCGAGGGGCTCCAGTAGAGCACGAGCAGATAGAACCATATCCAGAGGAGCACCCGGTGGAATCTGGGGATAGTCGATGACCTTCTGTAATAGATTTTTTGCAACATCAGAATCTGAGACAAAGGGAGCGACTGAAGCAGTCAACAGGCAAAGCAAAACTGTCGTCGGCGGACTATACAATAAATCGGAAAACTCCATTATTTCAGCCTGAAGCTCAGCCGAAATCGTACTGTTCGTAGTCTGTGAATACTTGCAGACGAGTGTGTACCAGAGGGCCATATTTTCTACCTCGTCTGAGGATTCCGGTTTGAGAACACTCACATCTTCAACTTCCAAATCAAGTTCACTGGATAATTGATTGAGTTGCCCTCTGATTTTTCCCTGAAGAAGGTAAGAACTATGCTTGATCTGGTCGGAAATCAATAATGCCTTTTCCGTGGTTTCCGAGGAACTTTGCCAGTCCCCCATAAAAGCATGTATTTCTGACAAAGCTAAGTAAGATTGAACCAGGCCTATCTGGTCTCCTATCTCCTCACGAACTTCTACCGACCTGAATAGGCGATCCTGTGCAAGATCGAAACACCCCTTAAACCAATACACTCTCCCCAAATTATAGTATCCCCTTGATAGTTCGTGGCGGTTTTGGAGAAGCCTGAATCCATCAATCGAATTTTGAAACGCTGCCCCTGCGCTATCCAAATCTCCTTTTGTATACTCAATAGCTGCATATCCATCTTCGGCGATAAGTGACAAATCAACGCGCCCCAACCGTTTGAAAATATTGGCAGCTTCGAGTTTGCATTCACTGGCTTTGTCAAAATATTGAGCACCGAAATCAGGACTACTACCCATTCTCGTATAGATTGACCCCCGGTTTGAAAGACAGCGAGCCAGTTCAAAATCGCTCCCTTTTTCTTTCACTAAATCAAGTTCCCGATCGGACTCTTCCAATGCCGCTTGCAAATCATTTTTAAAAAGCAATACGATTGCCAAGTTGGTTCGATAACGAATCTCGAGTTCTTTATCATTCAGCGATTCAATATCATCAGAGATTTCTTGTAAGCACCTTTGGCTGTCATGAATCGATCTGGAAGTTGCGAAAATTTTCGCTCGGAGCATTGCAGCTCTTACTAAATCTCGTGGCTGTTGCTGGAAATCTCCTGAATCTAGAGTTTTTTCGGAACCGTCCATATCTCCCAATGTCAGCTGCAGATCCGCCCATTCCAGATGGTAATTGGGCAACTCCTCAGACGGAATCTCTGCCCCCGCCTCGATCGCCTGTTGTAAACATTCGTGAAGTTCCGCGGCCTCGACAAAACGCCCCTGAGATTTTCTCTTGAGCATGCCGCCCAGCAGATGCGGCAAAGCTTCGGGAGCCTGGCCACCGGCGAGGTACAACTTACCGATGGACCCAGCGTGGTCACTCCCCTCACCGTAGAGATCGACAAGGGCGCCCGCCAATTGGCGGCGGCGGCGCATGGCGGCGCGACGGCCGCTCTTATTGAAATGTTCGAGGACTGCATCGCGGGCGGTTTCGGTGCGGAAGCGATAGATGGTCAGATCGGTATCGACCGCCTCACCGAAGCCATCGGTTTCAAAACGGTCGAGGGCGTCATCGAGGACATCCGCATCCTCGTGCAGGCGCTCGAGGGCTTCGACGGGGATCTCTCCATCGATGAGGGCAGAGGTCTCAAAGATGGCGACCTGTTCCGGCGGCATCTTATCCAGTAACCCACTGTACAGATCACCCCGTCGTGCTGGCAGGCTCTCGGAAAACGCTTCTCGCTGAGGTAACGGTTGTACCAGTTTCCATTGCTGTTCCTTGCCAGGTTCAAAAATGCCTTTATCTGCAGGGCCGAGGGAGCGTACCAGATCGATGGCGAAGCCGATGTTTCCTGCAGCCCGATCCTCCAATTCCTGCGACAGCCACGGCAAATCATCGAGCACTGGAGATCCGGGATAGGCGAGGGTCAGCAACTGCTCGATCTCACCGATAGCAACGCGGCCGATCTCGATGACCTGTGGCTTGGGGTCACCCGGCCAACCTTCAGGGACCGTCGTCTTCTGGTCTTCTTCCCGATCGGTGGTGAGGGCATACGACGCCGGAATCTCCTCCTGGCGACAGCGCTCAAGCAAACCGCGCAACAGTTTTTGTGAATCAGGATCCGCCTCTTCGTAATCATCAAGGGTGATCAGCAACGGCAACTCTCGGGCCACCGCCGAAACCAGCTTGAACCACCAGAAGGATCGCATCTGCTCCGAGCTCTTTTCCGGAGAAGATTCTCCGGTCAACTCGTCCAGAAAGTAGGCGATGGCTGCGGCATCTTCACCGAGCCACTGCTCCAGCTGGACCGAGGCGGTCTCGCGAATCTGTTCAGCTGCAGAATCACCACTCTGGATACCGACCAAATCCCGCAACAGGTCGTTGAAGGCTTTCAAGGGTTGGCCGGCGGTACCACGGAAAGTGCCCCGCAAATCGCGCATCCCCTGCTGTCGGCACAGGCGTCCAATTTCATCGAGAAGTGCACCGGTACGCTGCCCCTGGGCTCCACCGATCAGTGTTACTGCTCCGGTTGTTTCCCGATTGCTGAGATGGTTGGCTATTTTTTGGGCCTGTTCATCGCGGCCGACCAATGGCAAAAGGTCTCCATCGACGACCCTTACAGGCCCCTCGGATTCGAGAACCTGCGGCCGCGGATCGAAACTGGAGGTGACGCGAATCACCGGTGGAGCGATGGTACCCGCATGATCCGCCGTCGCTGCCACAAACCAAACCCGGGTTTCATTGGGCCCGACTTCCTGATCCTCGACGAAGGTGTCATCGCACCAGGTCCAACCCGAAGACTCGACACCCTCAACCAGAAAACGGGCGGGGATCGGCGACTGGTTTTGCAGAACAACCCGACTCCACAAACGTTCCCCTGTCGTCACCGAATAACGCAAAACTTGCGATCTCAGGGTCAGACGACCCGTGACCACTTCCGCACTGCTGCCCTCGATCCGGTCCATCGACAGGTTCTCTGTGAATCCTGATTCGAGCAGTGCGAGACCATCGCGACGACTGCGTTCCCCGGAAGCAAAATCGATAAACTCGGTGCGACGCTCTCGCGGAGTTCGATCGAAAAGAAACACGTCATTCTGGTGTAGATGGGTCAACTCACCCATGGCGATCAACAGATCTCCGGAAGAACGGGTCAGGTAACACTCTCCCGGTTGCACCTTTTCCGGAATCTCCCCATTACCCTCTTCTGCCTCGCCACTCCCCTGCAGGGAAAGGGATTGATCGGCATTCTCCAGTGAACGTGCCTGCAAGTTTTGGTCAACCCGAGCCATCTCCTCGAGGATCGCCGTCACCACCGCATCAAAGAGCGGTGCCTTCTCTTCGTAATGATCATCCGCAAGGAAGCCGGCGTGACCGATGAAGTCGTTGCGATAGTGGGGAAGATGTTCAAGGGCATCGATCCAGCGCTGCGGCTTGGTGCCCCCGCGACCGCTGATCGCCTTGACCATCGCCGTGTATTCTTCCCGCGGAGCTTCTAAAATCTGTTTCAGGTCTTCGAGGATTCCGAGGGGACCGGTTCCCTGTGAAATGCGGTCGTGATCGCGGGCACCGTGGCGCAACAGCACCTCGACCCACGAACCAAAACTGGGACGCTTGAGGAAATTCTGTACTCGCTTTTCCCGGTCCACCGGCAGCGACAACCGCGAGCGGGCGGTCAATAACAGCAGACCCTGCCAACGAACCACAGCCTCGAGACTGGCGAAGGCCGCCGCATGAAGCGAACGGGCATCACCTCGGGCCTGATCCATCACTGGCACAATGCGTGCCAGCGGCTGGGGAAGAGAAAGGTCGGGGGTACTCCCGCCTGTTGACTGCACAAAACCTCCGGAGACTGGGAAACGGGCACCTTCCGTCGATCAGCCGAAATCATCACCGGCCACAGCCTCATCTCCACGGAAGGGAACCTCATCATATCCTCTTGACCCGCCGGTTCGGAGATCCAAACTCAATAAAGATTGTGATTTTGCGGGAGGTTCTCATGTTTGGAGATGGCAGCAAGCTGATCGTCGTGGGCGATCGTGTCCTCGTTTCCCCGACACAGGGTGAAGAACGTACGCGGGAAGGACTGATTCTCCCTGCCAGTGCCGTCGAAAAGAATGAGGTACAGAGCGGTAAGGTCGTCGAGGTGGGGCCCGGTACTCCGATGACTCCCCCCGCCGAGGTGGGCGACGAACCTTGGAAGGTCACTGAACCCCCCAGCCCCATCTTCATTCCGCTGGAAGCCAAAGTCGGGGATCAGGTCCTGTTCCTGCGCAAGGCCGCCATCGAGATCCAATTCGCCGGCGAGAGTTACCTGATCGTTCCCCACGGTGCCATCCTCGTTCTCGCCAGAGATGACGAAGCGGTGGAAAATGTCGATTTCCGCGAGGAAGACTTTGAACTGTAAGAGACGCTTCTATTCGACAGGAATTCTCAGGACCGGAACCGGCTCGCTGAAGCCCTTCATGTCGTAGGGCTTGAGGATAGAACCTGAAGAATCAAAGCCGACACGCTCGGCGAGTTCAGGTAGCGTCACCACTTCACCGATCTCACCCTTCGATTGCAGTCGCGCAGCCAAATTGGTGGTCTTGCCGATGGCGAGCCATTCCTGTTTGAAACTGGAACCGAGCATGCCGAATACAACCGGACCCGAGTTCACCCCAGCTCTCAGGTCGAGTCCCCACGACTCTCCCATCTCACGACGCACTCTGGAAGCCAGTGAAGTTCGTTGAACGAGGTCGATGGCAAACTGCAGTCCACGGGATTCATGATTCTCACCTTGGCAGGTGGCCAGCAATCCATCTCCCAGATGCTGTAATGGCCGCACCTGATGGAGAGCCAGCAGCGGAACCGCCAACTCAAAGACACTGCGCACCGTTTCCATGACTTCCTCCGCAGAGAGTTCTGTCGATCGCTGGGTAAAGCCGGCGAGGTCGGCGAATATGATTGTTGCCTCTTCTGTCGTAGTCAGCGCCATCTCTTCTGCAGGACGGCCACTGAATCGCTCGATACTCTTTGCAGCCTGACGGGCGGGGTCAATCTCGCGATAGGCGTCGTCGACCAATTCTATCCAATAGGGCTGATTGGTTTCGACCACTCTTTCATAGGCGTCATCGAGACGTCTCAGCGCTGCATCACGATTCCCCGATTCCAGATCCGTCTTCGCCAGCAAAAGGCGCGCAAGGATTTCACCTTCGGTGACCTTTTCCATTGAGGACACCTGAGCATCCATTCGCTGCATCTGTTCCTGTGGCCGCTGACCAGAGGGGGTCAAGGCAACACGCCAGTAATCGATGAGCATCTGCAATTCCGGATGGCGCAGCAAATCGGCCGCACGATCCAATTCTTCCATCGCTTCATCCTGTTTACCTGCGTGTGAAAGGGCCCTGGCCCGAGCCATCCTTGCAAAGCCGACGGGTGGCACTGACTCATGGCCGCACTCAGCGAGACATTCTTCCAAATCTGCGAGATGAGTTTCAAGCTGGGAAGCCTCCTCCATTTCGAGAGCGGCTTGCAGACTGAAGGTGTGGAGTCGCAAACGTGACAGTGTTGCCAGATGGTCACCTCGGCGATCGAGGGTTTCCTTCACAACTTCGAGAGCCTCCTGTGGCTGCCCTGACTGAATCTCCGCCAATGCGAGTGACCCGGAAGAAATAGCGATTCCGAGATGATCGTCGACGCGATCCTTATCGATGATTGTTCGACGCAGAGACCTTCGTCCTTCGGTTCGGGCACCGAGGTAGAGATAGGACTGACTGATGCCATCGAGGATCCACGGACGGCAGGCCGCATCACCGATCAATTCGAGTGAACGGGTCAGAGCCGTGAGTGCCAACCCTGGGCGATTCGACTGAATATGCAAGGTACCCAAGAAGTGATGAATCCTGGCAAGCGTCGGTTCTTGCGGATCTGACTCGATCAACTCTTCCGCTTCCCTGTGCAAGGCAGCAAGGGTCTCCGCATCACCGCGAGCGAGGCGCAGGCGGCTACGCAGGTCGATGAGGTTTCGCGCTGAAGCCCATGGTTGCTCGAGATCTGCGGTCTCGGTGAGCAAGTCTGCGATGGGATCCAGATCCATTCGAACCTCACACACCGCAGCCTGGGCGAGGTCGACGAGAAGTGGATCCATCGAATCCGGCAGACCCTGCGGAGAAGATTCTCCCCGGATCACCGACTCTTCGATGCAACGCCACCAGTGTTGAAGTTGTGCGGGATCATTCATACAGATTCATTCACCATTCTGTTCCAGATCGACAACCCAGATATTTCTGAACTGCATCAGGTTTCCATGATCCTGAATTTTGATGGGGCCCCGTTTTGCCTGATAGCCCTTGTAGTCAGTGGTACGAAGGTGTCGCGTAGGCCCCATGAAAGCCTGCTGATTGTGGATCAGCACACCGTTATGCAGAACCGTCACCCGTGCCGGTTCCACGATCTGGTCTCCATCATATCGGGGACGGGTAAAAAAGATGTCATAACTTTGCCACTCACCGGGTCCACGGGAGGCGTTCACCCTTGGCGGACACTGCCCATACAGAGCCCCACACTGTCCATCGGCGTAGCTCGGATTCTGAAAGCTGTCGAGGATCTGCACCTCGAAAACCCCCATCAGGAAGACCCCGGAATTACCTCTCCCCTGTGAGCTGCTGACGACCTTCTCGGGAGTTCGAAACTCCATGTGCAGCTGCAGGTCGCCAAATTCTTCACGACTGAAAATGTCCCCGGTTCCCGGCTGGACCTGAAGAGCAGCGCCCATCCATTTCCAACCGATGTCGCGGCCTCCCTGGGTCCACGCTCCCAGTTTCCCATCCTCCCCCAGGAGCACCTTTGCTTCCGCAGGTCGGGTCGGGGGAGTGTACTTGCCCGGGTCGACGACCTTTGGTCTGGGGCGATTCGCATCATGGACACGCCACTTCTGTCCGGGAATCACGGGGGTATCGCGATAACCGGGAAGGTCATCTACAGAGGTTCCCCCGATTGAAAAAAGCAGCATTGCGATGAGTATTTCCATGGCCGTCAATCTCCTGGCAACAAACCTATTCAGAGTATTTCCAAAAGGATACGCCCTGACAGCGTTCTGCGATACCGGGACAGCGAGCGGCGATCTTCACCCACGCTCCGGAGCATGTCATAATCATGGATCGTTTGGCGAAAGGCATCATGAACAGATCCCGCTCCAACCAGTCCGTCAAAGAAACCGGTCAACTGAAGAGATTCGCTTCTCTCGGTGGCGGGCTTCTGGTGATGCTTTTGGCGGGACTTTCAGTGGCTTTTTCCGCAACGCTTCCTGCGACGGAAAAACTCAGGAACAGCGATGCTTCGGTTCCCACTTTCAACCGCGACATACGCCCGATCCTGTCGAATCATTGCTATGCCTGTCACGGTCCCGATTCGGCGGCACGCAAGGCTGGCCTGCGCCTCGATCATTTCGACTACGCCACCCGGCCCGAGTCCGGTTTTGCAGCCATCGTTCCCGGTGATTCCCAGGAGAGTGAAGTCTGGCACCGCATCACCAGTGATGATCCCGGGGACCAGATGCCTCCCCCGGAGATCCACAAACCTCTGAGTGATGAACAGAAACAAACCTTGCGACGCTGGATCGATGCGGGAGCCCAGTACGAAGCGCACTGGTCCTTCCAACCCGCCACCGAGCATGCGGTGCCTGCCATGGAAGAATCGGATGCTCCCACCGCCATCGATGCTTTCCTGCGCAAGGCCCTCGCCGATCGCAACCTTCCGTGGCGTTCTTCCGCAGACAGGGAAACTCTGATCCGTCGGGCAACCCTCGATCTCACCGGCCTGCCACCGACCCTTGCGGAGATCGACGCATTCCTTGCGGATGATCAACCGGGGGCCTGGGAAAGGGTTCTCGATCGCCTGCTCGCATCACCCCGCTTCGGTGAACACTGGGGGCGCACCTGGCTCGACGCCGCCCGCTACGCCGATACCCATGGACTGCACCTCGACAACTATCGCGAGATGTGGCCCTACCGCGACCGCGTCATCGAACTCTTCAATGCCAACACCCCTTATGACGAATTTGTCATCGGTCAGTTGGCGGGTGACCTGCTGCCGGAATCGACACTGCAGGATCAAGTCTCCAGCGGTTTCGTCCGTGCCCATCCGACCACCAGCGAGGGCGGGGCCATCAACGAAGAGTACCGCATGATCTATTCGGTCGATCGCACCAACACCTTCGGTACCGTCTTTCTCGGTTTGACCCTGGGCTGTGCCCAGTGCCACGATCACAAGTTTGATCCGGTTTCCCAGGAGGAATACTTCGGTCTCTACAGCTTCTTCAACAACACCGCCGAGGCGGAGATGGATGGCAATGCCAAGGCCCATCCGCCGGTGGTTTCGGTGCCATCCGAAACGCAGCAAAGTCGACAACAGGAACTGGAAACCGACCTGGCTTCTCTGGAAGAACAGAAGTCCCAGCCCAACGCAGAGATGGATCAGGCTCAAGCGGTATACGAAGCATCTTGGCTCGCAGACTCCGATCGCTGGACTGCCGTCGATCCGCAGAGTGCCACCACCACTGGTGGAGCTACCTTTGAAAGACTCGATGACGGATCCCTTCTCGCCGTCGGCAACAATCCCGACCGGGACACCTACACCTTTTCGATGATCGTCGAAGGTGGTCGCTATCGGGCTCTGCGTATCGAGGGTCTTCTCGATGATTCACTTCCGGGGAAAGGCCCGGGCCGCTCCGGCAACAGCAACATCGTTCTCACCGAAATCGAGGGGGAAGCGGTTGCTGTAAACGACGCGGGAGAAGTCACCGGCGAGCCGATGAAGATTGCATGGAACCACGCCTATGCGGATCACCAGCAACCGAACTGGCCCGTCAGTGCCGCCATCGATGGCAACATTTCCCTCGATGACGGCTGGGCGGTGGAAGGCTTCAATCGCAAGGAACGACGACTCGCCATCTTTGCCAGTGACGACCCCTGGGGAACGGAAGGCCCCGTAAAGGTCACCTTCCAGTTGCACTTTGGCAGTCGCTATCCCGGGCATGCCCTGGGGCGTGTGCGTCTCGCGGTCGCTGAGGATTTCATGCCCGCATCCGAAGATCGGATCTGGGGCGATGACGAAGTCCCCGCTTCCGGCATGGTCGTCAATGACGGCCCGGAGGTGGACTGGAATTGGGTCGAGGGACCGGAACACCGCATCCATTCCGGAAAGCGCAGCCGTCTACAGCAGACCGATGCGGATCGCATCATTCAGCACTACTTCGTTCATGTTCGCGAACCGCGAACGATGCGTCAGGGAGATCAGCTCTACGCATGGGTGTATCTCGACGCAGACACTCCCCCGCAAACGGTGATGCTGCAGGTCAATCTCAACGGCTCATGGGAACACCGCGGTTTCTGGGGCGAGGACCGGGTCACCTATGGTGGAACCGGGGTCGATACCCCGGGCCATCGTCCTCTGGGTGAACTGCCTCCCACCGGTGAGTGGGTCCGCCTCCTTCTCGATCTGGAAAAGGTCGGCCTCAAAGCGGGGGACAAGATCAACGGGATCGCCTTCACCCAGTTTGGCGGTAAGGTCTACTGGGATGACTTTGGCCTCAGTGGTTTTGGAGACGCCCTCGAATGGGAGTCCCTCCTCACAGGCCCTGTTCCCGCCGCCGATGAAAGAAGCGTGACCCTTCGCCGCGATTTCTACCGCTCGCGCCACAGTCCCGAATACGGGGTTCTTCTTGGTGAGATCGAATCCCGTCGCACCGAACTGGATCAGTTGAAGGGTCAGATTCCGACAACTCTGGTCGCGGCGGAACGGATGGAGATGCGTTCAACCCGTCTGCTCAAACGGGGTCAGTACGACCAGCCCACCGGTGAACCGATTCCGCCGTCGGTCCCCGCCTTCCTGCCGCCCCTGCCGGAAGGTGAAACCGCCAATCGACTCGGCCTCGCCCGCTGGCTTGTCGATCCGCAACACCCGCTCTTCTCACGGGTGACCGTCAATCGCATCTGGCAGCAGCTTTTTGGCACCGGTCTCGTCGGCACCTCCGAAGACTTCGGATTGCAGGGAGAATGGCCCAGTCACCCGGAACTGCTCGACCACCTCGCCCGCGATTTCATCGCCCGCGACTGGGATCTGAAACAGTTCATTCGCTCACTCATGACCACCGACACCTATCGGATGCAGACCGGAGCCGATGCCCTGGTCCGCGATGAGGATCCGCGCAATCGACTCCTCGGTCGTGGCTCCCGCTTCCGTCTCGATGCGGAAGTGATCCGCGATCAGGCCCTCTTCCTCTCCGGTCTGCTCGTGGAAAAGATGGGCGGCCCTGGAGTCAAGCCCTACCAGCCGGAGGGTCTGTGGAAAGCGGTCGGTTACGTTGACAGCAACACCGTCAACTTTGTTCGCGACTCCGGTGAGAATCTCTACCGCCGCAGTGTGTACACCTTCTGGAAACGCACCAGTCCACCCCCCTATCTGGCCATCTTTGATGCGCCGAACCGGGAAACCTGCGTCGTCAAACGGGAACGGACCAACACGCCGATGCAGGCACTGGTTCTGATGAATGATGTGCAATACCTGGAAGCAGCCCGCATCTGGGCCCGCAACCTGCTCAATGATTCAGCGACGCTCGATGACACGGCACGCATCACGCGCCTGTGGCGAATGGCCACCTCCCGCCATCCTTCCGCCGAAGAGATCGGGGAATTGCAGGCTTACCTGCAAACGATGCGTTCAACCTGGGAGAGGGATCCGCAACAGGCGGAAGAGTTGCTCTCTGTCGGCGAAATGGCACGGGACATGGAGCTGGAAGCGGGCGAACACGCCGCATGGATGATGTTGTGCCACCTGATCCTGAACCTCGATGAAGTCGTGACGAAAGGCTGAGCGATGGACCCTGAACTGGAAATCAACATTCAGGAAACCCGGCGCCAGTTCTTTGGCCGCTCCCTCGCCACAGTGGGCTCCACCCTCGGTCTCGCAGCCCTCTCCGGTCTCGAAGGGTCACCGCTTCTCGGCGGTGATGTCCCATCCGCAGACCTGACTTCTCTGGGAAGAGCGGGCAGCCTGCTGCAACCGCATCACCCGCCGAAGATCAAACGGGTCATCTCCCTCTTCATGTCGGGGGCCCCATCGCAGATGGACCTCTTCGACCACAAACCGAAGATGGTCGACCTCTTCGACAAGGATCTGCCCGAATCGATTATCGATGGCCAACGACTGACGACGATGACCAGTGGTCAGGCCCGTTTTCCGGTAGCCCCGAGTCGCTTCGAATTTGACCGCTACGGCCCGTCCGGGGCGGAGATCAGCGAGTTGCTGCCACATACCGCCGGCATCGCCGATCGCATCACCATCATCAAATCGATGTTCACCGAAGCGATCAATCACGACCCGGCGATGACCTTCATGCAGACCGGCAGCCAACAACCGGGCCGCCCAAGTCTCGGTTCCTGGCTCAACTACGGCCTCGGTTCGATGAACTCAAGCCTGCCCGCCTTCATGGTGATGCAGGCCACATGGACCGGACGCCGTTCTGCGCAAGCACTCTTCGAACGACTTTGGGGTGCGGGCATGTTGCCTTCCGAATATCAGGGAGTCTCCCTGCGCTCCATCGGTGATCCGGTGCTGTATCTTTCCGATCCCCCGGGAGTGGAGCGCACCACACGCCGGCAGATGCTCGACTCCCTCGCCCGTCTCAATGGCAAGGTGGTCGATGCCATCGGAGACCCGGAAACGGTGGCACGCATCGCCCAGTACGAGATGGCGTACCGGATGCAGACCTCCGTACCGGAGTTGGTCGACACCAAAGATGAACCGGAACACGTCAAACAGATGTACGGACCCGACGTCGACAAGCCGGGCACCTTTGCTTCCTGCTGTCTCCTCGCCCGCCGCATGATCGAACGGGATGTCCGCTTCGTGCAGATCTATCACCGCGGCTGGGACCAGCACGAACTGTTGCCGGAAACGATCCGTCGCCAGTGCGCCGATGTGGATCAGCCGAGTGCGGCCCTGATCCGTGATCTCGAACAGCGGGGTCTCCTCGATGACACCCTCGTCATCTGGGGCGGCGAGTTTGGCCGCACCATTTACTGCCAGGGACCCTTGACGATGGAGAACTACGGCCGCGATCACCACCCCCGCTGTTTCAGCATGTGGCTCGCCGGGGGTGGCATCAAACAGGGCTACGTCCACGGCGAAACCGACGACTTCTCCTACAACATCACCCGTGATCCGGTCCACGTGCACGACCTCAATGCGACCATCCTCCACCTCCTCGGCATCGACCATGAAAGACTGGTCTACCCCTATCAGGGCCGGGATTTCCGCCTCACCGATGTCCACGGAAACCTGGTCAAAGACATCCTTGTCTGAGTCAGGTCGAATTCACTTTTTCCACCCCCGTGGTAATTTGGGGGCGTGACAGGGAGAGCCCTGCCCGTGACACCCAGCGGAAAGTGATCCTGACCGATGAAAACCCGAACCCGCAGAGGCCAGCACCATCTGGAGCACCGCATTCACCCGGTTCCCCACTGGCGACTGACACCCGCTTCCGGAGAGATTCATTCCGAGATCCTCATCGTCCACGGACTCGGTGAGCACGCCGGTCGAATGCTGCCCCTCGCTTCCGATCTGGCAGACAGGGGTTTCGCCTGCCGATTGCCGGACCTCCCTGGACACGGTGGCGATGGCAGTGATGCCCATCAGCAACTGATGCGTTGCTATCTCGACAGTGCCGATGCCTCCCAGACCCTGAAGATGATCGGCGAGATGGACGAGACCGATCGTCAGCATCTGGAATCGGTTCGTCAGAATCGAACCCGCGAACTCAACAGCACCTGCTTCGATTCCATCATCGAAGCGGTGGAGCGCTGCTTCCTGTGGAGTGGTGGAGACGGCAACGAATCGCGTCGCCCCCATTTCATCTGGGCCCACAGCATGGGTGGCCTGGCCGCCATCCGGGCATTGGAAAAAATCGACCGCGATATGGCCAGCGCCCCGAAGGGTCTGGTGCTCACCGCTCCTGCCCTCGCACCGCCGCCCTTTGCAGACGATCTTCTTTCACGCCTCGCAGCTGCGAAGGCGTACTTCATGTCGACCTTCCCACCGCTGAAACCACTGGCATTCCTTCAGCGACTGACTGCCCGGGCCCTCGATCTGCAATCAGATGGACGCTGGGCGTCTCACCATGTCAGCGATCTGCCGGACGAACAGGAACTGCACCCGGCGGACCCCTTGCAGCAATTGTTCCTGCCGATGTGTTTCCTCGGCCGCTTGTTGCCCTCCATGGGACGGGCCCACTCCAAGGTGCGCGAGGTGCGGACACCCACCTACGCCATCGCCCCCGGATTCGACCCCATCGTCAACAACAACGGATTGTTGCGCTGGGCACCGAAACTGCGGGAATCACTCGATCCGGCACGACCGCATCGTCTGGCACGATACGAGGATCTTTGCGTTCACGATCTGGCCCGCAGCTCTGCCGCGGACGACGTGATCAATTGTGCCGCTGAGTGGTTGATGGGAACCGGGACCGACTAGTTGGCACTTCGCTGTTGGAGCCGCTGGAAGATCTCCTGCACCCTGTCGGTGTGGACATCCAATTCGATCCGTAAACGCTCCTCCGGTTGACCCGCCAGAGTCGCCTCGAAACCGATACGGATCGCCAACTCACGAAGACTGGCATCCTCTTCGGAAACGGCCTTGATACTGGCCCGGTGCATCATCGACAGGCGATTCTCGACCAGTCTGAGGAAGTGGTACGCCGTGCGCAGGATCAACGCGTCATCGCTTTCGATCACACCGCTTTTGGCGAGGGCTGAGATCGCCGCCGCCGTGGAAGGCTGACGAATCTCCGGGTGATCGCGGTGATGACGAAGCACGAGACTCTGCACCAGAAATTCGATGTCGATCAATCCCCCGGGACCTGTGCGGAAATCGATCCCGGTCTTGCGCCCCGCCTGACGACGGCGCTCGTGCATCTCACCCAATTCCAGCGCAATCTGCTCCGGCTCCACGTGGCGACCCAGGTGTTCATTGATCCACTGCATCACGTCCGTTGCCAAAGCAGCATCGCCACAGGCGGCACTGCTGCGCACGAGAGCCTGGTGCTCCCACAGTTGGGAGCGTTCACCCAGAAAGTAATCGCGGAACTCATCGAAGCGGGAGACCAGTGCTCCCCCGGCACCATCCGGGCGCAATCTCAGATCGACTTCGTAAAGTGGACCACCGGTTCCCGGTCGACCGATCATCTCGGTGACCGCCTTCAGGTGCTGGGACCAGAAGACTCTCTCCGGTTGTCCATCCGCTGTGGTTCCGAAACCGTCATGGACCAGAATCAGGTCGAGATCACTGGCGTATCCCACCTCGTCCCCACCCAACCGACCGAGAGCGAGGATGGTATGGCGTGCAGGGTTTTCCGGATCGACCTGCAGATCCCCCAGCAACTCCCTCGTCCGCTGGAGACAGATTTCATCGATCACCGTGAGGATGGCGCGGGCAACCGTCGACAGGGAAACCAGCACACGATCCAGGGGCAGACGCCCACTCAGATCAAGGATTCCGATGTGGATGAAATGCAGGGCGCGGAATTCCTGGATACGACGGGCGATCTCATTCTCGTCAGTGACCCCATCAAGAATCGAGCGCAGCTCATCGAGCAGGCTCTCCAGAGTTGCCCGACGGACCGTGCGTACACGGTCGACCACTTCATCGAGGACCCCCGGATGATTGAGCAGCAACTCGGAGAGGTAACGGCTGCGACCAAAAAGATCGACAAAGATGCGACACGTCTCCGGTCGCTCGGTGAGCTGCTTGTAGAAGATGGCGGGAGCACCGAGTGTCTCTACACATTGGACAAACATCAGTGCCGCCTGATCCGGATCGGGGGTCGACTTGATGGCATCGAGCAACACCGGAAACAGCGCGGCCAGATAGTGACGCGCCCTCGGTGACCTCAGCCCCGTCTGTCGGGGGAATGCCAAACGCCGCAACATTTGGTAAGCCTTGCGCGGATCACGGAAAGCATATCGACCAAAGACCCGATCGATCACTTCCGGTTTCGGTTCGAAAGCGAGGATCACATGAACTTCGCCGGAGCTTTCATCGCCGTAACCGCGGAAGAGGGTATGGAAGAGTGATTCGAGGATGCTGCGGATACGATCCCGCCGCAGGTCGAGGGCTTTGAAGAGTTCTTCCGTCGACGCAAATCCGAGGGAGCGGGAGAGTGCCCGTTGCAGGACCGGATCCTCCGGCAAGTTAAAGGACTGGCGCCGATGCTGGAGCATGCAGTGATGCTCCACTCGCCGCAAAAACCGATAGCCGTCGAGAACCCGCGCCGATTCCGCCGGCGTCAGTGCACCGATGGCCCCCAATCGGCGAATCGAGTGGTAGATGTTGCCTCCGCGGATGGATCGGTGCACCTGTCCATGCAACAACTGCAGGAACTGCACCAGATATTCCACATCGCGGATGCCCCCCCAACCGACCTTCAGTTCCGAATCATCTTTTCCGGCAGGACTGCTCTCGAGGACTTCCTTCCACCCCTGAAGTTTCTGGATCTCTTCCAGATCGAAGGGACGCTGAAAGACGAAGTGGGCCACTTCGTTGAGAAGTCGTTTCATTCCCTGGGTGCCATCATGAACCGCACGACTGCGGATATGGACAATCCGCTCCCAGGTTCCTGCGACCGCATGAAACTCGGAGCGCGCCTGACTGATGGTGGGCACCAAAGGCCCGGTGACTCCCCCCGGTCGCAAACGCAGGTCGGTGCGGTATATGGGAATCGTTCCGGCGTGGCCCGAGAGAACACGCAAGATTCCCCGTGCCGCCAACTCGCACGGTCCAGGATCGGAATCGTCATCGCGCAGGAAGTAGAGGTCGATGTCGCTGGAAAAGTTGAGTTCGCGACCACCCCATTTTCCGAGGGCGACCACACCCATCGGCAGATCTTCCGCGCCGACCACCTGAAACGCGGCACGTACTGTCAGGTCCGCCAGCTCGCTGAGGGCATCACCGGTCTGTTCGACATCGATCCCGCCATCCAACTCACAGCAAACGATCCGCAACAGTTCGCGACGATGCCAGCGGGAGAGGGATCGCAAGCGGGCCGTTTCATCGGCCCCGCCGATGGTGGGTGCTTCGACCATCGGATCGCGGGGATCTGCAAAACCGGGAGAGGTCATCTCCACCAGATGTCCTTCGGCCAGATCCGCCATCGGCTCACCGGCTCCGAAGATGAAGGTCAGCCGCTCGAGACGCCCTTCTTCCAGAAGTTCCCTGGGAAAGCCGTAACTGCCGGTGAGGGTGCGCTCCAGACAATCGAGGGCTGAGTCCGGATCTGCCGCTTCTGCGAGGGCAGTGAACAATCTGTCAATCTGATCCTCGCCGATCGCTTTCAAAATACTGCGAAGATTCCAGAGAGCCCGATCCAGAGAGGCCACCGCCAATTCGGCCAAACGACCCCGATCACCGCTGACAGATTTGCCACCAGCAGGTAAAACGACCTTTGAAGGATTCTCGGGATCCCTGTCAGGAGTCTCTTTTGGCAATGCGTGCCTCTCTGTCCCTTCCTGTGAAGGGCTTCTACGGTAACGAGTCTGAACCCTCACCACGGGTCAGGAAACCCCTGTTCTCCGACCCGGTTCGGGTGAACTCGGAGGCCACTCCCGTTATCCTCAGGACAACTCCGGCCGGGCCGATCAGGGCCGCCGCCGGACTCCCGAGAATTCTGACCGAGGAGAGGAGTGGCACCGCATGAGCACCGCCACCAGCGAACAGACGAAGTTTGGTCCCAGGAAAGGTGAGAGACCTCTGGGAGGTCACGTCACCGAAGCCCTCCAGACCCAACGCAATGACTTCTGGCAGAAGGGTCCCCTGCTGACACTGCTCGGCTTCGGCGCCTTCGTCGTCTACGTTCATTTCCGCGCCTTCATGGGCACCGAGTACTACGCGGCTCCATACCTGTCGCCCTTCTACTCGCCGCTCGTTTACGCCAACCCGGATTTCTTTGCCGGATCGCCGACCTTCCACTCGCTGATGGGCAACCTGCCCCAGGGAGCCATCGATTTCTGGAAGGGCATGGTCGGCTGGCTGCCCATCGCCCTGCCGCTGTCGCCGGCGTTCTTCATTCTGCTTTTCCCCGCTTCCTTCCGTGGCACCTGCTACTACTACCGCAAGGCCTACTACCGTAGCCTCGTCGGATCTCCGGCGGGGTGCTCGGTGTGTCCGCTGTCGAGTGGCACCTACCACGGTGAAACGAAGCTGCTGCTGATCCAGAACCTGCACCGCTATGCCATGTATGGCGCGGTCGCGTTCATCTTCATCCTGACCTACGACTTCTGGCTGGCGCTGTGGATGCCGGTCGACGCCAGTGGCGCACCGTGGGTCTCGAATGCGGTCTCGGGTACCGACCCCGCCGGCTACCAGTTCGGCTTTGGGGTGGGATCCCTGGTGATGATGCTCAACGTGGTTTTCCTCGGTGGTTACACCTTTGGTTGCCACTCGTGGAGACATGTCATCGGCGGCCGTCTCAACCGCTTTGCCAACGGCAACAGTGGCAGCACCGGATTGACCTATGCGATCTGGAAGGGTTCGACCTGGCTCAATGAGCGTCACATGCCGCTCGCCTGGATCAGTCTCTTCTGGGTGATGTTTACCGATTTGTATGTCTGGGCCGTCTGCAACGGCTGGATCACCGATTACAACACGTGGTCCATGGCCAGCGGACAATAAGAAGGAGGCCCCATGATTGATCTCAACGAGATCCAGACCATCGAACACGACGTGCTCGTCGTCGGTGCCGGCGGTGCCGGACTGCGCGCCGCCATCGAGACCTCCAACCTCGGTCTCAACACCGGCGTCATCACCAAGAGCCTGCTCGGCAAGGCCCACACGGTGATGGCGGAAGGCGGCATGGCCGCTGCCCTCGGCAATGTCGACGGCCGCGACAATTGGAAGGTTCACTTCCGCGACACCATGCGCGGCGGCAAGTTCCTCAACGTCTGGGAGATGGCGGCGATCCACGCCCAGGATGCTCCCGAGCGTGTGCGTGAACTGGAAGACTGGGGCGCGGTTTTCGATCGCACCCGTACCGGTCTGATCAACCAGAGAAACTTTGGCGGACACCGTTACCCGCGCCTCGCCCACGTCGGCGACCGCACCGGTCTCGAGCTGATCCGCACCCTGCAGGACCACGGCATTCACCAGGGCATGGACGTGCACATGGAGTGCATCGCCATCGACCTGTTGATGGATGGCAGCAAGATCAGCGGCATGCTCGCCTACT
>CAJXMG010000002.1 GCA_913056395.1 uncultured bacterium | reverse complement strand
TCGATGGCAGGCAGGGCCATCTCTTCGGTGAGTGCACGCTGACGGGCGGTGATCACCAGGGTGTTCTTGATGCGGACCGTGTTGCTCAGGGATTCGTAGGACTGTTTTACCTTGGAGCGGGTAACGGCACCTCCGGCGGCGACGGTGTTGTCTCCATGAATGCTGGCAGTGGCGGTTCCTCCGCCGCGGCGGGACTGATCATCCAGCTCCTTGCTGACGGTTCCACCGACCGTTTCATCGATTCGGGTTTCAATGATCATCGTGTACGCTTCGCTACGGGTTTTGCGATCCATCAACTCGCCGAGGGCGGAACCGATCACGGCACCGGCGATGGTGGCGTTTTCACGGGTGCTGTCACTGTTGTTTTTGGTTTGGTTGCGGGCGATGGCCGCTCCTGCGAGACCGCCAACCAGTTGGCCCATCTTGCTGGAGTCGTTCGGCAGGTTTTCATTGCGGCCCCAGAACTTGACGACAGCGGTCAGGTCGTAGAGAGCTTCACCGGGGTCGCGGGTCACACGCCAGCCATCCTCTTCGACACGGGCGGCCAGAAGGGCCCGCAGACGCCGGGTGTCGAGATCGATGCCGGATGGATTGCGAACCTGAAGGCTGATGACCCGGTCGTCGCCTCCGGGTCTCTCACTGACGAACTCGGGAACGCCGTCGACCCATTCCGCCTTGACGACCATCTCGGTGTAGCGTTCGCTGCCACCGGAGGTGCTGACGCAGCCGCTGGTCAAAATCACGAGACCGATGAACATATACGTCCACGAGAGGCGTGTGATTCCGGTGCTTGCGGGTTTGGTGCTGGTCATGGAAAAACTCCTTCAATTTTGATCTTTGGCGGTGCTGGGACCTTCATTCAGGAAGGCTAACGCTTCAACCATCGGGATATTCACCCCGAATTGGACAAAAATCCAAAAAAAAAAGGCCTGCCCCGGGGGGGTAGGCCTTTTGCGAGGTGTGGGCAATGGAATGGGTTCAATTCCGTTTCAGGGGCGGACACGCCACTTTTCGGCGTTCTTTGCTGAAGATGAAATCGGATCGGGTCTGGTCCTTGTTGTGGCAGACCAGGCAAGAGGTCTCCTTGACCTTTCCCCAGGGGTGACTGGCAGGGTCCTGGGGGTGGTTGGGGTTGAGACCGTGGCAGTTTTCGCACTGGACGTCCTTGTAAGGCTCGGCGTCTTCGGGGGCGATAAAGGCCTGTCCATAGCCGAGAACATGGCAGGCGATGCAGTCCTGTCGCCATTGATCCCCTGTTTCGACAAGACTGGCAAAGGCATCCGCATGGGTGGTGCCCTTCCAGAACTCGGTCTGCTCCACGTGACACATGGCGCAGGTACTGGCAGTCAGGTACTTGCCTTTGTGAGGCAAGTCCGGCAACTCCTCCGTATTGACGAAGGAGGCTCCTTTGCGGAATGCCTCAACGAGAGTCAGGATGTCAGGATCTTCCAGCAGGTGCGGCTCCATTGAGGCCCGTTCGTACCAGTAGGTAGAACGGCCTGCAGGTGGAGCGCTGTCGTAGGAGAGGGAGACCATCGGTCGCCCATTTTCGATCCAGTCGATGTCGAGAGTTCCCAGCCGGGCTCCCTGTGCATCGGTTCTGACCAGCAGGGTTTCGCCAACCTGCTCCATACTCAGTTCTTCGTCGATCCAGATCTTGTGATTACCCAGTTCGATGAAGGGATCGACGATCAGGTCGATACCAGCCACTTCGGAGGCAATCTGGCGATTGGTTTCGGTTGAGTTGGCAGAGAGAAGGATCAGAAGATCACACTTTTCACGCAAATCCGGAACCAGGGATTTAGCCTCTTCCAGAGCGGAGGTCAACAGAAGTGGACGCTCAGGGTTGGCACGGGTCAGGTAGTACTCGGGAATCGTATCGATCGTCAGTCCGACGACTCCGACCTTGAGGCCATCGCAATCGATGATGGTCGTGGGATCGAAAACCCGCTCATTGTTGTCCTTGAAGCGCATGTTGGCGGAGAGAAAGGGGAAGCGCGCCATCTTCTGGTACTCGCGCAGCTTCTCGAGACCCATGGTGATGTCATGGTGTCCGACCAGCATCGCCTGGTAGCCCATGCGATTGTAGGACTCGACGATCAACTTGGCTTTTTCGTGAAGCTGCTTCTTTTCGAAGTCCTTGGCCTTGCCATCATCGGGACCAAAAAGTGTGTTTCCGCCATCGAGCAGGCAAAGATTGTCGTGATGGAAACGTGCCTGCTTGATGTAAGAGGCTCGTCGGGTCAAAGAACCCTGACGAACTTTTTTCCGCTTGCAACCGCACACATCGATATAGCCGACGTTGTTGACGGAGTAGACCAGAAACAGATCTGAAGAATCACCTTCTCCTGCAGATTCGGGAGCGGACTCTTTGTCATCGAGAGAAATCGTTTCGACGGACCTCTCTGCCACTGCAGAAGTCTGGTCGCCGAGAATGGCGGGGAGGACCAGCAGTGCGAGAAGGGCAATCGTGAGCCATTGCGGGGCAGTTCTCAGGAACTTGGCTTTCATCTTTTCTCTTTCCACAGGTTCATCGTTCATGGATCAATTTCTTTTCAGGGGTGGGCATGCAATCTTGGGCATGGCCACTGCAGGATCAAATTCAACACGGGTTTCAGCCGGATTGTGACAAGCCCAGCAACGATCGGCGTCCACCTTGTCCCAGGGGAAGGCCTTCGGCTGGACCGGATGCCGTGGATTGTTGCCGTGGCAGCTCTCACACTGGACATCTTTCCAACGACCCGGCTCATGGGCATCAATGAAGGTTTCTCCATATCCGGTCACATGGCAGGGCATACAGTCGTAACGGAATTGGTCACCCGTCTCGACCAGTGTCTGGTAGGCATCCGCATGGGATGTCCCTTTCCAGAAAGCGGCCTGTTGCGGATGGCAACCGGCACACGTGGTCGCTCCCAGGAAGTGGGGGACGGGGGAGAACTCGAGGGCCTCGTCGCTGCTCTTTTGGTAACGGGTTGAGCGGACAAACGCCTGCACCAGCATTTCCATTTGGGGGTGCCGTCCGATGTGAGGAGCAAGTGCTGCGACCGAAAGGTCGGCGACATTGCTTCCTGCGGGTGTTTCCTCGTCCCAGATGTCATACCACTTCTTGCCCTGGGATCGGAACCAGAGATCCGCTCTGGCAAACTCGGAACCCTGACCACTGGGCTTGAGGAGAACCGTTCCCTCATGGAGACCGGTTTTGATGTCCTCGGTAATCCAGGTGATTTCTGTCCGATCATGGGAGTGGGGTTCGACGATGACGTCAATTCCCGGAACCTCCGCAGCGAGTCGATCCACATCCCTGCGATCGATATGACCGAGGACGATACACAGATCAAACTTGCCCCTGGATTGGTCGATCTCTTTTTTGATCGCCTCGTAGGGGTCGCTGAATTGTGCATCAGGGCAATGCTTGCCGATAAAACGCTCGTTGGGGATCTGGATGGCACCAACCAGAAGAACTTTACGACCCTGACTTTCGACGATGGTGCTTCCACCAAAGGGGCGCGTTCCATCCTTGAGGGTCATGTTGGCACAGAGGAGTGGAAACTTGAGTTCCTTCGCCAACTCGAGAAGGCGATCGAGACCCAAAGCCATATCGTGCTCCCCCAGACAGACTGCTGCGGTTCCAAAGCGGTTGTAGGCATCGATGAGTAGTTTGGCTTTTTCGTCCATTTGTTTCATGACCAGGGGATTCGATCGCAACTTGTTGAGGTGAAAGAGCCAGTCACCACCGTCAACGATGCACGGTTCGATGCCCTGGGCTTTCAGTGAGTTCAGGTAGGTGAGTCGCCGCGACAGACTGCCGAGCTTGATCTTCCTCTTGGGTCAGCCACAGGGTTCGACGTAGCCGAAGTTGTGGACTGTGGCGAGAAGTACAAAGGGTTTTTCCCCGTCGACATGGACCGGGGATCTGGAGCTTGCTGCAGCAGACTCCTCCGCCGGGCTGTGGAAGATCCACAGCGGCAAAGCGATCGTCAGCAGAAGCAGGCTCTTTGGAAGCATGGTCGGAGATCTCCGGGTCTCAGGGGCAGTGTTCAAAGCAGGGCAGGGAATCCACTGTTTGGGAGTAAAGAATGGTGGAATCGAGCCCGGCCCCTTCGGTGAGGTGTGAAAGAGCCAAAACCGAATCATCGATGGTGATCTCTCCATCCTCATCAAAGTCACCGGCAGCGATACAGCGCGGTTCCGGTCCATCCTCCTGCAGGAAATCGATCAGCCCCTGAACGTCTCGCCAATCCAGTTTGCCACTGGCATCGACGTCTCCGCGGATGAGGGTCAGGGCAACGGGAGCAGATTCTGTTCCGCTGGGAGATGGGGTCTTTTCCGTTCCGGGGAAGAGGAAGAGGGCGAGTAGCAGAGAGGCAGCCACGCTGGCCCAGCGACCGGAGCCCGGGCCGGGCACCGTCGCAGGGGCAGAGTCGGCAGCGGTGCTCGCTTCTTCGCCAGTCGCAACGGCTTCCTCCTGCTGTGGAAGAACAGCAGTGACGTCTTTGACCCAGTTCCGGGTTTCAGTGCTCGGGTCGCCGTGGATGACAGCGAGGGTGTCTTTCCACTCTTGCACCATGTGGTCATGTTGCTTGCGACAACGGCTGCAACGCTCGAGGTGTTGGGCCACACGAATCTCTTCGGTGGGCCCAGATTCGCCATCGATGAATCGGGGCAATGCCTCGACGATGGTGGGGCAGCTTTGCAGTGAAAAGAGAGAATCGGCACTCATCCTCGGCCTCCATTCGAAAGATCCCGACGGACGGTTTCCCGTTGGTCGAGAAGCGATTTCAGGGCTTTTCGGGCCCGGCGCATCAGGTAATCGACCTGATGAAAGGAGAGGGAGAGTCTTTCGCCGATGGTGTCGTAATCGAGACCATCCACGTACTTCCAGGTGAGAGCGAGACGCATCTCATCCGGAAGCTGGTCGAGCCATTCCCGCGATTCGGATTCACCGGCATCGGTGAAATCCTGTTGATCGGTACGGGTTTGGGCCCTGAGCAACAGTTCATGACGGGCTTCCTCGAGGACCACAGTTTTCCGCTGCCGGCGCTCAATCCAACGGTGCGCACGATTGCGCAGCAGTCTGGAAAGCCAGCCATAGAAAGCCTGGGGTTCACGAAGATTTGGCAGTGATTTCCACAGGTGAAGCATCGCCTCCTGCGCAAGATCCTCTGCGTCTTCCCGTCCGACCTTTCTGCGGGCCATTCCGAGGAGCAGTGGTGCTATGTTTTCTGCCAGCTGTGTGAAGGCCTGAGTGTCTCCGGCCATCGCCAGGCGAACGAGACGGATGTCATCGTTCTCCTCGGCTCCGGCGTCGGAGTCAGGTTTTTCAGCAGCAGGGCACATGTCCACTCCTTTTGAATCGACCAGCATCATGAACCGACCATGCGGTGAATCGACCGGCGGGCGAAACGAACCAAAGGGACCCAAAGGGTCAAAAGAATCGCTGAAGGAGTATACCATGCTCCCGGAATTCGCCCGTTCCGGGTCGGCACCACCTCAACCCCCTCGGCCGAGACCTCAGGGGACTGGAGACTCTCCATCTCCACCCCTTCAGTACCCGGAGGGAGTGGGGGTTCGGAAAGGAATCAGGACTGAAATTCGGCTGAAAAAGCCTCCAGGGCTTGTTCTATCGCCAAATCGTCGATTTGACGGTGAACCACCGCCCGTAAGCCCCGAGGGCCGATACTGAAGACCTGAACGCCCCGTTCCTCGAGGGAGACCTGGAGCCGGTCGTAGTCCTCTGCAGTCGAACCCGCCTTGCGAATGAAAACGATGTTCGAATGGGTGGGGTTCGGGGAGACCTCGATTCCCGGCAAGTTTGCGAGACCCTCCGCGAGAACCTGACACCTTCGATGATCATCCTTGAGACGCGGCACACTCTCTGCCAGAGCCACCCGGCCTGCTGCCGCCAACACTCCAGCCTGGCGCATTCCACCTCCGAGCAGTTTGCGCAATCGGTGAGCTTCAGCAATCGTCTTCTGGTCTCCACACAGGATGGAACCGACGGGGCATGAAAGACCTTTTGACAGGCAGAAGGAGATGGAATCGAAGTCCTTTACCAATTCGGCAGCGGGGGTATCGAGGGCTGCCTGAGCATGAAAAAGACGGGCACCATCCAGATGCAATCGCAGAGAGTGCTTTTTGGCCACCGCAATCACGGGTGCCATCTGTTCCGGTGAGACGACGATTCCGCCCGCCATGTTGTGCGTATTTTCCAGGCAGACCATCGAAGTGATCGGTTGGTGGGGGTCATCGGGGCGAATTCTGGAGTCGATGTCCTCAGCTGTGAGACAGCCATCTGTTGAAGAGATGGGGCGTGGATGAACGCCCCACAGGCGAGAGGATCCTCCCGCTTCGTAAAGAAAGATGTGACTGTCTTCCATGAGCAGGATTTCATCGCCGGGACGGGTCTGGGCTCCGATGGCGATGCTGTTGGCCATGGTTCCGGAAGGGACGAAGATGGCCGCTTCCTTGCCGAGCAGTTGAGCACTTTCCTCTTCCAGAAGGTTGATAGTCGGGTCTTCACCCATGACATCGTCCCCAAGGGGGGCGGTTCTCATCGCTTCGAGCATCTCCTCCGTGGGATGGGTGACCGTATCGGAGCGGAGATCCACTTTGCTGTTGGGTGAATTCATCGTTTTTCCCTCTCCGCTCTTCCTGCTCAGGGAGGTTTCAACTTCTGGGACCTTCCGTCATGATACCGGTGATTCGGCGCAGGTTTCAGAAAACCGGCGATCCCCGGTCAACATTCAGTCCAAATCGGTATGGTTCAGGGGATTTTCCATTCAGGTGTCATGAAGTAACTGGAGGGGTGACCCGTGAAACTCGATGACAAAGTCTGCTACTGCTTCCACGTATCGATGCGGAAGTTGGTCAATTTCACCCGCCAGACTCGCCCGGTGAAACCTTCCCAACTTTCAGAGTGTTTCGGTGCGGGCACTGGTTGTGGCTGGTGCGTTCCATTTCTGGAGCGAATCCACGAAAATGTCATCGGTGAAAAGGGAGATGTGGAAAGCACCTTTGGCATGACTGCCGGAGAGTACGCCCGCAGGCGCAATGTCTACCGCGGGAAAGATGATTCTGAATCGGAACCGAAGCCAGAATAGCTCTCAGTCTGGATCGACAATTTTCTCAATCTTGCGATCGATGGCATCGATGCGAATCCGCAACTCCACGATTCGTCTGGGGTATCGACTGAGGGTGGTAGTGCGGTCTCCCTCTTGTGACTCCAATTCGACATTGAGTTTCTTTTCGAGCAACTCCAGCTCGGTTTCCAGAGCTTCTTTTTCGACCTTTAACTCACGGCGCAGCTGTTCATTCTTGCGCCGCTCTTCCTCTCGCTTCTTTTTTCCAAAGAAACCGAAGATCATTTTGGCCCCCTGTCCATTTGAACGGGATTGGTCTCTCACTGCCCATCAACTTACCCATTTGTAGGTCGACGGTAAATACCGGCTACCACCCTTTGGCACTGTCTTTGGGGTGGGGTGTCAGGAGAGTTCCTGATTCCATTGTTCCTCTGGTTTTTGACGGGTTCGGGTCAGGCGGGGTTGGCCTCTTTCGAAAGTCACTTCCGCAGGCAGTTCAAATCCATTGTAGCCACTGGCCATGGAGATCCCGTAGGCCCCGACATCGAGAAGAGCGAGGTAGTCTCCGGGTTGTTGGCTGGGCAAGTTTCGGGGTTGCAACTCCCCGGATGGCCCGGTGGTGAGGACGTCTCCCGATTCACAGAGTGGGCCGGCAATCAGTTGGGGCCAAGATTTCCCCGAAGCTTCGCGAAGAGGGACCACCTCATGGAAGGCCCCGTAAAGCATGGGGCGTGCCAGAGTATGGAATCCCGCATCGACCATGATCCAGTCATGATCGGGAGTCGATTTGGTCCCCCGAACTTCCGTGATGAGGATTCCTGCCTGGGCAACCAGGAATCTACCCGGTTCCACTTCGAGGTGAATCGATCTGTCGAGATCCTGCTGCCAACGGTCTCTGGCTTCCAACCAGGCTTGGCTCCATTGGTCGACAGGGAATTCCGTTTCATGGGGTTGGTAGGGGATGGGAAGACCCCCTCCGGTGGAGATTCTGGAGACGGATTCTGGTGCACTGTAGAGGCAGCGTTGCATGAAACTGATTTGCTTCTCAAGGAGATCGGGAGTGACCCCCGATCCAATGTGCATGTGCAATCCGGTGACGGACAGGTTATTCGCGGCGGCCATTTCATAGGCCTGTGGAAGTTGCTCCCACCAGATGCCGTGCTTGGAAGCGGAGCCTCCTGTGGTCACTTTTTGATCATGGCCTCCGCCAAACCCTGGATTGATTCGCAGGGTGCACTCCCTGCAGGGAGTGGAGGCGAGCTCCGGAATCATGCTGAGTGTGCCGATGTTCACACGAACTTCATTTTCTTCGAGCACTTTCAGGGATCTCCGGTCGAGAACATCGGTCGCCAGTTCGATGCGTTCGACGGGGAATCCGGCGCGAATCGCCTTGAGAATCTCGGCTCCCGAGACAGCATCCACGTTTGCGTTTTTTTTCGCGAGCCATTTCAAAAGTGGCAATCCCGAGTGGGCTTTTTGGGCATACCGAATCGAATCAAAGGCAGAGAGCTTTCTCCACTGTTGATCAACGATGTCGAGATTCAGAATGTAGAGAGGAGTGCCGTATTCCCTTGCCAACTCCTCAAGAATTCGAGGATCGATGCAGGGACGGGCTGGAGGATCAGCGGGATTTTGAATCAAATCCATCTCTTCGACGTGACAGGTTGCTTTTTTCCAGTTTGCGCACCAGTTCACGGAGAATGGAACTCAAATGCCTGCCGGGGCAACCTGTGGTCTTGAGGTCGCCATGGCCAAAGATCTTTGAAGGCTCAATCCGGTAGAGGTCACAGAGGCTGGCCAGAAGATTTTGCAGGCTGCGGACCTGTGCGGTACTCGGCTTAGTGGAATCAAAATTGCCGATGAGGGCGACGCCGATGTTTCCCCTGTTGAGTGTGGGATTCCCTGCGTGGGCACCCTGGTATTTCATCGGCCGCCCCTCCCAGATTCGACCGTCCTTACTGATCAGGAAGTGATATCCGAGGTCGCCCCAGTCAAGATTGTTCTGACAGTGACGCTGAAGAATTTTCAGGTATTCACGGGGATCACTCTGACTGATGGAGGAGAGGCTCTCCTGGTCGGCAGTGTGGTGAACGGTGATTCGGAAGGGCCGACTCATGGGATTGACGGAAGAAGTTCGAACCGGCCTTGCATTCCATTGCTGTCGTTTCAGCAGGCGAAGGGGTGGTGGGGCAAGTCGACGTGCTTCCGGTTTGGGAGTGGTCTCCCGCGGTGTCGTCTCGATGGGAGGTTGGGCGACAACCGGCACCGGTTGCGACCAGATTCCAGAATATTCACTGTAATAACTTCCTGCGGAGGCTTCACGGTAAAGAGTAGAGACTGGATCTCCCAACTCGTCCTGTGTGCGAACGATCAGGTAGGCGGATCGCTTCTTCAAGTCGATGTCACTGACACCTGCAAACGCCGCCTCCAGATGATTCAGTGCACTCATCACTGATTTTTTGTGTAGATAGGCGACTCCCAAGTGGAATCGTGCCTGCGCCTGATCCGGTCCCGGTGGCAACAGCCGGCGGGCTTTGTCCAAATGAAGAAGGCTGTCCTCATATCGCTTGTCGGCCAGATCACAGCGACCGAGTCCAAGTCTGGCGATACCGCGGATGCTGTTGGGTTGTTCCGGGCTGGCGAAGGGTTCGATCAGTGCCCTTGCCTGATAGGTTTTGCCCCGTTGGAGCAATGACTCGAACTCTTGAAGGGGAATCGGGTTGACGAGTTCCGTACGTGGATCCGGTCCACCGCCGCAGCCGCTCATAACGAGCACCAGCAAACCCAGTAGTGAATGGGAAAGGTGTCTTGTCGAGGTTCGTTGGGTAGGTGCAGGTTGGGTAGGTGCAGGTTGGGTAGGTGCAGCAGGTGTATTCAGCTTCAAAATTCCCCAATTTCCAGCGGTGCGGTCCCCTGTGGATCACGATACCGGAACAGTCTTGAATTGCCAAACACAACCTCAGGGGCGCATTTCAGGGGGATCTGGAAACTTTGTTAGGGTTATGTTAGGTTCGGCGGTCGACGTCGATGTCGCCGCACCTGATCGAAAGAGGCCCAATTGGAAACAAGACCACGGAAGAATCCCCTCAGAAATCCTCTTCATGAATCGGCCCTTCATGAGGCACCCACTCCTCTCGAAGTGTTGTCGGACGTGGAATCCCGATTGGGTTCCGCCGAAGAGTTGGTGGCCCGGCAGACCTTGCCTGCACGGGAAGCGATTCCGGCGGAGGAGGCCCCTCCACTGGATTCACGCATTCTTGAGCATTTGCAAAAATCCGGCACCTGGCCACTGTATCGGCATCAGGCCCAGTCCATTTCCCGGACCCTTGCCGGTGAGGATGTGGTGATTGCTTCATCGACTGCCAGCGGCAAAACCCTGTGTTGTACGTTGCCGGTGATCGATGCAATGGTCCGTGATCCCGGAGCGCATGCATTGTTGCTCTATCCGACCAAGGCGCTCTCCCAGGACCAGCATCGACATCTGCGCGGGGTCATCGATGGAATGGGATTGCAGTTGGAGACCGGGATCTACGATGGCGATACGGAACCCACAATGCGTCGTCGATTGCGCCGTTCCGGTCGGATCATCCTGACCAACCCTGATATGTTGCACGCTTCCATTCTTCCCAACCATGGGGGCTGGGGGGCGCTCTTTGCCAACTTGAGATATGTCGTTCTCGATGAGGTGCATACCCTGCGCGGTATCTTTGGATCTCACGTTTCCGCTGTGATCCGGAGATTGCGGCGAATCTGTCGGCACCACGGTTCCGATCCTGTTTTCATTGCAGCGAGTGCGACGATACGCAATCCGGGAGAGCATGTCGGGCGACTGATCGGCCGGGAAGTGAGCGTCATCGAGGATGATGGTTCACCCCGCGGTCACAAGGAGGTGGTGTTATGGAATCCACCAGTTGTTGAGCGCACCGATGGAACCCTGACCCGTCGGGGGCCCACCTCGGTGGCGGTCAGACTTTTGCCGGAACTGGTTCGGCGGGGATTGAGAACCATCTGTTTTGCGCGCACCCGCAACAATGTGGAGCTGATCCTGCGCTACATACGCGAGAGGGCGCGTGGAGCCAGTGACCGTGAGGAAGTTGCCAGCAAGATTGAACCCTACCGTGCCGGTTACCTGCCGACGGAAAGGCGCCGTATTGAGTCTTCACTGTTCGATGGAGAATTGGGTGGTGTGGTCTCAACCAGTGCACTGGAAGTGGGAATCGACGTGGGCGGGCTCGATGGTTGCATCATCGTTGGCTGGCCGGGGAGTGTCTGTTCGTTCATGCAGCAGGCGGGCAGAGCAGGGCGTCGGCATGGGGAGTCACTGGTCTTCATGATTGCGGGCAATGATCCCATCGATCAGTGGTTTGTTCGCCATCCGGAGAGCCTGTTCGGAAGCTCACCTGAAAATGCAGTCATTGAAACCGATAACCCCTATATCGTGGCGCGACATTTGATTTGTGCAGCCTACGAGTTACCACTGACATCCGCAGACGATGATCTCCTTGGCCCCGGTGTGACCGCCATGTGCACCGTCTTGCAGGAGGAGAAGCGCCTGCGGGAGGAAGGGGGAGCATGGTATCTCGCACGGGAGGAGTATCCTGCGACACAGGTCAAGTTGCGCACCGCAAGTGAAGAGAACTTCACAATCCTTGAACTGGGTCCAGACAACATCGTCGGAGAACTCGATTATGTCGCAGCGATGTTGAGTCTCTATGAAGGTGCCATCTACATTCATCGAACGGAGACATTTATCGTTGAGGAGATGGATCATGTAAACTGTCTGGTCAAGATTCGCAGAACCAAGACCGGCTACTACACTCAAGTGCTGACGCAGAAACGGGTCACTGTCACAGAGGAATGGGATACCCGTGAAGTCTGCGGAGCGCGTATTCGTCTGGCGGAAGTGGAGATACGAACTCGGTTGACCGGTTACAAAAAGGTCCGCTTTCATTCAACGGAGAACATTGGTTATGGTGAAGTTCACCTTCCTCCCCTCGAGTTGGATACGGTCAGTCACGAAATCTCTCTGGACAGGGATACCGTCATGCAATCGGAGGAGCATGGGCCCGGGTTCCTGCGTTCTGGAATGCACGGGGTCGCTCGCCTGTTCAGGGATTTGCTCGCAATCCGGGCAATGTGCGATCCGGGGGATATCGATCACCACGTCGATGACAATCTGATTCACATCTTTGACCTGTATCCGGGCGGAATCGGCTATTCAGAACTCGGACATGAACAACACGATGGGATTCTCAAAGATGTTCTGGAAGCGGTGGTGGAGTGTCCTTGTGTCGCAGGTTGTCCTTCCTGCGTCTTGCCAGGGGCATCCCGGATCGAGTCTTCTCTCGAATCGGAGGTGATGGAATATCCCTATCCAAAGGAGGCCACGCGTTGGCTCTTGCATCGGCTAATGGGATTGGAGCCCTATAAGCCTGAACTGCATGGCGTTCCCGCACCTGTGGAGTCTCCACTCAATCCACCCGCTCCAGCATTGGATGAACGGGTGGAGCGCAAGATACGGAAAGTGGCACGATTGACCTCAAGGGGGAATCGCTGATGAAGCAGGGAAATCAAAGACTCCGACGGGTGATTCAAAAGCTCCAGGTTGGAAGCAGCAGCCCAAAGGTCACGCCAACAATTCCTGAAGATGTGGAAGTCGATCTGGAGGGGGTCGTCTCACCTGAAGTTCTGAATCAAACCCCCGAGGAGGTGATGTTTCTCGATCTTGAGACAACGGGTTTGAGAGCATCCCGTTCTCTGGCGGCGATGATCGGATTTCTCTATCGGAAAGGAACGATACTGCATCTTTCCCAATGGTATGCCGGTGACGCAGCCAGTGAGCGCCGGCAGTTGAAACGCTTGCGAGAAAAAATGGCAGGCTTTCGCGAAATCGTCACCTACAACGGCGATGGTTTTGATCTTCCATTTCTTTGCCAACGCTGGAAGTGGCATCGTCTGGATTCTGAGTGCCCGCTGATTTCAAGGGACCTGTTACCGCTGATCCGGAAGAAGTATCGTCGCACGTGGCCCGATTGCCGCCTGGTTACGGCGGAAGAGCGACTACTGGGATTACCCCGTTGCGAGGCCGATGTTCCAGGATCAGAGGCTCCCTTGCGATTTCAGGACTTGCGGGAGGGAGCCCCTTTTGCGGTGATCGAGCCGATCTACCTGCACAATCGCCGGGATTTGATCTCGCTGGTGGGGTTGCGATATCGATTGCAGGAAGAGATGTTGTCTTCGTGATGTAGAGTGTTCCCAATTCGGGTCCACGTTTTGGGTCCTCGATGGTTACGGGGGGCAATATGCTGAAGGTCTGCGATCAGATTGAACCGGGAAACTGCCTTATTGCTTCGCCGATGATTCCAATGGACCCCACTTTCTATCGCACGGTCATTCTGCTCACCGATCATGAGGAAGAACTGGGAACTTCCGGCCTGGTTCTCAACCAGCCTGTTGCGGAAGATCACCGATCGGTGATGTCGAAGTTGATCAGTGGAACGGAACTGAACAGTCACTTTCTGACGGGTGGACCCGTGGGAACAGATCAGGCCTTTTGCCTGATAGATACCTCAGGAACTTCAACGACTGGAATTGATTTGCCAGATGGCAGGGAGTTGTTACCCGGAGTTCACCAGCCTTCTGACTTTGAGGAAACAGTTGAAGCGGTAACGGCTCAACACCTTTCTGAAGACAGACTTCACTTCTTTCGTGGCTATTCAGGGTGGGAAGCAGGGCAACTCGAATCAGAGCTGTTGGAATCGGTCTGGGTCATGATTCGGACGAGTGGAGACAACCTGTTGGCGGGAGCTCGAGACGATCTTTGGAATCGTTTGTTGAATCAGTCCAACGATTCGAACCTTCGAGTATGGAGCCAGTTGCCTCATGATGATCGTATGAACTGAGATTAGCCCTGAAGATAGAGTCGAAAGAAAAAGAGCCCGTTTTCCGCAGGGAAAACGGACTCTTTTTGCAGACAAGATCCAGAAACACTACTGAATGCTGGCTTTGACCATCAGCAGTGGCTCACTGGTTCCACCATGCCCGGAACCCCGATCTTCGAGGGCTTCCAATGTGGGATGACCTTCGACCACTTCTCCGTAGATGGTGTGGTTATCATCCAGATGCGGAGTGGCAGTGAAGGTGATGAAGAACTGGCTTCCGTCGGTATTTGGACCGGCATTGGCCATCGACAGCAATCCGCGACGGTCGTGACGGGCTTTGGGGGAGAATTCGCCTGCAAAGCGGTAGCCGGGCCCACCCATTCCGGTGCCCTCCGGGCAGCCACCCTGGGCCATGAAACCGGTGATCACCCGGTGGAAGTTCAAGTCGTCGTAGAATCCCAACTCGGTGAGGTACATCACATTACGCACATGATTGGGGGCGACATCCGGCATCAGGCGGATTTTCAAAGTGCCATGATTGGTTTCCAGAACCCAGAAGATTTCAGCGTCTGCGTCGATTTCAACCTCGGGGAACATCGGCAAAGAAGTTTTCCAGCCGTCAGATCCGGTATCGATGTCCATGGCTTCGATGGCTTCACGCATCGCCATGATGTTTTTTTCAGAAGTGCTCACTTCAGCTTCCTTCTTTCTTGGGAGTTTCCTTTTTCACCGGAGCTTTTGAGGACTCAACGGCGATGGATGCCTTGATAATTTTCAATTCTTCGGAAGGACGGCCTCCGCGGCTGCCAGCGGCCTCCAGTTTTTTGAGGGTATCATCACCCGATCTCATTTTGCCGAAGATGGTGTGCTTGTTGTCGAGCCATGGGGTGGGGACAAAGGTCAGGAAGAACTGACTACCGTCGGTTCCGGGTCCCGCATTGGCCATTGAGAGCAGCCCCTTGGTGTTGTGCTTGACGCTCGGTGAGTACTCACCCGCGAAACGGTAACCGGGGTTTCCTCTTCCGGAGCCTTGTGGGCAGCCACCCTGGGCCATGAAGCCGGTGATAACGCGGTGAAACTTGAGACCGTCAAAGAAGCCCAACTGAGTCAGGTAGAGGAAGTTGGCCACATGATTGGGAGCCACATCCGGCATGAAGGCGACTTCAATATCCCCCTTGTTGGTCTTCAACTTCCAGACGTAAGTGGCCCCTGGAGTGAATTTGACAGTGGGGAACTTGGGAAGGCGGCTCTTCCAGCCAGCGACCTCTTTGTTGATCTTTTTATCAGCGATGTTTTTATCAATAAACTTGGCCACCTCTGCGACAGCGGAGTCCATTTTCTGCATTTTCTTTTCGCCGGCGGGCTCATCTCCGTGGGCGAGAAGGGGAATCAGGGCTGCCAACAAAGCGGGCAGAAGAAGGGTGAAGCGGCTGCGCGACACCTGTTTCATGAAGACCTCATTTCTTTAGTTCCAAATCATGCGCATGAGTCTCGCTAGACTCCCGCACCTTCCAGATTCTCAATTTCATCACGGACCATACCAATCAGGTCCGAGAGATTTTCAAAGGAAAAGTCAAACCGGATCCCCGTCTCTTCGTAGAGTTGGGGAAGGGTCACAGTGTTGCCTTTTGAGAGACCATTACGATACATACGAATCGCTTCGTCGGCATCGTTCCGATGATTTCGCCAGACCTGCAGTGCACCCAACTGGGCAATGGCGTACTCGACATAGTAGAAGGGGACCCCGAAGAGGTGGGATTGGCGCATCCAGCGGTGGGCACGGATCTCCTCCAGTCCGGTCCAGTCGATCTGACCTGTTCCGAAGCGATCCATGATTCCCAGCCATGTTTGGCGACGCTCGTCACGGCTGTGTCCGGGATGGGTGTAGAGCCAGTGTTGGAAAGAATCAATCATCGCCACCCATGGGAACAAGCTAATGATACCTTCCAAGTGATCGATACGGGCACGGGTCACTTCGTCACCATCACCGTAGAAGACATTGAGGTGGGGAGCACCCAGCAACTCCATCGCCATGGAAGCAACTTCGCAATACTCGATGGGGGCACTGCGGTTGGCGATCAGGGAATGGTCACGGGCTTCAATGGAGTGGAACGCATGTCCTCCTTCGTGGAGCAATGTTTCCACGTCTCCCTGTTTGCCAGCGGCATTCATGAAGATGAAGGGCTTGCGAATTTCATGGAAACAGGCCTGGTAACCGCCCGGTGCCTTGCCCTTGCGAGATTCGAGGTCGAGCAGGTCTCCATCGATGAGAATGTTGAACATTCCCTCGAGGTCAGGATGAACCTTGCCGAAAACCTGACGGCAACCATCGATCAACTCTGTTCCCTTCTCCAGGGGACGGAGGGGAGAGCGGCCAAGGGGGTCGACGGCACTGTCCCATGGGCGAAGTTTGTCGAGTCCCATTTGCTCACGGCGACGCTCGGTACGCTCACGGATCAAAGGCAGCACGACTTTTTCGATGGAATCGTGAAATTGGAGGCACTCTTCCGGACCATAGTCAAAACGTTCAAGCTGGCGGAATCGCAGAGTTCGGTAGTTGTCCATTCCGCAGTTGAGGGCCATCTGATGACGCAACTCCAGTTGGCGATCGAAGATGGTCTGGATCTGATCTTCGTCCTGTAGGATTCGTTCGTTGACAGCCCGAAATGCCTGCTCTCTGCGATCGCGATCGGTTTCTTCGAGAATCCGGCCCATGTAGGGCAAAGTGCGAGTTTCACCGTCAAAGTCGATGGTCATTGCGCCGATGACTTCGTCATATTTCGCATCGAGCTCTTTTTCCTCGGTTTGCAACGGGATGTTTTCTTCCCGGTAAAGTTCGACACTGTTTTTGACAGATCGGATCCACATCCCGAACTCTTTGCTGTCGAGTTCTCCGATTGCAGGAGAGGCCATGAATTTGCGATCCATCTCGAAGCTGATTTTTTTCAGGCTGGGAGAGATGTCCTTGAGCCACTCCATGAATCGGGCCTTGACCTCCGGATCGTCAGTGAAGCAGGTGTTTTTCACGTATCGCCTGGAACTCTCTTCGGCGACACAGGAGTCGAGTTCGCTCCAGTCCCGGCACCACTGTTCCAGAGTTTCACGGGTCGAGATGTCCCGGTCGAGAAGCTGCTGGTAAGCGGCTTCGATGGACTCGATGCTGTCCGCGGCAAAATCGGCAGCTAGAAATTGTCTTGGATAGGCAGTTTCACTCATGATCTCAGGGATCCCTTCCTCATGTCAGGAACAGGTGGTGGCAGGTCCGCCTCAAAGGCGATAACCCACAGGCTTGCCCCCGGGGGGCAGAAGAGAGATTCTAACCCCTCGGGGCCGTCAGGCCAGACACACATTCGGAAAGGATGGGTGAAGTGCTCAAATATGATGGGCAACGCGGCAGCGTTGATGTGAGAGATCATCATTCCGAACTGCTGGCGAACAATCCTCGGGGAGATTCCTGCGACCGGAAAGTCGCTGTCTGGACCCCTCCTGGATACAAGGAGACAGAGGATCGTTATCCGGTGCTGGTTTATCTGGCGGCTTATACTTCCAGCGGCCTGAAATCTCTCAATTGGGACGGTTTCACAGAAAACCTTCCGGAGCGTCTCGATCGATTGGTGGGAAGCGGTGAAATGAAACCGGCGATTGTCGTCATGCCGGATGGTTTTACTTCTCTCGGTGGTAATCAATACATCGATTCCCCCGCAGTGGGACCGTGGGCGAGTTATCTGACACAGGAATTGGTTCCGTGGATTGATCAGCAGTATCGCACTCTCTCAGGACGAGACCACCGGGGGCTCTTCGGATTTTCCTCGGGAGGATATGGTTCACTGATTCACGGGATGATGCATGCAGACGTTTGGGGAAGCATTGCCTGCCATAGTGGGGATCTCTATTTTCCCTATGCGTGTGTGCCGGATTTTCCTCCGGCCATCGACACCTTGAGAAGATTTGATGGTGACCCTGCGGCGTTTCTCAAGAAGATCAGTTCAAAGGTCAAGTATCGTGGCAGTGATATCATGACGCTGATGACTCTGGCTCTCTGTGCATTTTATGATCCCGACATCGACAACCCGGAGCGAATACAGTTGCCCTTTGACCCGAAGACCGGAGAGTTGATCGAAGAACGCTGGGAGAACTGGCTTCGTTGGGACCCGGTGGAGATGGTATCCGGGCATGTGGACTCCCTCAAATCCCTCAAGCTGTTGTACCTGGATTGCGGTTTCCGCGATCAGTATCGCTTACATCACGGAGCTCGGATTATGGCATCAAGGTTGACAAAGCACGGGATCGATCACCGGTATGAGGAGTTTGATGATGATCACTCCTCGATCCAATATCGCTATGATGTTTCGCTTCCCTTGCTGGTCGAATCTCTTCTTCCCTAAGGGGAAAGAGTAAAAAAAGCCCCTCTCCGGTGAACCGGAGAGGGGCTTTTTCGACAGCGATCTCAATCTCAATCAACAGCCGGGGAACTCCTGGCAAGTCAGATTGTCGACCGTCGGATCTTCGCCACAAACTCCCGAGGGATCGGAAATCGGAGAGCCGCCGGAGAACAGGTAGTCCAGCAGGAACAACGGATCGGCAATGTTGAAAGCTCCATCGTCGTTGGCATCGAGTGCATCGCTACAAACGGAGTCGTTTACCAGGAACAACTGAAACAACATCTCTGTCGCATCGAGAAGATTCAGGGATCCGTCTGCGACTGCATCTGCACGAACGAAGTCTGATCCGGTGCCACTGAGATCACCAGAAAGCATGGTGATGGTTCCAGAGTCGCGACCGACCACGTAAGTCACCGGGAAGTTGAAAGGCCCGTTCGGAGTGGCTGCGAGTCCGTGGATATCGCCGGAGTTGACACTGGGTGTGAGGTCAAATCCCAGTCCGACTGGAGTGTTGCCGACGAATCTTTCGAGGCGGGTGACACCGCCACTGTTGAGAGCCCCGAATGCCAGATCAAAGACATTGGTTGAGCCCGCGCGAGCAGCAATCCCGCCGAAGAAAGTAGTTGGGGACATTCCCGCAGGAATTGCTGCGGGGAGCTCTTCGAGACTGCCGTCGGTATTGATTTTCAGGATCAGACCCTCAGCGAGGTTGACTGTCAGCCAGCATCCCAGCTGAGTAGACCAGGTCAGGCCACTCAAGACGGCGCCGGGGTCCAGAGCCAGAGCGAATGCGGCTGTTTCGGTTCCACCCAAATCGGTGATTCTCAGATCTCCGCTCTCCGTCAGCCAAGCCAGATTGTCGTCGCCATCGACGGCGATACCCGCGAGGGATTGAGCACTGCTGTAAGGGCCCGGGATGCTGGTGGCAAGAGGGGTGAGGTCTTTCTGGTAGAACCATGCGGTCAGTCCGCTGGAATCGGCAACGATCAACTGGTTCGTAGATTCGATGACGTCTGCACCACCCGGTGCAGTGCCGGAGTGAGCAACCTCTCCCAGAAGCCTGCCGAATCCCACGACCAACTCACAAGTGGCGGCAGGCAATCCGGTAGATGCTCCTGCAGGGAAGGGAACGACTTCATAGCTGTAGGTTCCGGGCTCAAGATCCTCATCAAGGAATGTGTCGCCCCCGGGGCCGAGAGTGAAAACCAGGTCTCCGTCTCTGTAAACCTCAACCGTATCGTATGCCAACGGATTGGTCCAGCTGAGAGTGACATTGTTGGAGTTGTCAGCAGTGCAATCCACAGAGGCAATCGAAGGGGCTGGCGGATTGGGTACCGGCACCTCAACGATCAATCGATTGGTAAGGTCTAGAACAAAGTTACTGGGTGATTCTGCTACCGAACCCTGAGGAGCCCAAGCAATACCGGTGATCCATCCACTGAGGTTATTAATGCTGGCAAGAGGGAATGTGAGACCCTGGGAGACACCATTTGAATCTACCCGCTCGACCAGGTTTGTACGGTTTGCCGAAGGAGGGCCGACAGGAAGATCGAAGAAGTATTCAAAAGTGCTAAGGTCCTGGACGACCGAAAGCCCCAGTCCAAATGCTCCTGCAGCACCCGAGGATTGGGGATTTGGGAAAGAGTTTCCTGTAAAGGATCCATCCAGATTCAGCTCAAGGTACTGATCATTTTCAAAATCGTTGGTCCAGAGAGTGTTGGTTGAGGGGAACCAAGTCAGCCCGGAAAGAGCGGTTGTACCAGAGGGGGGTGACAACTCGGTCTCCGAGATGAAACTTCCTCCCAAGCTAGAGACTACCAGCAGCAGGCTTCCCTGGTCATTAACGATCCAGTAGAGGTTGCTGTCGATGCCAGCAAAGGCTAATCCAAGATAGGTCGCTGGGCCTTTGGGAGCAGACAGGTTCTCTGCAGAGGCGGCGAGTTCGAGAGCGTTGTAGCGGTAAAAGACACCGCTGAGGTAATCCGCCACGAAAAGATCGTTGGTGGCAGGATTAAGGGTCACCGCAAACGGAAGATCACCAGAGAATATTCCGGTTTGCAGAAAGCAGGTTCCGTATGTCGGGTTATTGGTATCGCAGAAAACTTGTGCCGAGGCCTGATTTTGCAACGAACCGACCATCAAAACGAGTGCCAGCAACAGCCAGCGGGTGAGGGCGAAGGAATTCTCCCCACTGATCATGTTCCCAACTTCGGGAGACCGAAGACCGATAATCGAATCGTTGGTGTGCATCATATGTACACTCTTTCCTCGAGAATTACCTCACAGGAGGCCCCGCATGCGAACCAACCGGGTTCGGAGCGGAAAAGGTCGGGATCGGGCTTGCCCGAAAAAAATGGTGAATACAGCAGCGAGCGATCCTGAATCTCAACAGGTTTCGATACGAAACTTGGTATGGATCCAAAGTTCCTAAAACAGGCTGGTCCTTTTACAAAAAACAAAGGCACTGGCCGAAAATGTGTAGGCTCAGGATCTGAGAATCACTTCGCTCAATCTGCTAGCGACACCGAACTTGAATTCTAGCCGGGGATGGGGCGGTGTCAATCGGCACAGGAAGTGCGTGGTGAGGGGGGGGAGAACTCAGGGAATTCTTGCCGAAAAAGCGGAATAATTATGAACTTGGGGCCAAATCAACTCTTGGATCTTGAGTTGCGGGCAAGTTCGCGATTGCCAAAGTGTTTTCCCACAGCCCGACGAGCACGGACCAAAGCATCTGCTACGGCCTGTTGTGTCACTTTCAGCTTTTGGGCGATTTCCTGCTGCTGCATGGCTTCACGATAGTAAAGCTGGACAACTTGCTGCTGCCGGTCAGTCAGCAGGTGGGTGTTTTCGAGGAGGACATTCACGGTACGTATCCCCATATACAGGCGAGGGAGGTCCTCGGCGTCGACCCGCCCTTTCTCCATGCTGGGGATCAAATCTTCGACCAGATCACAGATTTTGAGGCAACCGGAGCGAACGGGGCATTGAGAGCAGACGGGTCCGTAGGATCCCGGTATGCGCTCTTCCGTTCCAGTAGGTATGCCAGTTCCGGTGATCATTTGCCGCTCTCAATGCATTCGCAATCAAAGTTTCGAGGTTCTGTTCGTGATTCTGCCTGAGGATCTGACGAGACCTGTGTGCCTCCTCTACCCGTTCTAACAAGCATAACCCGAGAGCCGGAATCCGACACCCCGATAGGTTGGATTGAACGGGATGAGGACGCAAAAAAAATCCCCCCGCCGTCTCATAACGGCGGGGGGATTTGACAAGATCTCAACGGGATGAAGGCCTAGTAGGGCGAATCAATGCAGTCGAGAGTGTCGTCGGTCGGGTCGAGGCCCGGCTCCGGGTAGTTGTTCGCAGGAGGCATGCTCGGCATTCCTTCAGCGTGCAAGTAGTAGAAGATCATCAGCATGGCATCGCCAATGGTGACGAGTCCGTTATCGTCGAAGTCCGCGGAGTCGTAACAGGTCGGCTCCTGTCCGCCGATGAAGAGCCAGTTCAGGACCCAGATACCGTCAGCGATATCGCAGTTGGTGTCGCTGTTGGCATCACCCCTGAGGAAGCGCTTGACGTATCCGGAACAGGTGGTCGAGGTGGTCACACCGTCAGCATGCTCACCATAGATCACGTAACTGTAGTCACCTTCCACCGGAACGATGTCCTGGTACTGGGTGGCATTGCCGGAAATCGAGGCCAATAGGACCCCATTACGCTCGATGTGAATCGTCGTGTAGTTGGCAGTGTTGACCCAGCTCAGGTTGATCGGTGCTCCGTAGAAGGTGCACGCAAGATTGATCGGCGGCGGCAGGATCGTGACGGAGCAGGAGACCGGAGCCGTCTCGGAAGTACCGATGCTGGCGATCAGGTCGTAGTCGTAGGTTCCTGCATCCAGCGGGAAGTCTGTGAAGGACTCTGCTCCGCCATTGGCGGCACCGATCTTCTCACCATTGCGGTAGACGGCGATGGAGTCGTAAGTCTCACCATTGGTCCAAGTGAGGATATTACCGTCACCGATGGTCGTGCAACCGAGGCCGGAGAGCGGAACCGGAACGACGATGTCACAGGAAGTCGCCGGTGAAGTGCCGTCGGCGCTGTTGTTGACCACCGAGTAGGTGTAGACACCTGATCCAGGGGTATCGGTGTAGCTCGTGGCTGATCCACCGAGAGTGTCGATCAGGGCACCGTCCCGGAAGATGCTGACGGAACTGCCGGCAGCCGGAAGATCCCAGCTCAACTGAACCTGAGCACCATTTGAAAGGGTGCAAACAAGGTTCTCAGGAGTGGACGGAACATCGACGGTGCAACTGGTCGCATCACTTTCAATGGATCCGGCAGCAGCCACCAGAGAGTAGGTGTGAGCACCGAAGGCCAGCGCGTCCGCATCGTGGTAAGAGGTCGCATCTCCGGAGAGAAGGGCGAGGAACTCACCGTCACGGCTCAGGCTGATCGACTCGTAGGTGTCGTTGACGTTCCAGGAAAGATCGACTTCACCGGCGGTGACGGAGCATGCCAGGTCGGAGACCGGAGCCAACTCGTGAAGCACGGTGCAGGTGGAGGTTCCACTGGTGGTGTTCTCCGTCTCCACAGAAGCGGTCAACTCGTAAGTGTGGTTGCCGGTATCTGCAGTGGTATCGACGTAGGAACTGGTATCACCATTGAGGCTGGCCAGTTTTTCGCCGTCCCGCTCCAGTAACAGGGCACCGTAGGTGTCGTTGTTGGTCCAGGTGATGGTGACCAGACCGGCAGCGGAGCTGCAGGAGAAGCCGGTCATGTTGGCGAGCACTCTGGCAGCGGTGCACGCAGTGGCACTGGTATTACCGCCGATGGAGTTGGTCACGCAGTACTCGTAGGTGCCCGGTCCCGGGGTGTCGGTGAACATCGTCATTCCACCGCCGATGGTGGCGATGACGGCTCCATCACGGGTCACTGTCTGAGCCTCTCCCGGTGCCGCAAGGGTCCAGGTCAGGGTGACGGTGTCGTCGAGGGTGCTGGAGGCGAGGTCCATCGGCATGGCCGGAACTTCGAGGCCACAGCTGGTCGGATCACTTTCGATACTGCCACCGGTTGCCACCAGGGAGTAGGAACGGGATCCATAAACGATGGTGGCGTCATGGTAGCTGGTGGCGTCTCCCGGAAGAATCTCGAGAAGGGTGCCATCGCGGCTGACGACGATGCTTTCGTAGGTATCACCATTGGTCCACGACAGGTCGGCCTCTCCGGCAGTTACGGAGCAACTGAGGTTGCTCGGTGCTGTAAGGAAGTGGTCGACGGTGCAGCTGTCATTACCGCTGATGCTGGTCGAGGTCTCACCACGGAGGGTGTAGGAACGCAGACCCACCGCGGCGCTGCCGTCGGTGTAGCTGGTATCTGTTCCGGACAGGATCGCCAGCAAGGTTCCATCGCGCTCTATGACCAAACTGTCGTAAGCGTCGTTGTTGGTCCATGAAAGGTTGACGAATCCTGCAGCGGAGACGCAGCTGAGATCACTCGGGTTTGCAAGAACGTGAATGAATCCGCAAACGGTGGGGCTGGTGCCGTCACCGATGGTCATCGTCAGGCAGTACTCGTAATCACCTGCAGTCAGACCGGTATCAGTGTAAGTGGTCTCGGCACTGCTCAGAGTGGCGATCACTGCGCCATCACGGGCGATGACCACTTCGTCGCCGGGTCCACTGTGATTCCAGTTGAGAGTCACCGTATCAGCGAAGGAACTCAAGGAGAGGTCCGTAATCGCTGCAGGGACATCTTCCATGCAGGAATCGTAAGTCGAGGTATTCCCCAGAATCGTTCCGGCGATGGAGTACATGTGGTTGCCCGGAGTAACCAGCGGATCGGTATACGAGGTGCTGGTTCCCTCCAACTCTGCAATGACGTTGCCATCACGACGCAGGGTCAGGGATTCGTAGGCATCATTGTTGACCCATGCCAACTCCACGTCTCCGGAAACGGAGAGGCAGGTGAGATTGGTCGGCGGTGCCGGAACAATCAGGTCGCAGCAGGTCGGTGCACTGGTCTTGGAACCCGGAGCATGGGCAAAGACATTGACCACGCAGTAGGTGTAGGTGGCCGGAGCAACACCCGCATCCGTGTATCCATCGGCATCCGGTGCCACTTCTGCGATTTGAACTCCGTCCCTGTAGATCAGGATACTCGTGGAAGGCTCGGTGTTGATCCAGGTCAGGACCGAATCCGTGCCATTCGCCAGAGTGCAAACCAGTTGCGCCGGCGGGTAAGGCACGACGACCTGGCAGTCGAGGCTTTCGGAGACGAAGTCACCGATGCGCCCGAAGACCTGATAAAGGTGAGGTCCTGGCCCCGGGTTGTTATCGGTGTAGGAACTGGCGCCACCAGCGATTTCTTCTTCGATGGTTCCACCATCACGCATGATGATGATGTTGTCGTAGAGTTCGCCGTTGGTCCAGGTGACCGTGGTCACAGCGTTATCAACAGTGCAGGTGATATCAGTCGGCGGAGCCGGGACGATGGCATCTGCACAGGAAAGACTGCTGTAATTATCATCAATCTCTGCCCGCACACAGTAGGTGTAGGTTCCGACCAGCAGATCCGGATCGAGGAATGCAGTGGTGGTCGGCGGAAGCGAAGCAATCTCATTGCCATCGCGGAAGAGGCGTACCGAAGTGGCTTCCGTCACCGGGTTGGCCCAAGTGATCAGTACGTTACGACCATTCAGAAGCCCGGTTCCCACCGTGTTGATCGGCTCCGGAATCACCGTGTCGCAATCGGAAGAATCACTGGTGCTGTTTCCAAGGCGTGCCTTGATGGAGTAACTAAAGGATCCCGGGCTCAGAGGAGCATCGATGTACTCCATATCGTCACCGGAGACGCTCGTCAGGTACTGTCCATCCCTGTAAATGTCGAGGTCGCTGTAACTGGGAAGAGGGTTGGTCCAGTTCAGGCGAACCTGATCTGCTTCACCACGGCAGGTGAAGTTCTCGGGAGAGCGCAGCACCGTGATTGAGGTGCTGATATCGTCGGTCACACCCTGACGCAGCTTGGCACGGAGGGTGTACTCCCGGAGTCCGAAGGGAACCGCATTGTCAGTGTAATTGGTCAGGTGACCACTGACGCTTGCAAGGAAGAGACCATCCCGAAGGATTTCGATGGTGTCGTATTCACCACCATTTTCCCATTCCAGATTCACGACTTGACCCTGGGCAGAAGAAGTCAGATTTGCCAGAGGGTAGGGAACGGAAAGGGTGCAGCAGATCCGGCTTGACTGGCCGAAGTTCGGCGAGTTCGGATCCATCAGGCTTTCGCCACGAATGCAAACGGTGTACTCGCCCGGGGCAGCCACAGTCGTCTGGTAAGACTGGGTGTTTCCGGCGAGAGTGGCCAGATCCATCGGCGGCTGTGAACCATCCGCAGGTCCAAACTCAATGATGATCGTGTCGTAGGCGTCGGTATTGACCCAGTTGAAGAATGCGATCTGACCGATGGAGCTGCACTCCAATGCTTTTGGTGCGATCGGATCGACCACTTCACAGTAGATCTTATCACTGAGTGCACGTCCGGAATCATCCACACCCTGTACGGAGTAGGTGTAGGTTCCCGGCTCCGGAAGCACTTCCGTGTAGGTCACTGCTGTTCCGGAGATCGTGGCGCGAAGCTGATCGTCACGGAAAACACGGATGTTTTCATAAATCGTGTTAGGGCCATTGGTCCAATTAATGGTGGCCTCGACGTCATTGCTGACCGGGTTCGGCTCAGCAAAACAGCTGGGCAGGTAGGGGGGCTGCAAGACATTGATCATGCAGTGGGTCGGCAAGGTTTCGCTACGGTCTCCACGAGATACGAGAGTATAGGTGTGGGAGCCATACGAAACATCGATATCAGAGTAGGACTGCGCGCCACCCGGAGTGGTCGCAATCAGATTTCCATCACGATAGACATCCGTGGAAGAGTAGCTGTCATTGTTATTCCACTCGAGGGTCACATTGCGCCCCTGAGAGGTGCACTCGAAGTTGGAAATCGGCGTCAGTACACGAATCATGCTCGACTTTTTGACGGTCGTGATGTGCCTGCGGTTTCCACGGACTTTATAGGTGTGATCACCGTAAGCCACGTTCGAATCGGTGTATGTTTCGGTATCACCTGGGAGAGTGGCGAGTAACATGCCGTCACGGAACAACTCTACCGTGTCGTAGATGGCACGGTTATTCCAGGTGACAGTCACAACCTGACCGACAGCACTGGTATGAACCTGATTCGGGGAGCGCAGCTCTTTACCGAGGAAGAAGTAAGCCACACCTGCACTATGGCGTCCGTAAGGGCTGTCGCCAGGAGCACCGATGACCAGATCGTTTGCGCGGTCATCGTTGATATCACCGACTCCACCCACAGAACGGCCTACGGACTGATTGTCCTTGACTCCGAGGTAGGCTCTTCCTTCTTGTTGATGAAGGTCGAGAACCTCAGTAGCGCCAAGATCCTGTCCACCGTTCACACGATGGGCGCTGCCTTTTTCCTGCTCAAGAATGACGGTTCTCGGGATACCCACAATGTGATCATCGAGACCATCTCCGGAGTGGTCGTAGATTCCGTGAACCGTTTGACCATCTTCGTCGTTATCGAAAAGAGTTTTGTATGCGGTAATTCCGGGACCACCCTGACCGAGGTGAATCGTCTCCGGGCGATCAGAAGATCCGCGCACCAAGTAGGCAATCGTCTGCAGAGTGGTGGGGTCCTGATCGTGAAGGGAACGGCTGATCAAAATCTCGGAATCACCGTCGTTATCGGCATCACCCGCTCCAGCGACAGATTGACCCAGCTCATGATCACCATCGGGAACGCGGATTTTTGTGCCGGAAAGGCCGTAGTTTGAGAGGTTGTTCAGGTTGACTTCCGCTCCGGTGGACATGCCACCGTAAACGACCCAGACCCGGCCGGCGTTAATGCCGCCATCGTCCGGGTGGCGCATGGCGGTGATGGCAATGTCGTCATGACCGTCACCGTCGAAGTCTTCGAGGTCAGCCACCGAGTGGCCAACGTTGTCACTGTTTCCACCGGTTTTGAAGAGAGTCACGGAAGAGTGCCCGAATTTCAGATCGATGGTTCCAGAGAGCATGCCACCGTAAATCAGGTAAGCACCGCCACTGTTGGAGGAACCATGTTCTTCGCCGGGGGCACCCACCAGCAGGTCGGCATAACCGTCTGAGTTGAAGTCTCCCGCACCGCTGACGGAGTATCCAAATTGACCGGATTCCTGGCCACCAATGAAGGTGACACCCAGGCTGCCCAGTGATCCAACGTGGATGACAGAAGGAAGATTCGCAGAACCGTAGATCAGGTATGCGCGACCGTTGCCGTCCTCATCAGACCCTCCACTGCCATAGGAGTTGGGAGCTCCGATCAGGAAATCTGAGATTCCGTCACCGTTGACGTCTCCTGCATCGGAGACCGAGTAACCGAGAAGGTCTCCCGCATGGGAACCGACGATTTTAATCGTGGTACCGGGTGTCGGATTCTTCAGATCGATTTCAGTCTCGATGTTGGGGGAACCCAATACGATGTAAGCATGGCCTCTTCGACCATCAGAGGTATTGTCACTTTCCGGCGCGCCCAGAATGGTGTCTTTGTAACCATCCATGTTGACGTCACCGGCTCCGGACACTGATTTACCAAGTTTGGAACCGGAGCGGGCTCCGGAAACCTTGATCTGGGCAGTATCCACGAAGACAGCGTCACCTGCGATTGAGGCAGTGCTGACACCCAATCCGGTAACCAATACAAAAATCGCCAGTAGTGCAGTGGCTAGGCGAAGACGAAGGAGCTGAAACATAACTTCTCCCGGTCGAATAAAGGGAATCCATGTTCCATGGAAGAATCCACATGCACTGACTTGATGGGTGCAGGGGACACACCTCCCACAGAGATAAATCAAATTTCCTGCCCGAACGTTCAGGCGGGTTAATAAAACAGTTACACCCCAAGAATAGGATTACAAAGTGACGGATTCAACCATTGTAAATCACTGACCTTCATGTAATTGCTGAAGCCTCGTCGATTCGAATAGTCTCTCCAATGTAGAAAAAGCCTGCGGAGACTGATAAATCTCCACAGGCTTTTAGTTTACGAAGTAAGTTACGAGCTACTTCAAGAGGTGTATGTCTTTGCATTTGTATCTTGAATGACATTCATGTCAGTCATGACACTTTTTACGCTGTTGGCCACAACATTGTCAGCATTTTTGCTGACATTGCACTCAATGGCAGTAGTGGTGCATGCAGCTGCAACAGTTTTGCAGGTGTAGTAGCCACACATGCCAATGAAGAAGGGGAAAAAGGACGGGGTCAGGGCGTTGACGATATTGGAGCTTCCGGCACTGTTGATGAAGGCTCCAGCGGTAAAGACCACGCAGGAAACAATGAAGCCATTGGCAAGCTTGTTCCAGAAGGTGTTGGCCTCAACAACATTGTCGACGTTTCCGGAGAAGACCTGGAAGCCATTCTTCCACATGCTTGCAGTACAAACCGAGAAGCAGATCACCATAGCCATGGCGACGATTCCGGAGAACACGTTGAAATCAAAATTGGTGGTCACGGTGTAGTTCGTGGCAATGGTGCAAAGGGCGTAGAAACCCAAAAGACCACTGACGACGCGAGCCGTGGGGAAAATCACACTGTTCATGTTGTTGGTCGTAATTTGACCGCTGTTGACGTTGTTCATATCCATACCCTTTCGGTTTTTGGCCTGAGGCCTTTGACGGCCACAGGGGCCATGGGCGAGTCCTTCCCGCCCAATGGATTCCTCGACACATGGGTTGGTGATCTGTAGGAAAAACTCTGAAAAAGGGCCGTTTTTCTCTAAATAGTGCTGATTCTACCGTGAAGTAATGATTCGAGTGCCTGGAACAGGATCTCCGCATTGCAAAAAGACTCGGTATAGGCACGCCCACCGGCGGCGAGATCTCTTCTCAAACCGGTTTCCCGAGACAATTGCAGGATCGCCCTGGAGATGGCTTCCGGTGAATCGTCATCGAGAAGGAGTCCCGCAGTCGAAGGAATCAACTCGGGGAGTAATCCACGGCGGGAGGCGATGACCGGAACTCCGCTGGCCATGGCTTCTCTGGCGGCACGACAGGTTCCATCAGAGCCCGGGACCAAAAAGATCAGCAGATCCAATCTCCTGAGGTGGCCGGGGTACTGATTTGAATCCAGATATCCAGAGAAGTGGATGCGGTCAGCAAAGCCACTCTCTTTGGCTGGTCTCTTTGCCACTTCATCCTGATGGGTTCCACGCCCAAAGATGTGCAGGTTGAGTGAAGGGTCTTCCATCGCAGCGAGTGAGAAGCCCTTGATCAATTCTGGGAATCGGCGGTGGTGTTGCATTCTGGCCACGACTCCGATGTGAATAGAATCTCCGGTCTTTTCCGTCTCAGATTCGCGGGTTTCGGGTTGGAAGCGTTGAAGATCGACGATGGGGGGGTGTTCCAATATCCGATTTGTTTCAACTTTCCATGACAGCAAGTTTTGTGTGGCCGTGGGGGTCGGAGAGATCCAAAGGTCAGTGCGGGGGCGACAGTATTTGCCGCGTAAATTATTAACAGGATTCAGTTCGTATTGGCTTTTGACGATGGGGGGGGCTTTCTCACCTTTTGCCAGGCAACCGAGAAGGTGGTCACCTGGGAGATGGCAATGAATCCAGTCCGGTTTTTCTTCTGCGACTATTGCTTTAAGGGTATTGAGGTCTTTCAGAAGTTGCCGGAAATGAAAATGCTTCGGCAAATGAAGATCCGGTCGGTACACGATCCCCCGCTCAGAGGCAATACCAGCAAGATGGTTGGGAGTGCCATAGGGAGGGGTGCCACTGAAGAAAAGGACTTCATGGCCGAGGTTTAGCTGAGATTTGGCCAACAAGAGTGCAAGGTCTGCCGGCCCTGTGAATTTGTAGTTTGAAAACAGGTGAAAAATTTTCACCCGTCGCCTCCGGATTTCACCAGTGAGGGTGGCAGTTTTCTGGGAGGTTTCCATTCAGGGCCGCGGTGATTCCTAGGTTGTGTATCTGGATCGAGGCCCCGTCTCTTCAGTTGGCGCCTCTCCCAGAGGCAAGCATATTTGAGGAAGACATAGATCATCCCCAGACCAGCGAGAATGAAACCCGCGAACCCGTCCCGATAGCCCTTTTGAAGGATGAGCATCCTGAAAAACCTCCAAGGGGCATGGAGGAGCATTCCCAGTAAAGGGCTTCGAACTCCGTGCCGGTCCATTTCCTTGCCAGAAATACCTGTGAAGAAATCCATCCCCTCGATGTGATGATGAAGATCTCGGAATGAATAGTGAAGCAGATCTCCTTTCAATTTCATGGGAGTCCCTTGAATTGAAATTCGATCGTGTGGATTTCTTCCCGCCCAGTGTGCTTTACGCCGATTGAATACCCGAATCTTTCGGTCGGGGTACCAGCCGCTATAACGAATCCATTGTCCCAAATGCCAAGTTCGTCTGGGCATCGAAAAACCAGGAACTTCAGGTTCGGTTTGCAGGTTCTGGATGATTTCATCCCGAAGTTCTTCGGAGACCCGCTCGTCCGCATCGATGGAGATGATCCAGTCCGTCTCGGCGAGAGAGATCGCTCTATTCTTTTGCTCAACGTGGCCAGGCCAGTCTGTCACATGGACTTGATCGGTGTACTCTCGGGCGATCTCGACGGTTCTGTCCGTCGATCCCGAATCGACAACGATGATGGTTGAAACCCAATCGAGGGATTCCAGACATTCACGGATGTTGGCTTCTTCATTGAAGGTGATCACAGTGGCTGTCAGTTCAATCATGACTCGTCACCGATTTCAGCTGCCTCGAGGAATCGGGGGGACCATTGAGGATCAAGGTTGGAATCCAACTCGCTACGTAAGCGGTGGAACACCTTCAGTGCCTCGATCTGAGGGTCACCCAGTTCATAGCGAATGTTTTCATGAAGGTAATGCAGAGCGGAAGGAAGGTCGAGGACTCCAGGGTTCTCCCGGCAGTAGATCTTTGCTATCGAATCACGGTTTGAGAGTCCTTGCCTGGCGGATTCATGAATCGAATCCACGACCCATTGGGGTATCGGAGGTCGAGCCAGCCACACAGCAAAGACGAAGGGGAGCCCGGTCCTCTCTTTCCACATCGTTCCCAGATCTTGCCTGGGATAGGGAGAGTGGGCATTTTCCAATGCCGGGTCTCCAATCAGAAGAACCGAATCTGGGTTTTGTCCCGCTTCCAGTGCCGAAAGGTCCGATTGACCAACCGAGACTTCCAGGGGCGGCAATCCGTCCAGATGTCTCAAGACAGAGAGCAGGGCTACAGAAGAATTGCTGGCCTTGTCGACCGACACCGCACGCAGGTCCTTCCACTCGGTGTCACCGAAGAGAAGAATCGATCCCACTGCTCCATCACAGGAGATGCAGTGACCAGGAAGAATCCGGTAGTCTTCTGATCTGCAGGCTTCCACCTGGGGAACCAACGCGACGTCCAATTCCTTCTGGCGTAATTTTGCTGCCAATTTACTGGGAATGTCATGCTGAACTTCCCAACGATGATCCACATCCTCCAGTTTTAGACAGAGAGGGTCAGCATTCAAGAAGCTGATGGAGCCGATAACAGGTTTCAACGGGAGTGTTCACTTTCCGGCAGAAGAGGGAGGCATTGCTTGAGGGCCGCTTTCAACAGAGTGCGATCTCCCCCTGTTGCACAGTACAAAAATCTGAATCGGTCACCCGCTGTAAGGGGAGTGCCCCCTTTGTCGATGATCTTCGCATAGGAACGGGTCAGCCGCGCAAGATTTCCTGTGCTGTTCGCACCCGGTGGTACAGATCCCGGATCCAGATCGACCAAAAGGGATTTGACCGGCGCACTCGGATCAGCATTGACCATAATGTTCATGAGATTCAGGTCCCCATGGAGAAATCCTGCACTGTGGAAGCGGTGTATCAGCTCTCCTGTGCTGCGAACCTGGGACCGGGCAGGGGGCTGCTTTTTTTTCTCGAGCAAATCACTGAGGGAGATGACGTTCTCCTCCAGTTGGATGATTTGGGCGATTTCGAATCCAAGACCGATTCGATTGGCGGAAAATGCCAACACTTTTGAAGATGGGATTCCCGACCTTTGAAGTCGATCGGAAAGAACCAACTCCTCCACAAAACGACGGATCGAGAAGTAGGTCTTTTTGTTAACCCTGGACAGAAATCCACCGCGGCGGCACAACTTCCACATGTACTTTTCCGATTTTGAAATCGAATAGACCGGATGCTGTGTTCGTCCTGGCAAGTGTTCGGTGGCCGGGGAAGACGGTTCTCCCGACATGAAACCGAGTTTTTCAAGGATTGCCTGGGATTCTGCGAAATAGTAAACGCTTCTTCCCTGACTCTGGAGAATCAGGGGAACTCTGGCTGCTGCAGAATGGGGAAGGTCCTCTGAAGGGGAGCTCGGGGCACTTGAATCTGTGGAGGCTGGGTCTGTCACGGATCACGCCTCACTGCCGGATTTGGCCGAACAGTTGCCTTGTATCCGAATGATCGGCAAGTCGACCAAGATCAAAAAGAATTCGCGATTGAAAAGTATGGTCGGACCGAGTGGATTCGAACCACCGACCTCCACGGCCCCATCGTGGCGCGCTACCAAACTGCGCTACGGCCCGACCCTTTGACAAATCAGCATTTCCAGAAGCCCGATGCTAGTCAGGAAGTTTCTCCCGTCAAGCGTTCGGGTCATCTTCTGCAGAATTTGAGTCCCCAGATTTCTCGCCGGGCGCCTTCAAATCGGGTGCAGAGCCCATTTGGGGAATCTCATCCGTTGGCACGATCACTCCACCCGAGATCGTGAATCTCAGCACTTCGTCGACGCTCAAGTCGAGTGGAATGATCTCGTCTCGGGGAACCAGAATCGTGTATCCGGTAATCGGCGTGGGACTGGAAGGAATGAAGATGGCGACCATGGGGCCTCCATGTTTTTCCTGAATCGTCTTGAATCCATTACTGGTGACGAATCCAAGGGACCAGATTCCCATTCTCGGATACTGAACCGCCACAGCAGTGTCGTATTCGATTTTGTTTTTTTCCTCGAAGAAGAATTCTGTCACCTGTTTGGCATAGGGGTAGATGATTTTGATAAAAGGAATGCGTTTGATCAGGCCTTCGATCAGTTTCAGTAACTGTCTTCCCAAGACTCCACGGAAGACGATGCCTACAGCAAGCACGAGGACGATGGCGATAACGAAGCCAAGCCAACTAGGGCTAATCTGCTCGACCTGTTTCGAAAAAGGGATGTCATCTGCTCGTTCAGGAAGTCCACTGTCGTCGACAGTTTCATCCAGTTGCCATTCCTGAAGTTTGACGGTGTCTTTCCAAAAGTACTCTTTGGCAACTTCAGATGAGAATCCTTTGCGGATAAGGCCAGTGATCGGTTGGGCGATTTTTTCGTCAAGGAAGTTGTAGGAGACCGTAATGATGATGATGGTCAGCACCGTAGGTAGCAGTGTTGCCAACCCGGTGATGAAGGCTCGCGTCAAACTTCCGCGTGGTTTTGAAGCTGTCTTCGCCATGGAGGCTTTCTCCTCATCTGATGAAGGATCTTCCGCATTTAGGCTTTGGCGATCAAGAGAGATCATTCTGCTCAAGATCTCTTCTTGGGACAAGTTTTGCTGTCTTTCTGGAGTTCTGCGGTGATTTCTGTACCCTGATTCCAGATCAGGGGCTTCCTCTTGGGAGCCCTTCCATGCCCGGGGACTGTCCGGGTATCCAGAATAGAAGCAGGGTAAAGGACGGGAATCAGCGATGAGTCAGGTCACACTCTCTGGATTGACTCCGACCAGTTCGGGAATCCATCTGGGGAATTACTTCGGTGCTGTTCGCCAGTGGATCGACCTCCAAAGGGAGGGCGGAGCGCACTATTTCATCGCCACTTACCATGCCCTGACCACCGTCAAGAAAGCCGAAGCACTTCGTGAAAACATCTTCGGTATCGCCTGCGATTATCTGGCCTTGGGGCTCGATCCTGAGAAAGCAGTGATCTACCGGCAGGAAGATGTTCCAGAAGTCTGTGAGTTGTCCTGGATTCTATCGACCCTGACTCCCATGGGCCTCCTCGAGCGTTGCCATGCATACAAGGACAAGGTCGAAAAAGGAATCTCTGCGGACCATGGGCTTTTCGCATATCCATGCCTCATGGCTGCTGACATTTTGATCGTCCGATCCCATCGCGTTCCTGTGGGGCAGGATCAGAAGCAACACGTTGAGGTGACCCGCGATATCGCAGGGAAATTCAATCAACTGTACGGAGAAGTTTTTCCACTTCCGGAGCCACTGATCCTGGAGGGACAGGCTGCCAAGGTTCCCGGTGTGGATGGCCAGAAGATGAGCAAATCCTACGGGAATGATCTGGGGATCTTTGAGCCGGAGAAAAAGCTCCGCAAAAAGATCATGGGAATCGTCACCGATTCCCAGGGAGTGGACGATCCCAAAAACCCCGAAGGCAATACGATCCACGAACTTTACAAGTTGGTTGCTCCGCAAGAAAAAGTCGACGAGATGGCGGACAAGATGCGATCGGCCGGCATCGGTTATGGATACGGCCACGCCAAGCAGGAACTCTATGAAGCACTTCTGGAGTATTTCGCCGATGCGCGAACTGCAAGGGCAGAGCTGGAGAGCTCTCCTGACAAGGTCGAGGAGATTCTCAGGGAGGGTGCACGGAAGATCCGCCCCATCGTCGAGGAGACGATGGAAGCGGTTCATCAGGCGATCGGTATCCAGCCCCGTTCCAAGAGGTCTTGAGACGGATACGGGTCTTGAGGCTGATACACCGATCAGATTCTTGTCGGGAACTCCCCACACATTTCACGGACCTGCGAGCGAATACTCTGATGCAGTGAAGTGTCCTCAGGGTTTTTGAGGACTTCCAGAATCCAATTTCCGATGCGTTCGATTTCAACGTCTCCCATTCCCCGACTGGTGACAGTGGGAGTTCCGATACGGATTCCGCTGGGTCTCAGGGGAGGATTCGGGTCGTGGGGAATCATGTTCATATTGACGACGATTCCGGCCTCACCCAGGGCCCGTTCCGCAATATCTCCTGTCAGATCCAAGGAGCGAACGTCCGCCAGGACCATGTGATTGTCGGTTCCACCTGCAACCAGTCGAACCCCGCCGTCCATGAGGATCTGTCCAAGCTTTTGTGCATTGGCAACGATGCTGCGAGCGTACTCGCGGAACTCTTCAGACATCGCTTCACGGAAGCAAACTGCTCTCGCAGCGACAAGATGCATCAACGGGCCGCCCTGATCACCGGGGAAGACACCGGAGTCGATTTTGCGGGCCCATTTTTTGCGACAGAGGATCAGGCCACTGCGGGGACCCCGAAGGGTTTTGTGCGTAGTGGTCGTGACCACATCCGCATGGGGGACAGGGCTCGGGTGCACCCCGGCTGCAACAAGGCCGGCGATGTGAGCCATGTCGACCATGAACTTCGATCCGACTTCGTCAGCCACCTTGCGGAAGGCTTCAAAATCGATGATTCGCGGATAGGCACTGGCACCGGCGATAATCAGTTGAGGCTGTACCTCTTTGGCAATCTTCATAACCTCGTCGATGTCGATGGTTTCCGTGTCTGCATTGACGGGATAGTGGGTGAAGTTGTAGACCTTGCCGGTCAAGCTGACCTTCGCACCGTGTGAAAGATGTCCTCCGTGGGCGAGATCCATCGCGAGTACCTTGTCACCCGGTTTGAGCAGGGCAGAGTAGGCTGCAATGTTTGCCTGGGTTCCTGAATGGGGCTGGACATTGGCATGGTCCGCACCGAAGAGGTCCTTGGCACGATCCCTTGCCAGATTTTCCGCTTCGTCTACGACTTCGCAGCCACCGTAGTAGCGTTTGCCAGGATAGCCTTCAGCATACTTGTTGGTCAGGACCGATCCCTGGGCCGTCAAAATTGCTTCACTGACGATGTTTTCACTGGCGATGAGGTTGATCTCATTTCGCTGCCGTTCCTCTTCGCGAGTGACGATGGCGGCGATGTCGGGATCGGAAGTTTCCAAAGTTTCCATGATCATTTCCTCTTTCACTGTGATTCCGTTTCCGTTCGGTTTCTGTGGCGCAGCCAATGCTCAATGAAGGGCTGCAATTCACCGTCGAGCACGGCATCGACGTTACTGGTTTCGTGGTCGGTTCGGTGGTCTTTGACCATCTTGTAGGGGTGCATGACATAGGATCGGATCTGACTGCCAAAAGCGATGTCACTTTTTGAACCCTGGATGGCGTTCATTTCCTCGCGACGCTTTTCTTCCTGCACCTCGATGATTCTTGCCTTCAGAACCCTGAGGGCCTGGGCCTTGTTGGCATGCTGGCTGCGTTCATTTTGGCATTGGACGACAATCCCGGTGGGCAAGTGAGTGATGCGGACCGCCGAGTCGGTCGTGTTCACATGCTGGCCACCGGCTCCACTTGCTCGGTAGGTATCGACGCGAAGGTCCGAGTCGACGATTTCTACACCATCTGTATTGTCGGTTTCCGGCGTGACACGGATGGAGCAAAAAGCGGTTTGCCTGCGTGCCTGTGCGTCGAACGGAGAGATGCGAACGATCCGGTGAACTCCGGATTCAGAACGCAGGTAGCCATAGGCATAATCCCCTGAAAGGTGGATTGTCGATGACTTGAGACCTGCTTCTTCACCGTGTTGTTCGTCGATGATCTGGGTTTTGTAACCCTGTTTTTCACCCCAGCGCAGGAACATGCGCTGAACCATCAGGGTCCAGTCTGCGGCGTCGGTACCGCCTGCACCGGACTGTATTTCGATGTAAGCGCTCGCTTGGTCGTACTTCCCGTTAAGGAGTGTTTTCAACTCGAGGCTCTCTGCGCTCTCCTGAAGCCTCAAAATTTCCGATTCGGCTTCCTCGAGAGATTCTTCATCCGACTCTGATTCTGCAAGTTCTATGAGAACCTGAACATCTTCCAGTCCCTGTTCCAGTTTTTCGATGGATTGAACCGAAGACTTGGTCGATTTCATCGACTGAATAATTTTCTCGGCGGCTTCCCGGTCGTCCCAGAAATCCTGGGCGGACATCTTCTCTTCCAGGCTCCCCAGTTTTTCCTTGAGCTCGTCAAATCGGACGGCATGGCGGATTCGTTCGAGGAGTAGTTGGATGCTCTTCAGTCGAGCCTTGGTCTCGGCGCTCAAGGTGACCCGCTCCTCGTCATGGGGAAGTTTCAGAACCCGTGAAATACGATCTGTTTCCATCATGTCGAGAGGGATGCCCTGAAACAAGCCTAACGGGGCGTACACAGGGTAATTTATCGGGCAGGGGAGAGGTTATGACAGCAGCGGGAGTCTGAAGAGATGTATAGAGCGGTAAATCTGGTACCGGATAAAGAAGAAGGGCCCGAAGGGATTTCCCTTCGGGCCCTGTTTCTACCAGGCGGATTGAGCGGATTCACCGCTTCCCCCGTCAGAGGCGCGGGTTAACGAACCCACCTCCTGATAGAGCCACGGACAATCATCAATGGACCACCTCCTTTCTTGGTTTGGAGTTTCCCGGTCTCACGTGGACGTGACACCCACAACCGGGCACCGTCCTGACTGGCAGCGTCCTGCCAGTGGAAAAAGTCTGGCAAAACTCCGCAAGTACCTGCGCACGCCGCAGGTCACCCTGCAGAGGGACCCTGTTCGGGTCCACAACTCCATGATATCACCAAACTGGGAATCCGTGAAAGATCCCACTTCGGCAGCCCATGGGGGGGCTCGAGAGAGGAAAATTGTCAGTGCATTCGGCAAAAGAGCCACAGTTTGAACCCGCAAAAAAGGGTGAGAACGGTCCACTTCCTGTCGGCAGGCTCGCTCCCAGTCCGACCGGTGTTCTCCATTTGGGGAATGCCCGCTCCTTTCTGTTTGCCTGGCTGTCGATGCGAAAGCAGGGCGGGAAACTGCTTTTAAGGATTGAGGATCTGGACGGTCCGCGGGTGCGACAGGGTGCGACCGAATCCGCCATCGAGGATTTGCAATGGTTGGGTCTGGATTGGGACGATGAGATCCGCATACAGAGTCATTTTCGGGATCGTCATGAGGCCGCATTGAATCAGTTGGTTAAACAAAAGGTGGCCTACCCCTGTGTTTGTACACGGAAGGAGATCGAGGAAGCGGCCAGTGCGCCCCATGAATCGGAACTGCCGCCCTCCGAGATGGTCTACCCGGGTACTTGTCATGGTCGGTGGTCATCGCTCGAAGAGGCCAAAAGTGCTACGGGGCGGGATCCGGCTTTGAGATTGAGGCTCGAAGTGGGCTCTGTTCCATTTGAAGATGGTTTCAGAGGAAAAGAAGAGGGGGCACTGGCGGGGGATTTTGTGCTCCAAAAGAGGGATGGAACCCCGTCCTATCAACTGGCTGTGGTGGTCGATGACGCAGCAGATGGGGTGACTGAAGTGTTGAGGGCAGACGATCTGGTCCCCTCAACCCCCCGTCAGATCCTTCTCTACCGACTCCTCGGCTGGAGCCCTCCCGCTTTTGTTCATGTCCCTCTCCTGGTGGGGCCGGATGGGTTGCGTCTGGCCAAGCGCCATGGAGATACGAGCCTTGCCCACTATCGCCGGCAGGGGATCTCACCTGAGGAGATCATCGGTACGTTGGCGAGCCTCAGCGGCCTCGCACCGGAGGGGCAAAGATTGAGGCCCGAAGACCTGATCGACCGCTTCGATCTCGGAAAAGTGACGCCGGGCCCGGTGGTTTGGGATGGCATGAACCGGTCACCTGCAGTCGACCCAGACCGGGATTGAAGTTTTTTTGTGATTCCGGCATATTTGGTGTGTCGGGTTGCCGCCCCGGCAGCAACTTCGGAGTCGCCCCATTTACCGATCAAAGAACACTTTCCCGGGGGAAGTGAGCAAGACCTATTCAAGAGTGGCCATTCAGCCACAAATTGGCTCAGGAAATGACCTGTCGTTGGACAGGTTCCCATCGCTATTGGAATTGCTGAAACCCTCGACTCCTCTTTTCTGCTCCTTCTTCTTGCTGGTGGTTTTTACCAGTGCTTCGCATGCCCAGTCTGTTTCACAGTTGATCGATGAACTGTCTGGTGACCGACCGTTGGTCGAGGGTGAACTCTTTAACATACAGTTGCCTGAAACCGGGGAAGATCGTCATGTAGAAATTCTCCTCAAAACAGCCGATTCAGAAATTCGTCTGGCATCCTTCTATGTGGATGGCAGTGAGGCGACTCTGGGAATCAGTGGCGAGGAGCTCTGGGGGCCTGATCCCGGCCGAGTCCCTGAAGGTCAAGTGATCAGCAGAATCCGCAATGAGTCGGGAGAGCTGCTCGACCTTCTGACGATTCAGAACTGGAATCAGAAACCCTCGTATCCGACTGGTGGAAGTCACCTTGAGGTCATGAATCGGATCTCAAAAAAATTGCGCGATGGATATCCCGTGGAAGCCTATCGGGAATTGAAAGAGCAGGAGGCTTCCGCTGCTAACCGTGAAGAAGAGGCGGAGTGGTATCGATTGAACGCATCTGTTCTCGATGTCTTCGCAAGAATCGATCGGGTTCAGGGACCAAGGTCGAAAAGAGAACTCAACCGTGCGTTTGAATTGGCCCCCGAAGATTCTCCGGTTCAAACGAGAGCCTTGATTGACAGGGCGAAAAGGGCACGGGAAGAAAGTACGGGCAGTTCAGATGCAGCGGAGAGTCGGCGTGCCCTGATTCGCTCGCTGGAGGATGCCCGCAGTGCTTTGACCAAAGCCACAGTTCGCGGTGACAGGGCTTTGGCTGCGGAAGCATTGGTAGAGATAGCACTGACCGCTGCCGCAAGAGGCTGGCTGACAGAAACGAGAACGGCTGTGGAGTCGGCCCGGGAGTTGAGGGGCGATCTGGAGACGCTCTGGAAGACTGATCTGGCCCTGGCAAAAGTTTATCAATTCCGCAGCGAATATCCGCTCGCCATTGAGCATGCCAGAAGTGCAGTGGAGGCCGTGGAGCAAATTCGGTTGCGATACAGCTCCGATCACGCCGCCATGTTTCAGCGTCGAGAGCCGGCATTCCTATTGACGGAACTTCTTGCACAAAATGGGGAAGTGGTCGCTTCGCTCCATGCTTCAGAATTTCTGCGGGTGCGTAATCCTGGGGAAGTGCCTCCTGACTTGAAACAGATCGAGGCACTCGCAGTGGAAGCTGGAAATCAATTCACGATTCAGGTCATGGTGAACTGTGGAACACGACTGCTGACTTGGACGACCAACGATGGTTCATGGAACATGAATCTTGAGGAGTGTGAGAAGGGTGAATTGATCGGCTTCATTGAGTCGCTTCACTCCTCTCGCGGCAAAGACCTCGAATCTGCAGCGTGGATTTCGTCCAAGTTGTTCGGGGCGAGAGTTCCTGTTACCGAGAGATTGTTGTTGGTACCGCTGGACGAGTTGAGAAGAATTCCCTGGGGAATGTTGCCCGTCTCTGGGCGATCACTGATGGATAGAACCACTTTCAGCCTGTTGCCCAATTTGAAATCCGCTTCAAGGGAGTTGTCTCTGTTGCCAGCAGAGGACTGGTTGTCTCTGGTGGATCCCGACGCTCCGCAAAAAGCGCGACTGCCAGGTGCCAGAGCAGAGGGAGAGGCCGTTGCCAAAAAGTTGGTTCGCTCGACGATTCTCTCCGGGGGAGTCGCCACCGTGACCGAGCTTGAGGATCAACTTCACGGCAAAAAGGTTCTTCACCTGGCTTGTCATGGAGACTTCGATCCTCGCGATCCCCGGTCCTCATCCCTCCGATTGACTCCAGACCAAAATTTTGCGGATGGAAAGTTGTTGGCGAGAAATATCGCCGGCTGGAATCTTTCCGACTGTCGAATCGTTTTGCTCACAGGTTGCGAGACCGCATTGGCTGGTGGGCTTGGTGCCGATGACTTGGCAGGCTTTCCCAGAGCAGTTCTGGAAGCGGGCTGTCAGGGGATTCTGGGGTCACTTTGGCCCGTTGAAGATGAGGTCACCCGTCAAATGACACTTCATCTGATCGACTGCGCCAGAGCCCGTATTTCACCTGCAGAGGCTCTCAGAGAGGCCTGCAGGTCGATTCGCGACAAATCGACAACTGATCGGGTTTCTGGCTGGAGTGGCTGGGTTCTGGTTGAGAATGGAAGATAACGTGCCGATAATCGACTCCCTGAGCACTGCGATCGCGTCCACAGGCCCTAAGCAGGGCCCAGCAGACTCTCGTAGAACTGCCGAAACAATTCGCCTGCAGAAGAGTCGATTCCCACTCAAACTGGGAAACAGCGTTTACTCTTTGGCGTATGGAGATCGGCATACCATCTGTCGAAGTGGACCCGCAGTCTCACTCGCAGGAGCAAGGAAGAAAATGGACCGTTCCAAAAAGTCCGCATTTGTCAGCAACCCCGGTCGAATGGGACGGGGAAGATTCAATTTCGGTTGGATCGTGCTCGCGTTGTGTGTGGCCTTCTTTGCCCAGGTTCCAGTTGCCGACGCTCAAGTCCCCAACATCACCTTTGTGGAACTCTTTCACGCTGAAACCGACGAGGTGTTTCAGTTTTTGAACGACACTCCAGGGCTGAAAAAGTTTGTCGACGACAACACCATCAGTCGTGTTGCCGGCCGTGAGAACTCTCTGATGATCAATGGTTCAAAGGAAATCACAGAGTCTCTGATCAGAACGATTCGCAACTTTGAACAGGTGGGGATCCGGGATCGACTCAAGCAACAATCGATCACGGTCAAATATGCGGGAATCCAGTTGGTTCTGGAGTCGCTGGCAGCCAGCAAGGTTTGCCAGGTCTATCACCGAACCGAGGAAGTCAAGACTGACGCAGTCAAACAGGGAAACAGGACCATCACCCGCAAATATGAGAAAGCGGTCTACTCAAAGTATGAGGCTGCCAGCGGAACGATGCTTCAATCCTGGGATCTTCCGGAGTACCCCTACGTTCTGGAAATCCCGCACGTCGATCCGATTTCACTGCCCCCCGTCAAGTTGGGTACAGGAATAGAAGACGCTTCCCTCTCTCTGACCTTTGAGGAATCACCATCGACGGAAACACGAAATCGTATTCTGATGGTGGGTACCGACGAGGATCTGAAACGGATTGAAGATTTCATCGCCATGATCGATGTGCCCGCGAGGCAGATCATGATCGAGGTGCAGATCATCGAACTGGAAGCGGACGCTCTTTCCGATCTGGGAGTCGATACGCTCGCCTTTGAGAAACGCAATTCCGTGGTGAATTTCGCCTCTCCTCTGCCTGGAGAGCCTCTCCCCGAGATCAGCAGCAATTTCAATCCGATTCAGCAATCGGGCCTCTCCTTCCTCTTTGATGACACCACCGAGGCTCTGTCCTCCCAGTTTCTTGCCGGTGTTCATGCACTGGTTCGCAACGGTGACGCGATAATCAAAGCACGTCCCAAATTGTACGCGCTGGATGATCGCCAGAGTCAGCTTCACCTAGGAGAAAAGATTCCAACTTTTATCTCTACCGACGTCGTCCGTGACGTCAGTGGTGGAAACTTTGTCGAGAATGCCAACAAGGTTGGAACCGAGCACATCGGTACGACTCTGGTCGTCAAACCACGAATCAGTGGTAATGACGAAAACGAAGTCTCGATGCTGGTCGATATCACCGTCAATAACCTTCAGGGAAGACAGCGGGTCTTCGAGGAGGACCTGTTGGGAATCCCGCAGGTGGCGACCCGGAATTTCAGGGGACAAGCCAGGGTGAAAAACCATCGGCCCCTGATCCTGGGTGGCCTGATCAAGGAAAGTGAATTCGATACCAAAAATTCCATTCCCGGATTGGGCGACCTTCCGGTTATTGGAGGATTTTTCGGACGCAAGAGTTCCCAGAAACAGCGTTCCGAAATCATCATCGTTCTGACTCCTCACATTCTTTCGGAAGATGGGGTCGATCCGATTTCCACTCCGAAAGAGAGTCGCCACTTCGACACCCGCAACAGTGTGCTCTTCAATGATCGATACATTCTCAAAGGGCGAGACCTTGTCGGACTCGACCCCATCAGCAGAACGCCGGTGGAGGGATTCTCCCGCGATGAAGTCGTCGACTTGACCTTGCTGAGCATCGTCAAGAAAAGGGAACTCATCAGCCGCCTGAAGATTTTTGAAGACTACCTTCCCGAAGCGACCGAGAAACTGAGCATGCTCAAACTCAGGCACCCGGAGAAGTCGGTCTCGACCTGGTCCAAGAATGAGCGTCAGCTCTTCTTCCAGGCGGCAGCGATTCTGGTCGAAAACATCAAGAGCCTGAATCCTGACCTTGATTACGACGACGTGGTGGCCCCGCGCAGGGAAATCGTGGTACCCACAAGTCCCTATGCGGTCAGCCTCTCCTTTGACAAGTTGAAGACCTTCTATGAGAAGGGGGACATGGTCGTCATGAGAGGTGAAACCGACCTTTCTGACGAAACCATTTCCTTGTTGAGAACTTTCGACAAGGACAGTCTTCAGGACTTTGCTGTCTTCATCGATGGTCTTGGACGTAAAGCGAACCAGCATGGCAAGTTCAGGAATCTGCTCGAGGAGCAGTACCAGATTCTGTATCCCTCAGCAGGCGACCTGACTCAGTTGGGATATTCTGAGTTGCTGACCAAAATGTCCGAGCGTGGGGTCGATTTCCTGTCGGTGGCCACGTTCCTCAGTGTTCGTCTGCAGGAGGCCATGATCTCCGGTGAGATCCCACTGGGCATCCTCGAAGACGACCTTTCTGCCTTTGCCAGAAGAACGGTGACCCTCGATCAGTTGGGTGGGCGCCTGCAGACTCTGGACGAGCGCTGGGAAGATCTCAACACCTCTTCCAGCAGACCGGTACAGGGACTTTGATCCGTTTGCGAAGCTCGGCCGAAGGGCGGTTTGCGATGATCGACGGTGACAGGGACTTCACGGGAACGAAGTTTTCTCTGCGCTGGATACTGGCTCTCACAGTATTTCTTTGTGTGGGTTGCTCGACCCCCGATAAAGCACCGGATCGTGAAGATGTTCTCGAGGACATCCGCAATACGACCCTGATCCCGAATCTTGGCTCTTACGATGAGAGTATCCAGAAGCGGGCTCTCGACCGGATTCTCCTCAGCCTCAGCAAAGCTCCGATCATCACGCGAAACCTGTTGGCCGCTGAACTCGATGATCCTTTTATTGGAGCCCGTACCAAGCGGGTGATTTGCATGATTTTGGCCAGAGAGGGAGATGAACGTGCCTTGCCCCGTCTGATCTCCATGCTGGCTGAAGGTAATGTTGTCGATGACAATCTGATTGAGTCTGCCCTTTTAGAATATGGCAGCGATGCCCTGTCTCCTGTCGTCGCAGTTCTCGCAGAGGGAAATGTCACGGCTCGCCGATCTGCCGCTTCGATTTTGCTAACGATGAAGCTTCCTGTGGCATTTGATGCGTTGCAGGATCGCTTTACCCTGGAGCGAGATTCAGAAGTCCGCTTTTTGTGTGTCTGTGGATTTGCTGAGGATGCACGTCAGAGCTCCCTCGACCTTTTGGCCAGTGCCCTGGATGACCCCGATGAAGTTGTTCGCCAAGCGGCATGGGGCGGGCTCAAGAGACGGGCGAAGGTTCCCGGCAACTTCGTTTTCGATGCGGAGGCTGAGCCTTCCTTGCGAAAGGTTCAGGCCAGGGAGATCCGTTCATGGCTTGCTGGCGATAAAACCGTTGTTCCGAAACCGAAGGTCGGGGAAGCGCTCTAGCGCATCTGCTCGTCACAAAAAAGAGGCCGGAAGCGAAGATCGCTTCCGGCCTCTTTTGTCTTACGGAGATAGTAGCTCAGGCATTTTCCTTCTGGTTGTCCATAAACTCTTTCCAGAACTCTTCCGGCATGTCGAGAGCGATGCGCAAGGCACCATTGGATCCAGCGTATTGTGGCTCTTCCACGGCCTTAACCTTGCCTCCACCGTACTCGACGAGGGCTTCTTCCATCGCACGGGCGAGGCCGGTGATCTGACTGCCGCCTCCACCTAGGAGGACATGGTTACGCATCTTTTGCTGGAACTCGGGGTCGTAGGTGGCGATCAGGTCCTGGAGAGCTTCGACCGTCGGTTGCACGATTCCCATGCAGGCTTCACGGACCTGGTCGGTGATGTCGAACTCAGTCGGCTTGCCCTTGACAGGGAAAGTAGCCATGACCGCATCCTGCTGGCGTCCGACGCTGGCAAAGTTCTCTTTGATTTCACGCACCATGTTGACGGAGAACTGGGCTTCCGGGTGCTTCTCCTGAATCAGGTCAAAGAGACGCTGGTCGATGGCATCTCCACCAAAGTGGTGGGTTCTCTGGTCGTCTGCTTTCGGCATCGTTCCGTGCACTCTGCACAGGTCGACGGTTCCGGCCCCGATGTCAATCACGAGTGTGTCGGAAAGGAAATCCAATCCATAAGCCACGGAGAAGGGTTCAGAGCAGACGATGATGCTGTCCATGAATTCGGAAGCTGCTTCAAGAATATGGGCTTTTGATCCGACACTGGCTTCTGCAGGTGCCCCGATCACTCCATAAACAGTGCTTCCCGAGGGAATGTTTGCCTGTTCAAGGATATGTTCGATCAGATCACGTGTTGCTCGCTTGGCATTAGCGTCCTCGCGAATGACACCCTTATCGAGGGGACGGACCAGATCGACGGCCATGCGATTTTGAACCGCTTCCTCTCCGAAGACCTTGTCTCTGCCGCCAAGCAACTTCTTGCTGACGTGGTCCTGAGCATAGCCCACATATGACCACACCGTGGTTCTGACTCCGGTGGAGGTGGTGATGGAGGTTCGGCTGGTTCCGAGATCCATTCCCACATATACGGTTTCACTCATCGATCGTCCTCTCAGTTTAACGGTTCAGAAAGCCGAGTTCGGCTCAGGCAAGATCCTTCGTAACTTGGTGATCATGCCCCCGTTTGGGATTTGAAGGTACTTTTTTTACAATTTGCTGCCGAAGTTGACGGTTTTCGGAAACGAGATCGGCCAGCAGTGTTTTGCGGCGTCCGCTTGGATCTTCGGAGGGGCTCGTTGGAAACGCTGGAATGGGCGAGCTTGTTCCAGAGGAGGAGGAATCTCGCAGATCGAGCTTTCGAGCGGTTTCTAATGCTTCATCCCTCTGAACTCTCGCTGCATCGAGATTTTTCGCCAGACGCTGCACTTTTCTTTCGAGGAGCTCGATGTTCTCACTTCTGGTTTTCTCTTCACGATCTGTCGCCCTGGAGCGTTCAAGATCGAGAGAATTTTGAACCACTTCGCGAATCTCCTGACCCACCTCTTCAGGGAGGTGGTGGGCACCGGCTGCCTTGTCGACGATTCGATCCAGCGTTGACTCCAACTCCAGCAGGCTTTCGCGTGTCAATGCGAAGCGGTCGCGGGCAACTTCCCGTTCTTTTTCGTTACCGAGGAGCTCCTGAGTTCGTTGCAGTTTGGCATTCAGGTTTTCGATATGAGAGTGCAGGTCTGCATTCTCGTTCTGGAACTCAGCCAGCTTTTCCTGAAAACTCTTTTCAGATTCTTCACGAAGTCTGCGCAGCTCTTCCTCACCGAGTGAGCGTCCACTTTCGCGAATCACTTCATCCACGGAGGCCTGAATCAGTTCCTTGATAGCGGATAGGTTAAGAACGCGAACGCTGTCACGTTGGGCAGCGATGGCAGAGGTGCGGACCAATCGGGAACGGGATCTCAATGCGGATTCGAGGTTACCATTTTCGGGTACTTGCTGTTCTTCATCACCAAAGAGACGCTCAAGTGCCGAGAGTTCTCTGGGGTGGGCAGGTTTCCAACGCAATAGAAGGCCTGCGTCATTTCTACGCAGAACTTCCGCATGGATTAGTTCCGCATGACCGTCCGGTCTCTCGACGATCAATTCGTAGCGTTGTCCCACCTGAAGACGAATCGTCGAATCGACGAGCACTTCCCTGGAATCGATACGTGAAACGGGAAGCCGGACGATGCCTGCGGAGACTTCCAGGACGATGCTCCATCTGGAGGAAGATTCCGGCTGGGAAGTGTTCCTATTGGGGTCCATCGGTCTCCGAAGCAGGGCTTTTTCGGGAAACCACGTCCCCGAAAAACAGGTTAATTTGATCAAGGGTCGAATCGGTCGGCACCTGAGAAGGCTATACAAATCGCCTGCAAAACGCAAGTTGGGGCCCTCAGGGTGGCAAGGAAGCCCGATCTCAGGAACCTATTGCCGGAACGGGTGCTGATCGGGGCTCGTCTATTATATGGCTGGGCGTCTGTGAAATGAGGTCCGGGGGACTGGTAGACGGCGTGGATTTTGCGATTATGGACCCAGAGTTTCCATTTCATGCACGCAAACCCTTTGGGGAAGCTTTAGTGCAAGTGATCAAACGCGAAAGGGGAGAGATGAACGGGTGCCTCATCATCATCATGGCGACAGCCTTGAGTGGGCTTCCGGTCGATCTCATTCCCGGTTCAGAATCCCAACCGGGGGAAACCGTCGCCCTGGGCGCCGTTCAATTTGAAGCGGCGACTGGGACGATTCACCTCGACGGCTTTTTCAACATGTCTCAGGGTTTTGTTGAGTACCTGATCAATCTCCCTGGTGCCAAGTCACATGAATGTCTGATTGCTGTCGATTGTGACCCCATGCATCTGCAGACGGCGTTGATGTTGATGGAAGTGAAAGAAAGTCGAAGTCCGGAATCAGAGCGTGATCTGGGTGGTTTGACCGGGGGCGACCGATTGGTCATCCACTTTCATTATCCGGTAAAGGATGGTGAGGGCCGTGAATTCGTTCGTCGAATCAGAGCCGAAAATTGCATCATCAATGCTCCCATGGAGCGCGAAATGGCGCGCTGCGGATTTGTCTACACCGGTTCAGGATTTCTGCTTCTCGACCCTCCACCTGGAGCTCCGGAGGGGACTGAGGCAAAAGAAGAGTTCATGGCTAGGGTGACAGGCGAGTTGATCTCCCTGAGCCACAGACCTTGGGCAATCCTCGATAATCCTCTGGCATTGCCCTACCCTGACGGCGACTATTTTGCTTATGGGGACGTGTTGCCCTGGAAAAAAGATGGGAATGAGCCGCCACCGGTCAGGGTTTCAATTCGAAAAGCCCTGCCCGGCGAGATTGATCCCGACGCCAACCGCATGGAACTACCCCGGAGAGGCTCCATTGAGCCTGAGACTATTGAGGAGAATCGTTAATGACTGCCACCGATCAATACACTCTCAAAACGAACAAGGGAGTCCCTGCCATCTCAGGACTCCTTGTTTTGCTGTTCATGATCTTTTGCCCATTGCTTGCGGTATCTGCACAAGAATCCGGGGGGCTCGACAAAGCAGGACTGAAGAAGTCCATCGATCGTGGAGCAAACTGGCTCATCGACAACCAGCGCAGTGATGGCTCATGGGGATCGATGGCTGGAGATCCAGGAATCACCGGAATGGTTCTCAAGGCCTTGGCAGATACTCCCCGTGCGTACCGCGAAAAGGATGGCCCTTTTGTTACCGCAGCTGTGCAGTCCTTGCTCGATCATCAGCAAGAAGACGGAGGAGTTTACGTCCCGGGTCAGGGCTTGATGAACTACAAGACCAGTATTGCCATCCTGGCTTTGTCGGCTTTGGACCTTAACCGCAAGGAGCCCCTTTACCGGGACGCCATCGCCCGAATGCGGGATTACGTTGCTGGCCTTCAGTGTGCGGAAGATTCGACACCGGTGGCATTTGATCGAAAGAAGCATACCGGTTCCTACGGTGGTGTTGGGTACGGCAGTGATCGTCGCCCTGACTTGAGTAATACCCAGTTGGCCCTGGAAGCCCTTCACGCTGCAGGACTCACCGAGGATTCGGATGTCTGGAAGAGGGCTCAAGTTTTCATTTCCAGATGCCAGAATCGAAAATCTTCCAACGATGTTCTCGATGGGGTCAAAAAAGCCTCCAGTGAGGATGGTGGTTTCTTCTACCACCCGGATGAATCCAAAGCAGGGAAAACAGTCGATGCTGCTGGAGCTGTGACCTTTTCCTCCTATGGCTCGATGACCTATGCTGCGGTGAAATCCCTGATTTATGCCGGGCTTGCCAAAGATGATCCGCGGGTCACTTCCGCCGTGGAGTGGATCAGTCGCAATTGGACCGTGTCGGAGAACCCGGGAATGGCCACCCCGGAACAACCTGCCCGCGGGCAGACAGGCTACTTCTACTATCTGGCTGTCATGGCCAGAACCCTGGAAGTTCTGGGGCAGAAGGAGTTGGTGGATGCTGAGGGCAAATCGCATGACTGGGCGCGGGAGATTGCGACGGTGCTTCTTGAGCGCCAGGGAAAAGACGGCTCGTGGACGAACCCTGTGGACCGTTGGTGGGAGGGTGACCCTGTTCTGGCTACCTCCTATGCCTTGCAGGCTCTCAATATCTGTTACGCAAACATGGAGGAGTAAAGATGCCGAGGATGAGAGCATTCAGGGGATTTGTCCCCAATCCAGATCGAGTTGACCCGGGTGCAGTGATCTGTCCACCCTATGACGTGATCCCCGATGAAATGCACGGTCAACTCCTGAATCATGCTCCAGAAAATGCAGTGCGCTGGATCCTCGGCGATGAACCTGGAGTGACTCCTGATGAAGATGTGTTTCGCAAGTGCGGAGAATCGATGAGATCCGCCGTGGAAGCGGGGACCATCATTCATGAAGAGAAACCTGCGATCTATCGGTACAGCATCCGTTACGGCAATCGAGCCGGGGGCACCTCTCTCTTGCAGGGGGTGATCGCAGTGGCGGAAGCTCGTCCCTGGGGAGAAGGGGTGGAAAGGCACGAGGAAATTCGTCCGCATACCGTTGCCCGACTGGTTGCCCAGGCGCGATTGACGACCATCGACACCGGTGTGGTTCAACTCTCCTGTGAGGGACTGGAAGAAGTCCTTGCGGGAGTCGATGCCGGACCTGAAGCAGGAGAGCTGGTTTTTGAAAGCAAAGACTTCAGGGGAGACGTCCATACTCTGAGGCGAATCGATGATCCGGATCATGTCCGGGCCATCGAAAAGGCACTGGAGCCCCTGCCTTCGGCAGTGGCAGACGGGCATCACCGCTACACGACGGCGATTGAACTTTCCGGTGACGATCAACTGTTGGGTGGGGGCTATGTTCTCGCTTTCATCGGTGATCTTCGTCAGGAAGGTCTCCATATCCATCCGACGCACAGAATCTGGAGCTGGAAACCTGGCGACGGTCCTGAATTGGGACAGGTTGCCGATCGGATCATCGAGGTTCTGGATGACGGTGAAGGGGAGGAGTGGAGTCTCGTTGCCAGCAATGGCAAGGAATGGACTCTGAAAACTCGACCCGATCTCGATCAACCCACACTCGCCCGCAGGCTTGCGGATGTAGTCGGTGAATTTGATGATCTGGGTGCTCCGGCGACTCCTCATCTTGAGCCTGTTGCCCGTGAGCAACTGGATCGAAGCGAGCACGGCTTGCTTTGCCTTCTTCCGCCCGTGGGGAAAGAGGAGTTCTGGAGCAGAACCCTCGCCCAAGAAGTCTTTCCGCCGAAGACCACCTTTTTTGAGCCGAAAATTTCCACCGGAATGGTGGTCCGTTACACCGACGAGGAGGATGTGTAATGTCAAATCCTGAAGATTCCCAAAGAGATGTTCCTCGACTGTTCATTCCCGGACCGGTGGAAGTCGAGGATTCCATCCTGCAGGCGATGACCCGTCCGATGATTGGCCACCGTGCACCGGAATTTTCGGTATTGGGTGAAGAGCTGCACACCAACTCCCAGCGACTGTTCCGTACAAAGGACCCGGTTTATGTCTTGACCTCCTCTGGAACCGGAGGAATGGAAACTGCCGCACGCTGTGGAGTCCGTGAAAATGTCCTCTGTTTCGTCAATGGAGCCTTCAGTCAGAGATTTTTCAAGGTTTGTGCCAGTAACGGCAAACATGCGACCCGCGTGGATGTTCCCTGGGGACAAGCGGTCAAGCCGGAACTGGTTCGGGAAGAGTTGTCCAAGGGCAACTACGACGCGGTCACCATCGTTCACAATGAAACCAGTACCGGAGTCATGAATCCGCTCGCTGACATCGCAGAAGTGGTCGCAGAGTTTCCGGATGTATTTCTCCTCGTTGATGCCATCACCAGTGCCGGCGCTGTGCCGATTCATTTCGATTCCCTGCCGCCCATCGACTATCTGGTGACAGGCAGTCAGAAGGCTCTGGCGATTCCGCCCGGCCTTGCCTTGTTGGCGGTTTCGGAGCGGGCACTTGAGAGAGCAGAAACGATTGAGAATCGGGGGATGTATTTTGATGTCCTGGCGATGCACAAGTCGTGGAAGAAGCATCAGACTCCCAGTACTCCGACGATTGCGGTCATGCAGGCACTCAAGGACCGATTGCGAATGATCCTCGCCGATGAGGACGCCTGGTTTGGAGCTCATCAGCAAAAGGCGAATCGCGTGCGGGAATGGGCGAGTGACTCCTTCGGTCTTTTTGCAGAGCCGGGTTATGAGTCGGTTTCCCTGACCTGTATTGAAAACACGCGTGGAATTTCGATTGCCGATCTCAATGGATTCCTCCGTGAGCACGGCATGTTCCTCTCCAATGGTTACGGAGATCTGAAGGAAAAAACCTTCCGCATTACCCACATGGGAGCCGTTTCCATGGCAGACACAGAGCAGTTGCTGGGGTTGATTGGCGAGTTTGTGGCAAAATCTTGAGGATTCGGGGTCTGGAACTTTGCTGATTTCCTGTCGGGTTTTCTTGACCGACTCTTCGGGATTTCGTACTTTCCCTCTCTTGCCAAATGAATTTTCGCGGGGTGGAGCAGTTGGCAGCTCGTCGGGCTCATAACCCGAAGGTCGCAGGTTCGAGTCCTGCCCCCGCTACCAAAATATCGGATCCCCCCGATTCTTCGGAATCGGGGGGATTTTCAATTCCGGATTCTCGTGCAGGCATTCTGGCTCCGCTTCCGACCTCAGGCGGCAGGATTGGCGAAACAAAGAGGACCAACATGGCAAAATTCCCGAGACGGACGGATTTTATCGGGGTTAAACCCACCAGATTTCCGTTCTCCTGCTGAGCATGTGAACCGGTGCCATTCATGTCAGCAGTGGTATGATAGGCGAAGGTATTTACACGCCGTCTGCGACATACGTTCAGGTGTCACCCCGTCAGAATTTTCGCAGCGGGGTGTGACAGGCGGGATCAGGGTAGTGGTCGAATTGTTTTCGATCGTCTGTGACCAGACAACCGACATGCAGAGGAGCACGTCAAAAATGTATCAAACCTTCAAAATGGCGTTCGTCGTCACTCTCATTTTGGGAGCAGCTTCCTTTACTGGATCGATTCAGGCACAGCCTTGTGATCCAGGTCAAGGAGGGGTAGGGGGAACCGGAACTGATGTGATCATCGGTGATCTTGTGGGAACCCAGAACTATGGTTCCGCAGGTGGATACCATGCTTACAGTGTCGGTACAACTTCTTGCAATATTGGTACCGAACCGCTGTTGTGGATCTCCAATACAAATGAACACCCGGTTATCGGTCAAAACCTTTACCGTCTCCACGAAGGCAAGTTCGAGCAGATCGGAATGAGCTGGCTCAAGCACGGCTTTCTGGCTCTGACCGGTAACGTATGTGGGTGCGGTTGCATCAATCCGGGTACAGGCTCCCTTTTGGGAATTGGCTGTTCCGACCCTTACTCTGCAGGACTCAATGGTCAGCAGAGTGGCCTCGGTCCCCGTTCTGAGGTGTTTGATGTTGCCAGTGGTCTCTTCCAGTACCCGATCATTAACTCGGGCTTGATCAGCGACGCCACCTCCAAGCGACTTCGAGTGGCGACCAATGACATCGACGATGGTGCATTCCCCGGGGCGATTTACATCGTTGAGGGACAGTATGTGACGGTGGACGACTCCGCCGCCGGCAATTCCCACAACAACTGCTCCTACCGCACCGCAACCTTCGGGCAGACCGGAAACCGCAACATGAGCCTGACCGGAACCACCCAGCGTCAGCAGCCGGGGATCCAGGCTTGGCAGGATTTCGATCCTGAGGTGACTCTGGTCGAGGTTATCGATGCCGACAACGGTCTTGTAATCGTGGGTTACCGTGTCACCGAGTTGGGTGGGGGCCAGCACGCCTACGAATATGCCATTTACAACATGGATTCGACGCGCAATGTTCAGTCCTTTGAGTTTCCGCTGGCCGGGGGAGTGACCCTGACCGGTGTCGACTCCACACACCCCGAGTACCACAGTGGCGAGCCCTACAGCAACCTCGCCTGGACCCCGAATCAGGGTGCGGGCACCATGAGCTGGTCCACCCAGACGGAAGCCCAGAACGTGAATGCCCACGCGATTCGCTGGGGCACCATGCACAGCTTCCGTTTTGTGGCGAATGCTCCTCCGACCCTTGTAACAGCCACACTGGATCACTTCACCGGTGGTGGCAGTTCCAGTGTCGAGATTCTGGCACCGAGCGGTGATTTCACCCTTCCGGTGACTGGCCTCACCTGTAACCAGAATGGTGAGAGCGTGGATCTCTCCTGGGGTAACGGTGAAGTTTATGACCTCATTGAGATCACCCGTGACGGAACTCCGTTGACCAGTCTTCCCGGATCGTCGACTTCATTCACCGACAATCTTGCTTTGCCGGGTGTGCACGTTTATGGAGTGAATGCGACCGCCGGAACGATTCCTTCCGGAGTGGTTCCCTGCGAAATCGATGTAGCCGCTGCGTTGACGATTGAGGTTCCCAATGGTGATCCGACGATCTTCAGCCCTCTGGGTGGAGAAACTTTTGCGGTGACCATCACTCCGTTGACCGGATCGGCAGTGGCTGCCGGAACCGAATCCCTGCGAGTGGAGACGGCTGCCGGAGCCCAGGCATACCCTCTGACATCCACCGGCGGACTGAACTACGAAATGACCTTCCCGCCGATCCCCTGTGGGGAAATCTTTGGTTGGTACATCGTCGCCCAGAGTACGGGTGGCCAAACCGTGACTTACCCTGAGGGAGCCAGTAGCGGTGCTCTCGCTGAGGGTGTCAGTGCCTTTGGTCTGACCGCGGAAACCACCGATTTCGAAGTGGCCAGTGGCTGGAGCGTGGGTGCTCCGGCGACGGCGACCACCGGTATCTGGGAGCGTGGTGCGCCGATTGGCACCACTGCCCAGCCGGGTGCGGATCACTCCCCAGCGGGAACCAACTGTTGGTTCACCGGTCAGGGCAGTGTGGGCGGAACTCTGGGTGAGAATGACGTCGACGGTGGAGAGACCACCCTCTACAGCCCGGTCATGGACCTGCTGGGTGCCAGCAGCCCCGTGATCAGTTACTGGCGCTGGTACTCCAACAATTCCGGGGCCAGCCCGGGTGCCGATACCATGACGATCCAGATTTCGGATGACCTGGCCAACTGGACCAACGTCGAACTACTCGGCCCAACCGGGCCGGACACCATCGGTGGCTGGATCCAACACTCCTTCAATGTTGCAGATTTTGTCTTGCTGACTTCGACGGTGCAGATGCGCTTCATCGTCAGCGATCTCGGTGCCGGTTCTATTGTGGAAGCCGCCATCGACGACTTCGCCTACGAAGACGTGGATTGCTCCGGCGTGGCCGACTGCAACTCCAACGGAATCCCGGACGCCGAGGACATTGCCAACGGCACCAGCATCGACTGCGACTTTGACAACATTCCGGATGAGTGCAGCACCGCCAACGGCAGTGTGGCGGACTGTGATACCAATGGTGTCCCCGATCTTTGTGATCTCGCTGCCGGTGCAGCAGACTGCGATACGGACGGCAACCTTGATGCCTGCGAGGTCGACACCGACCAGGACGGAACCATCGACGACTGCGACGATGACATCGACGGTGACGGCATTCCGAACAACTGTGACGTCGATCAGACTGCGGGCCCTGACTGCGACAGCAATGGTCAGCTCGACAGCTGTGATTTGGCCGCCGGTGCGCCGGACTGCGATTTCAACGGCCAGCTCGACTCCTGCCAGATTGCTGGCAACGCCGCGCTGGACTGCAACCTGAATGGTGCTCTGGACGTTTGTGATCTCGTGGGTGGCGTGGAGACGGACTGTGACGGAGATTCGACTCCGGACAGCTGTCAGATCTCCGCTGATCCGGCGAATGACTGCGACAGCAGCGGCGTTCTCGACAGTTGTGAAGTGGCCAATGGCACGGCGGCGGACTGCAACGCCAATGGCATTCCGGACAGCTGTGATATTGCGTCTGGAACCAGTGCCGACGCTGACAACAACGGTGAGCCGGACGAGTGCAATGTTCAGGAGTGGGTCCGTGGTGACATCAATGGTGACGGATCCCACGATATCAGTGACGCCGTGGCTTCGCTGGATTACCTCTTCAGCAGTGGAGCTCCGATCTGTATTGCTGCGGTTGACGTCAACGATGACGATGCAACCAACATTGCGGATACGGTGAGTCTGCTCTCATACCTGTTTGCAGGAGGGGCGCCCCCGGCAGCACCGTTCCCGGCATGCGGAGTGGATCCGAACGGCAGTGTTCTGAGCTGCGATTCGTTCCCACAGTGTCCATAGTGCAGTGTCCATAGTGCAGTGCCCATAGTGCAGTGTCCTTAATGCTGTGTCACTGATAGGGCCTGACAAGTTCGAGTCGCTTTGACATGACGGCTCCCGTGATCCGGACAGATCACGGGAGCCTTTTTATAATTCACCCTTTAGAATGGGTCTGTCCCGATTCTCGGTTCTGGAGGTCTCATAGGTTTCTATCGCTTCGCATGTCTTCTCCTGTTGTCCGCTTGTTGGCCTGGCATACTCTCTGCCCAGGGTGTCGGTGGAGAAGATTGTGCGTCTGCAGAAGTGATCGGTGCGATTCCCTTTATTGGAAGCGGTGAGACCTGCGGCGCCTTGGATGATTACAACGAAAGCTGCCCGTTTAATCCGACAGGGGGACGGGACGTCGTTTATCGCTACACGCCCGACAGGGACCTCTCCGTGACCATCGATCTCTGTTCCTCCGGTTTTGATACGAAGGTCTACCTTTACGAGGGCAGTTGTCCGTCCGTTTCGAATTCGGGCGTGTACGTCGGTTGTAACGATGACGCCTGTGGGGTGAATGGCTGGCGGTCACAGTTGGTTGACGTCGACCTGTTGGCGGGTGTGGATTATTTCCTGGTGGTCGATGGTTACGGGGCTGCTGACTGCGGAAGTTATGACCTGAGCATCGTCGAGAGGGCCCCCTCGGATCTCTGCGAACTGGCGGAGGAGATCTCGATTCCGTGGAGTGGAACTGTCTCGACCAGTGGGGCCGTGGATGACTACAACGAATCCTGTCCTTTTGACGTGGCCGGTGCTCCCGATGTGGTCCGTCGATTTATCGCTGCAGAGACGGGGGAGATTCGCATCGATCTTTGTGAGTCCAATTTTGATACCAAGGTCTACGTTTACGAGGGAGTCTGCCCAGCGGCCGGAAGCCAGAATGGATCTTCAGGATCGGGCACCGCCATCGGTTGTAACGACGATTCCTGTGGTGAGAACGGTTTTCGATCCCGTCTGTCTTTTATGGTGACGGAGGGGCTCGAGTACTTCGTGGTTTTTGATGGCTATGGAATCAACGACTCCGGTGAAGCGGTGGGGACCATTATGAATGTTCCACCGGCGGGGCCCGGAGAGGAGTGTGAACAGGCTTTTGTCATTCCTGCATTGCCGTTTCAGGCGGATGGATTTACGACGGGAGTCTCCCGTTTCGAACATCAGTGCCAGTTCGTTTTTGCAGGTGCGCCGGAGCATTTCTATCGCTACACCGCAACCCACGACACCTGGATTGAGATCGACAGTTGTGGCAGTGATTTTGACACCGAGATCGCCCTATTCAGCGGTCCCTGCCCGCCTGTCTCCGGAGAACCGACAAACGCCAATGTCAGAGCCTGTAATGACGACGGTTGCGGTGTCGATGCGACACGTGCACGCATTCCAGCTGCCTTCGTGGCCGCAGGTGAAACGGTCTCCATCGTCATCGACGGGAATTCCAGCGGTGATTTCGGAGCGTATTCCCTGCATGTGAAAGAGGTGTGTGCGCCTGATCATCCCTCAGAACTTGCCAGTCCCATCGAAGTCGGTACAGGTCCCATCGGGCTTGCCATGCATGCAGGTCTCGGTCGACTCTTCGTCACGAACTACGTTGAGAATTCTCTCTCAGTGATCGATACCGCCACCGATGAGGTGGAGGCCACGATCCCGGTTTCCCCGGGGCCCTATCGACTCGCTCTGACCCCGGATGGAACGCGGCTCTACATCGTCAATTTCTCGGCAAACCGGATCGATTGCTTCGACCCGATGACTCTCGATCTGATTGATTCATTTTCGGCTCAGGGGATGAACCCCCTGGGACTTGCGATTACGCCGGATGGGGAATCCCTATTTGTTGCCACTGCAGGAGATGGCCGGGTGACTCGCTGGTCGATTCCCGGACATCAGGTTCTCGGAGAGGTGGGTGGACTCGGGGCTCCCCGGGAAATGATCTCCTCTCCCGAGGGAGATCTGGTATACGTTTCTGACCCTACGGGGGTCAAGGTTTGGGAAATCACCGTCAACACCCTCGTCGCGACAGCGATCGACGTCGATGAGTTTCCACAAGCGCTTGCGTTGACCGAAAACGGAGAGCATCTGCTGGTCGGCAACTTTGGCTTCGATCGATCCCTGGACCATGCCTCAGTCATCCATCGCCACTCTCGGGAAGTGGTCGCCAGACTGCGTATTGGAACCGGACCTGAAGAGATGGTCCTCGTTCCAAACACTCCCTACCTTGCGGTCACCAACTGGGGGTTCAGTCGACACCCCAACACGGGGCCAGGTGAGTTGGGGGCGGGCCTTGGCAATGTGGCGATCGTACGTCTTCCTGACTTCAACCTCATCGGTAATCCCAATTCCCCGCCGATGATCGACGCCATCGAAAGGGTCATTCCGGTTGGGGGGGATTACACCTTTGGAATTGCCGCCAGTCCTGCCGGGGACAAGATCTACGCCGCCAATCTCGGATATGACGTACAATCCGGAAACACGGTCAGTGTGGTTCAGTTTCCTGACGGGTGGGGGAGTCGTCGCTTCGTCCGTGGGGATGCCAATGCCGACAGCCTGATCAATGTCGCCGATCCCATCACACTGCTGGATTTTCTGTTCGCAGGAGGACCTCTTCACTGCGCGAATGCGGGCGATGTGAACGACGATGAAGTTCTCGATATTGCCGATCCCATCGCACTCCTGACCCATCTTTTCTCTGGAGGATCCGCACCACCGGCACCGGGTGCCTGCGGAGTGGATCCGACCGCGGGGGATCTGTGCTGCGACGAAAGTTGCGAACCCTGAGAATGAAGGTTCAGGAAGAGGCCGATCGACTTTCGATCAATACTTCAATTTCCTGCTGCAACTTTCCGAGAATCTCGTCATAGGGATACGCTCCGAGGGATTCCTCACCGCGCTTGAGATTGACGAAGCTGGGGGCACACCAGAGTCCCAGATCCGCGTCATCGGTTTCGCCGGGTCCATTCACCCGGCAGCCCATGACAGCGATGGTCAGGGAGTGTTCCTGGTAGGCTTTGGAGAGCTCCTTGACCTCTTTGGCCAACTTGACGAAGTCACCGTTCTCTACCCTGGAACAGGAGGGGCAAGAGATGATGTTGGGTCCGCTTGATTCGTAACGGACCACACTGCGGACCCTGCCCGCATAGACATCGTCGATGATTTTCTGGCCCTCGATGATCTCCTGCTGTTTTTCTTCGTTGGGAAGGGTCAAGGACACCCTCAAGGTGTCACCGATCCCCCGGGAGAGCAGCTGTTCGAAGGCGACCCGTGTCTTGATGACTCCGTCAGGGGGTAATCCCGCCTCTGTCACCCCGAGGTGCAGGGGAATCTCCGGTCTCTGTTCCGCAAATCGACGGTTTGCTTCGATCACCGTGTTCGGATTCGAATCCTTGAGAGAGACGACGTAGCGTTCAAATCCGATGGAGTCGAGAAACTCGGAGTGCTCGAGAGCACTGGCCACCAGAGGTGAAATGTCATCTTCTGCGGGCCATTTTTCTTTTTGAAGCGGGTCGACGGAGCCACAATTGACGCCGATTCTCAGAGCAATGTCTGAAGCGACCGCCCAGTCGGCGATGCGTTGGACTTTTTCCTGCCAGGGAACCTTCTTCTCGTGATGGTGGAGGTGTCCCGGGTTGTAGCGAATCTTTGCCACATGAGGAGCGAGGATCTCGGTGAGACGCCAATTCTCCTGAAGGTCGATGCAGATATGGGCCTGAACCCTGTCGGCGATGGCGATGGCCGCTTCGGCATCCTTTTTCGAGTCGACGGCCAGGCGCACGATCCCTGCACCAGCTGCTGACAAGGCATCGACCTGTCGACAAGTGGCATCGAGATCGGTGGTGTGGGTTGCACACATGCTCTGAACCAGAATCGGATGACCTGATCCTATGGTGCGGTCGCCCACGCGCACGGCACGTGTCGGATTTCGGGTGATTTCGTGCGAGGACATCGAGCCTCCCGGATCACAAAAGGAGCAGCACCACTGCCACTGACTACAAGTATCTCTCCGGTGGGGGTTTCTATCGAGCAGTTCCGGGCTCAACCGGTAAAATGGTGAACAGGAAGGAGCACCGTGAAACAGGTCACCGTCTTGAAGATCTCTACACTTCCAGCGCTCCTGAGCCTGCTGATATGGCTCTCTGGAGCTTTTTCAGCAGAATCACCCATATCAGGTCCAGCCACTGCTGACGGAGCCTCCCCGACTGCTGGATGGAGTTCTGCTCCCACTGGGGAGAAGAAGAGTCCTCTGGTCCTGGGAGTCGGCATTTTTTGCTCACTGGGGGTCCATTTCGCCCTGCGCTTTCAGGAGTCGCTGCAGGAGCATGCGAGGACTCATTAGGGACGATGTGGTTCATTTCTTGCCACCATTTCGCGGAACCTGATTCACAGTGGTTTTGAGCCGGATTTACCGGGGCTTTACTGTCTTTCCCCCAGTGAAGATCGATGGTCAAATAGAAGAGAGATTTATTCATTCGGAACTTGAGGTGTCGTTCTGGGCTCATTTAGCAGATCTGGGCTCATTAAAGCAGAGGTGTGTGGTTTTCATGTTTTGTCGGGGTATCGAAGAGTCCCGATGATTTGAAGCCAGAGCCTTTCAGTCAGACCAGACGACTATTCCTGAAGTTTTGAAACCGGTCTCATGAGGAGGGACTTGGCAGATGCGATCGATGATTTCCACAGTCCGCACGAGTGACTTTCAAGAGCGCATTCCCGTTGCCTGCCGGGCTGGGATTTTAGCGCATTGTCTGATCGCTTTGGTTCTGGGAATCTCATCCTTGACGGCCTCCTCACTCCATGCCCAGTTCAGTGAGCCGGAATTGATTTCACCTCCCGGGTATCAAATGCAGCAACCGTTTGTCGAGGTCGACAAGAGCTGCCTCGGTTGCCTGCCACCCTTTCTGACCTTTAGCGCCCACTCCGACACCCAGATTCTCTTTGGAGGATCTTTGGTAGGAGGCAATCAGTTGACTCCCGTCTTCGATACGCCTTCAGGTCTGGGTGATCTCGTTCACAAGCAGGGACCACTGGCCAGTATTCATTTGGCTTTTGACCTGCCGCTGCCTTCAGGACAACAGGCGATTTTCGTGGCCCAGAGTGTTGCTTCAGGCTTTGAGTTGCCAGTTCAGTACAGTGCCGGCCTGGGCGATGCCCACGATCCTGTGGTGACCTCTTTAGTAAATGGCACCTGTCTGGGTAGTTGGGTAGAAACCTCCGTGACCGGGCAAGAGATCTTCTACCGCCTTGGAGGCAATCCTGAAGTTTCTCTGGGAATCGGTTCATCCTGTGCAGTTGCCCGAATGGGTAATGGATCTGGAGCCATCCTGTGGAATGAGGGGGGGCTTTTCCGATTCTCGATCGTCGATGAGCTCTCTCAGGGTCCTGCGCTGGAACTTCATGATTTCGGTTTCACTCCCGATGACTGGGTCGCTTCCGTCCTTCTCGATGGATCACTGCATCTGGTGGCAGTCTCGGGGATGGTGATTCATTTCCTTCATGCCGACCTCAAAACAGGAGTTGTGAATCACGTGGGAAGTCAGCGCCAGTCTGGTGCTACGATCACCGATCTGAATCTCGATTCTGTTGCTGAAGGATCGTGGAAAGCGACATGGATTCAGGGGGGCTCGATTCGGTTGGCCAGTATGGCGGCTGCGACCCTGACCACAGAGGACACCGGCATCGCGGCCATAGATCACTCCATGAGTCTCGATGTGGCGGCGAATGTTCATATGGCCATCCTGCGCAGCGATGGAAGCATCCACTACCAGAACAACATTCCCGCTCCGGAGGCTTTGCTTTCGATCTCGTCTGAGAATGATGGAGTGGCACCCCATCAGATTTACTATGAGAGCAATAGTAACGGTATGATCTCCAACACCTTTTGGGACTTTGGCGATGGAACCACCAGCTCTTCGACCTCAGGATTCCACACCTACACGGAGCCCGGGGAATACACGGTTTCCCTGACCGTCGAGGGGCCTGGTGGAAGTGATCAGGCGCAGACAGTCATGCCCGTCGTTGTGACAGCTCCCGAAAACTACATGATGTTTGCGGATATCTCGGTCTTCGGTGGGCAACCGGTTTACCACCCGGTTCTGGGGACACATGTGGATCCCCTGCAGGGTTATCAGATCGGCGTCGAATACGATGGCACCTTTTTGCAGATGAATGAAGTTTCCATCGATGGCACCCAGGCAGCCCAGTTGTCTCCCGAGTTCATCATTTCAAACATTTTCGATGAAGGTGAGAACTCGAGCCTCTATCTGGCGGTGATATTCGATACCCTGCCGCCCTTCGACGGTCGCACTGTGGATCCCGGGGTCAATCACACCCTCTGTACCCTGAACTACGAGGTCGCCTTTGGATTGCCTTTGGGCAGTTCAACAGAGTTGCGATTTGCAAACGGGATCGGTTTCCCTCCGATCAATACGATTTACGCCATCGAGGGTGGATTTGCTCTTGAGCCCTATTTCATACCTGGCACGGTTCTGGTTTCAGAGCAGCCCCAATTCCTGTTTATCAGGGGAGATGCGACCTACGACCAAACAGTGAACATTGCCGATGCCATTTTCATGCTCGATTACCTGTTTACCGGTGGGGCTCCCTCTGTGTGTCCAGATGCGGCAGATACCAATGACGACGGTATTCTGAATATTGGCGACGCCATCTACAGTCTCTCGTATCTCTTCTCAGGCGGCGAAACGATCCCTTATCCCTATCCCGGATACGGCCTGGATCCCACGGAAGACTCTCTGGGGCCCTGTTTGCCCTGAGATCACGGAAGATCTTACCCCCCGCGGTTCCTGAAGCAGTCCTTTCACAGTAAAACCCCGCAACTCTTCTTCGTGGAAGTGTGGAAACTCCCGCTTTCGGTGTTTCTAATGGCACCTGAAAACCGGCACCGATCTGAAAGTGTGGGAGGTCCAAATGAAAATCGTCAGAAGTTATGCGGCAGGTAATTGGCAAGCTGCAGATGGGGACAAGGGAGTCGAACTCCGTGATCCCACCACAGAGGAAGTTCTTGCTCGCGTTTCCGCTGAGGGATTGGACATGGCCGAGGTCGTCCAGCATGCCCGTGTTCAGGGAGGATCTGCACTGAGAGAGCTCTCCCACGAGGCTCGGGGTGAGTTGCTGATCGGCATGTCGAAAGCGATCCATGCCATTCGTGATGAACTGCTGGAGTTATCGATGAAATCCTGCGGAACCACCCGCAAGGACTCCAAGTTTGACATCGACGGAGCATCGGGAACCCTCTACCACTACGGTGCCCTCGGCAAGGAGTTGGGGAGTGGGGCTTTCCTCGAGGATGGGGACGGCGAGCAGTTGGGCCGCTCTTCCGTTTTCTGGGGACGTCATGCCCGGGTTCCCCGCAATGGCGTTGCCATCCACATCAATGCCTTCAACTTCCCGGCATGGGGCTTTGCCGAAAAAGCAGCTGCCGCCATTCTTGCGGGAATGCCCGTGATTACCAAGCCCGCCTCGAGCACCTGTCTGGTGACCGAGCGCTGTATCGAGGCCATCGTCGATTCCGGTGTGTTGCCGGATGGTGTACTGAGCCTGATCTGTGGTTCGGTGGGAGATCTTTTCAACCACCTGAATGGTCAGGATGTGGTCGCGTTTACCGGGTCCGCTGATACCGGCCTGCGTATTCGCTCCCATGAAAACCTTCTGTCCCAGTCCGTCCCCGTCAATATTGAGGCGGACAGCCTCAACGCTGCGTTCCTCGGTGATGATGTGGAGCCCGGGTCGGAAACCTGGAACCTGATGGTCCGGGAAGTGGCGCGGGAGGTCACCCAGAAGAGTGGCCAGAAGTGCACCGCAGTGCGGCGAATCTTCGTTCCGGATTCACGCCGGGATGCATTTGTGGAATCCTTTCTTGAAGAGGTGTCGAGCAGGGTGACAGGTAGTCCTGACGATGAAACTGTCAACATGGGCCCCCTGGCCACTGCGGATCAGTTGAGCTCAGTTCTCGATGGAGTCAACAAACTGAAAGAGGTCGCGGATGTGATCCATGGCAATGGAGAACGCTGCGACGGCGTGGGTGCAGAGGCGGGTAAGGGTTATTTCTTTGCTCCGACAATTCTGGAAGCCCGCGATGAGGGTGGGGCGGACGTGATTCACGATCTGGAAGTCTTCGGCCCTGTGTCGACGATTTGCCGATACGACGGATCCGCAGCCTCTGCAGCATGTCTCAACAGTCGCGGAGCCGGAACACTGGTGACATCTGTTTATAGTGACTCGGATGATTGGGTCCACGATTTCCTGCGACGCGGGGGATCCTACAGTGGACGCTTCTATCTGGGATCAGAAAAGATGGCCCCGCAGGCACCGGGATCCGGACTGGCACTGCCTTCCTCTCTCCATGGAGGACCGGGGAGAGCCGGTGGTGGAGCCGAGCTCGGAGGTCTCCGTGCTCTCGATCTTTACTCACAACGGATCGCCCTGCAGGGATCGAAGCGAACCGTGGAGACTTTCGTTCGCCCCTGATCAGATCGAGCCAAACCAAAAAAAGCGCCCGCAGGATCGAATCGGTCCTGCGGGCGTTTTGAATTTCAGATCAGGGAGAGACTACTTCTTCTCTTCCTGCTCCTTCTTGTACTCGGCGATCAGCTCTTCCTGAACATCCCGCGGTGCCGGGGAGTAGCGAGCAAACTCCATGGTGAACTCGGCTTTACCCTGGGTCGCAGAACGAAGAGTGGTCGAATATCCGAACATTTCCGCCAGCGGCACATCGGCCTCGATGCGAACAAAACCGTCCTCATCGAAGGTGTCGGTGAGAATACCCCGACGCTGGTTCAGGGTTCCGATCATGTCGCCCTGGAACTCACTGGGACCCTCGAGGCTGACTTTCATCAGCGGCTCGAGCACCTCCGGCTTGCCCTTCATGTAGTACTCGCGGAAGCAGCCCTTTGCCGCAGCCTGGAAGGCCATGTCAGAGGAGTCGACGTTGTGGTAGTTACCATCATTGAGTACGACGGTCAGACCATCGACAGGCGCACCGATCAACTGTCCCTTTTCGATACTGGCGTTGAAGCCTTTCTCGACGGACGGAATGTACTCGCGGGGGACGTTACCACCGGTGACTTTACTCTCGAATTCGAAGTTGCCCTCTTCGTTGGGGCCCATCGTTCCGATGATGCGTCCAAACTGACCCGATCCACCGGTCTGCTTTTTGTGGGTGAAATCGAACTCAGTCAGTGAAGTGATGCGCTCGCGGTAGGCGACCTGCGGAGCACCGACTTCCACTTCTGCCTTGAACTCCCGCTTCATGCGTTCAACGTAAACCTCCAGGTGAAGTTCTCCCATGCCGGAGATGATGGTCTCACTGCTGACCGCATCGAAACGAACTCGGAAAGTGGGGTCTTCCTTGGTGAAACGCTGAAGGGCCTTGGACATGTTGTCGGAAGCCTTGCGGTCGACAGGATTGATGGCGAGGTGAATCACCGGCTCCGGCACGTGCATCGAGTCGAGAACCAGCTCGGTATCGTCGGAGCGGAAGGTATCACCGGAAGCGCAATCGATTCCGAAGAGAGCGACGATGTCTCCTGAGCCTGCTTCGTCGATGTCGTCCATGTCGTCAGAGTGCATACGCACGATGCGTCCGATCTTGACCTTTTTGTCGGTGCGGGCGTTGTAGACGAATTCGCCTTTCACCAGTTTTCCCTGGTAAATGCGGATGTAGGTCAACTGACCGTAGGCACCATCTTCCAGTTTGAAGGCGTAGCTGAGCAGTGGGTCATCCGAGCTATTGGTGACTTCGTGGCGCTCTTCTTCATTTTTCGGGTTGATGGCGTAGTTCTTGATATCTACCGGACTGGGCAGGAAAGCGTTGACCGCATCCATGAGCGGCTGGACACCCTTGTTCTTGTAGGCAGAGCCACAGAACACCGGACAAAGCTCGAGAGAGATCACACCGCGGCGGGTAGCCTCGATGATCAGCTCCTCGGTCACATTTTCCTCCAGCATCGCCTCCGTCAATTCGTCGGAGAACATGGAGATGGCATCGAGCATCATCTCACGACGCTCTTCTGCTTCGTCCACCATGTCAGCGGGGATGTCTTCGTAGCGAAGGTTTTCACCATTGTCGCCATCGAAGTAGATCGCCTTCATGGTGATCAGGTCGACGACACCTTCGTGATCATTTTCCAATCCGATGGGAAGTTGGAACATCACGGAGTTCAGGCGCAGTTTTTCTCTCAGCTGGTCACAGACACGAAGGGGATCGGCACCGGTGCGGTCACACTTGTTGACGAAAGCCAGTCTTGGAACGTTGTACCGGCGCATCTGACGGTCAACAGTGATCGACTGACTCTGCACTCCCGATACGGAGCAGAGCACCAGGATCGCTCCATCGAGCACTCGAAGGGCACGCTCCACCTCCACGGTGAAATCGACGTGGCCCGGGGTGTCGATGATGTTGATGTGCTTGTTTTTCCATTCCAGATAGGTCGCAGCGGACTGAATCGTGATACCACGTTCACGTTCGAGTTCCATGGAGTCCATGGTTGCTCCAACGCCGTCTTTGCCTCGCACCTCATGGATGGAGTGAATGCGGTTGGTGTAGAAGAGGATCCTCTCAGTGAGGGTCGTCTTTCCGCTGTCGATGTGGGCGCTGATGCCAATGTTGCGCATCTGCGTAATGTCTTGACTCATCTGTCTTCTCCTCGGGATTGACCCGGCGTTATGGGTGGGGCAGCGGTGTAACGTCACCGATACCCTGATCATCAGGCTCCAAGGATATCGTCAGGGGTGTGTTCTGTGGACAGATTCTGACAGGATTCAGCAGGTTTCCGGGGACTTGTCCGGAAGCCTCAAATAGCCGAATTTCCTGCTTCTCCGGAGGTTTGGGGAGGGATTCGCCAATCTGCCTCCGGAAGGATGTTTTTGCCCTGCTCCGGAGGATCAAAGATGAGTCCCTCTGGGAGGGGCCCCCGGTTCAGGATCCAGTCTGCCAGTTTTTCGCAATGGTCCGCCTGCACGGCGGAAAACCAGGTCCCTTCCGGCTCCACTGCAACGATGGGGCCGTGTCCGCACTGGGCGAGGCAGCCGGATTTGACGACGCGGATGCGGTTCTTTTGACCAGCCTGAAAAACCTGCTCCCGGAGTTCTGAGCAGATCTCTGTACCGCCCTGGCGTGGGCAACTTTTACCCTGGGTGCAGACAAGAACGAGCTTTTCATACGGCCTTGAGCGGTCGGAGTCGCTTCTATTGTCAGCCATGGTGTTCAGGAACCCTCGGCGAGCAACCTGCGGATGACCGAACGGTAGAGCCCCTTGTCCCAGAACATGGGGTCGATGACTTCCCAACGAACCTTTTTATCCTTGTCGATGATGAAAAGCAGGGTCCCCCCGTGCGAAACCAGATGCCGATCGAGAATCCCTTTTTCCTGACCCGCCTGAACCCCGAAGGTCCAACCCAGATTTTTTGAGGCTGCCAGACTTTTCATCGCGGCGATCTCACGGTCTGCCCTGTCTTCACGCAAAATGCCGCTGATCCATACGACGGAGAGTCCTTCAGAGGAGAATTCCTGCTCCAGTTCCTTGGCGACATCCAGGAAACGGTTCTGGCGATTGTTCCCCCGACTGCTGTCACAAAAGATGCGCAGTTCAATTTTCGAGTTCTCGTCAGCGGGGTTTTTCTGGACCCAGGTCATGCCCTCGAGGGATGGTGCCTCCTTGTCATGAAGAACATCGATCCTTTGTGCCATGGGGACAGACTGAAATTCGAAATAGGTTTTGGTCGGCATCGCCAGTGTTTCACCGGTGTTGATACGTTCGTACAAGTTGTCGTTGAACTTGAGCATCGCCTGCAGGGCGGCTTCCTTTTCTCCCAGGGCCAATTGGTAAAAGCCCTCATAAAAACCCTGACGATCCGCCATCATGGCAAAATCGGTTTCCTTGCCTTCAGGAACGACATAAGGCGGTTCCTCTTCCCTTCCCGGGAGAGTCACCGAGGCTCCTGCCTTGCTGCCAGCGGTGAGGACTGGTCCCCATTTGCGCCACAGATCGCGCCCCTGGGTCAACTTGCCGAGGTGCCTGCAGGCTTTGTGGGTGAAGTAGACGAGGTGTGGCAGGTACGGGGATCGAGGATGGTTTTCGAGGCAGTTCATCCCGGCCTTGACCATCGCTTCGTAGTCTTCAGCCAGTTCGAGGGCTTCCACTTCCTTGATTCGAAGTTCGTCCACGTCAATCTCACTGGTATCGAGTTTGAGTGCCTCTCCAAACTGTGCCGCAGCCTCTTTCTGTTTTCTGCACTTCAGCAAGGCATCTCCGAGAACAACTCTCGCACGGCATTGTTGTGCCTCGGACAGGTCTCCTTTGGCAAGAGCAGAGTTCGCCAGATCCACGACCTCCTGCAGATAATAAATCTGTTCACCCAGACGCTGGGCGGCGGTCATGGGTGATCCGGACTCTTTGGAAGCTTGTGCGAGCATGCCCACGTGACGGTCGACATTCAGAATCAACAGTCTTCCGAGGTCGACGGCGACCCTGGAAAACTCCTTGCCACCATCTGCGTACTGACTGACGTAATCACGGCCGGCATCGATACCTTCATCGAGAATGATAAAGACAGCAGCAAGATCTTCTCGCTTCAGAGTTCTTGGATCGGGAATCGCAGCCAGTTTTTCGCGAACCAACTTTGCCAGTTCAGCAGATTGATCGGTGGCGGTTACGGCTGGAGTTTTTGAATCGTCACTTTGTGTTTCTTCAGCCTGTGCACCGAGGGTTGCAGGCATCAGAAGCAGAACAGCGAGAATCATGCAGAGGGGGAGCTGCGGGCATTTCGACAGGCTCACAATAGAAGCCCATCGATCTGATCCTGATTGAAGAGAAGTCTCTACAGCAGACATCGATTTCAATTCCTTTCCGGTCCAGGCAGGGAGAATCTGCCGGATCAGAGATCTCGGGATCTGGCATTATCGGCAGTCAAACGCGACAACATCGTCCAAACCACTGGAATGGTACCATAGCGGTAAAGAAATTCGTAATCAGGCTGAGCGGTGTTCCGGTGGAACTTTTTCCGGCCTTGGATGGTATTCTTTGTTGTTCAGTCATGCGGAGGAGAATCATGTCGATTCATTCACTTCTGATTCCATTATTGACTCTAGTCATTTCCACCACTTCAGCGGTTCAGGACGCGCCTGTCGGTGACAAGGCCCCTCCATCCGCAGCCGTGGATCCTGCGGGAATGATCGGCAAACCGTTGCCTACCGTGCAGGTAACGGATCTGGAGGAGAAGATCTTCGACCTCTCCAAGTTGGGAGAGGAGACTCTGGTTCTGGAGTTCTCTCTGCCCAGTTGCAGTTTCGCCAAGCGACTTTACATCCAGAAAAGGGTGCAGCCGTTGATTCGTCGGTGGGGCAAAAGCGGAGTGAAATGGATGAGTATCGATTCCACCTTTTTTGCCCATCCCCAGCGTTGGAAGGATTGGGCAGCCAAATACTCCCTCGAACATCAGTTTCTCCTCGATAAAGAGGGGCAGCTTGCTGAATCCCTGGGTGTCCGGGTCAGTCCGACCTTCGTGGTGATCCACAAGGGAAAAGTCGCTTACCACGGAGCTCTGGATGACGATATCTGGGGTCAGAACATGGAGAGGGTCGTGCTTCTCGACAATGCTCTCAAGGCGATCCAGGCTGGCGAGCAGGCACCGAGTGCCTACAACAAACCTTATGGCATGGCGATTCGGACACGTAAGGTGGAAGACGTCCGCCGCAAGGAGTTTGAAGAGGCTCGCAAAAAAGCCCTCAAGGAATTGCAAAAGCCGGGCGAGTCCGCCGACAAACCGTCGTCGAAAGACTGATTCTTTTGCCCCGACTTCTCCCTTTATAAATCAACGTCACACCGCTACTCTGTGTGAGCCTGACGACGCCTCTCCCCGAGGTTTGCCGCAGTTCGTCCAGGTGGGGGGAATCAAATTGCTTTATTGGTTAGGGGAGAACTTCAGAGATCTCTGGGGTCCTCTGCGTTTGCTTCAGTCTCATCTCATGTTGGCTTCTCTCAGTGCACTGATGGCAGCATTGGCCACATTCTGGATTCTACGATCCCGCTCAATGCTGTTGCCAACCGACAAGGGCAGGGAGCATGCCGCCCAGGGAGCCGTTTCAAAGGGAAAGCCCACCGGTGCCGGAGTCTTGTTCATACCTGTTTTGCTCGTGGTCAGTCTGCTGACAGTTCCCTGGGATCCCTATATGGGAGTGATCTATGTTTCAGTACTGCTGGCGATGTTGGCGGGTTATCTGGATGACCGCAGTACCACTTCCTGGGGAGAACTCAAGAAGGGCACCTTTGATGTCCTCATTTCCGGACTGGTCGCATGGGCTCTGATTCGTGGGCAGTCACATGTCGAGGTCTGGTGGCCCCTCTACGCTCCGAAGATGGGAGCAGAAGCCGCTCTCGATGGAACCATGGGTTTATTGGCGCCATTCCTATTGTCGAGTTGGGTTTATTGGGCTGGAGCCACATTCCTGCTCTTTGTTTCCATCAACACGACAAACTGCAGTGATGGTGTTGATGGGCTCTCGGGAAGCTTGCTCGTCATTGCATTCATCGCGCTCGGTGGAATCCTCTATGGTGTGGTGGGGCATGTTGAATCTGCCCGCTACCTTCTGGTGCCATTCAATGAAATGGGAGCCAGTTGGGCGATCGTGGTGACTTCATCTCTGGGCGCACTGATGGCGTATCTCTGGTTCAATGCCCACCCGTCCCAACTGTTGATGGGGGATGCCGGTTCAAGGCCTCTGGGATTGCTCCTCGGCATCTTTTCGCTGGAGACAGGTAACCCCGTAATCTTCTTCTTTGTGGCATTCCTGATCCTGGCCAATGGCGGAACAGGATTGGTCAAGGTACTGATGTTAAGGATCTTCAAGCGAAGTCCGATCAAGGTGACTTGCCCACTCCACGACCACTTTATGAAAGAGAAGAATTGGTCACCCACTCAGGTATTGCTGAGAATGGTGATCATGCAGGCGATCCTCACCCCCATCTTTCTGGTAATTTGCCTGAAGGTTCGTTAGGGCGACGAAAGCAGGGATTTGAGCCTCAGGCCTGTTGGGTCTGAGGTTAAAACACGAAACAAAAAAAGTCCCCGCAGGTGTTCACCTGCGGGGACTTTTTTGAAGAGTGATTTCTTCGACTCTAGTAGTCAACCTGACGGAAGTTTCCGCCGTTCATGGCGGATAGATTCACGTAGAAGGACTCTTCTCCCGAGTAGAACGGACTCGTGAAGTAGATCGTGTGAATCGGCAGGTTTTCAAAGTTTGCTGCAGTGATGGAATCGAGGCACTGGTCGGCGTAACTGCCGCCAGCTTCTCCACCGCAGTAAGGCTCCCGTGCACCGCAGATAATGACCTGCTTGTGGTTTCCAGGAGACTGCTGGGCAAGGCCAAGTGCCACGAGCGCGGCATCGAGAAGGCAGTGGTTCTCAATCGGAGTGAGTCCTCCGAGCCATGCCTGGGCTGAAGCCTTGTTACCGGCGTTGGCGCTGCAGCAATCGGGCCTCCAGATGTAGGTCTGGGAGTTGTAGGCCACGACGGAGAAATCGACCGCCGCCGATAGCTGGTTCAGAGTGCCACTGACTTCCTGACGAATGTTGTCGAAGATGTCGGTCTCACCACAGAATCCGTAAGCAGGAACGACAAAGACAAAGGTGTCACCTTCGAATTCGCCACCGTAGAAGTTGATACTCTCGGGAGAGTCCTCTTCTTCATCATCATCTCCCGCACCTCCCGCTGGAAGGTCGAGGGGTTTGCGCAGTCCATCGGCAGCGTCGGTGACGGGGTATCCACCCACCAACAGTCCAGCGAGAACCAAAAGCAAAAGAAGGATTGAGCGAAGGTTCATTCAGAGACCTGTCTTTCCTCAAGGGGTCAGGGTCCATCACTTCTTCATTGCCAACAGGGGGAGACCCGAGAGTCGAGACCCGAGAGTCGAGCCCTCATTCCCCTGAAGGGCACAAACGGTAACCGGAGTTCACCGGAGACCTGTATCCAGAATACGACATCCACCCCTGCATGGCCAGTCCTGAGTTTCAGAGGGAATTCAGGCCGATTTTGGGCAAATAAGGACATTTGTGGCGGGTTGCCCCGGTCCATGGATCGGATACCTTCTGAGAATCGTGATTTCTCCGGATTTGGCCGATATTCGGCGTACTTCTGCATGCAGAGGCATTTTCTGCTGCTCAACCGGGATTTGACGAGTTTTCTTGAGTGAAGGGGTTCTTTGCATGAAGCATCTGAGAGTTGATTCGTGGTTGAGCCGGTCTGGCGTTTTGGCCAGCTTGCGATCTGCCACGATCCTCACCGTGTTGGGGGCATCGTTCCTTTTCCTTATTTTCCCCACGACGTGTTGGAGTGAGGAACCTCCGGTAGCGACAGCGACCTGGGAGGTACGCGAGCTCAAGGGGGAGGACGAATCAAAATACACCGTCACCATTTATCAGGTGGAAGCTCCGGGTGGTACTCGCTGGATCTGGCGAGCCATTGACCCCGAGAACGGAACCTATCCTGGTGGTTTCCCGATCGGTTCTGTCCGATTGCAGAAGCGTGGCAAGCCCAGGCCGGAACTCTTCGACCCCCTTTCACCGGGAGTGACCCAGGCATTGATTGCCATCCATGCTGCGGTGGCTGCCCAGGAGGGGGACGGTTGGGCGGATGGCAGTGCCGTCGGAATTCGCCGCAACTTGCCGGTCAAGCGCCGGGACGTGGCGGTCGAAACAGGTTTTTCGCTCAAGGGTTCATTGAGCGTTGAAAAGTTGGAGATTCGCGGGGGCAAGAAGCCCCTCGTTCTGACCTCCTTGGAAGAAGAGTTGCACTACGATGAAAAGGGCGGCCTGACCGAAGCGCACTGGGTTGCGACCATGACGCGCGGTGGGGAAGCCTACCCCGGTCGAGAGCTTCATCTGGTTCGCAAGGAAGTGGCTCTTCTTGAAGAGGAAGAGGGCAAGGAAGTTCAGAGGGGCTTTGAATTTCTCAAGCCGGTCGTCTCGGTGTTGCGCAAGGGCATGTCTCTGGTCGCCGTCGAAATGGCGGAAGAGAGATTCAACAAGGAGCGCAAGGAGTTTGCGAAGGGGCCACTCGGTGAGGTGGTCAAGGACGTGGAGGGGATGCTCAAGGAGATCCGCGAAATGGCATCCCAACCCCTCGATCCCGATGAACGAGCCAAGAAACTGCTGGGGAAGGCTGCTCCAGACTTCACTCTTGAAGATCTGGACGGCGATGAAGTCAAGCTCAGTGATTACCTCGGCAAGACGGTGATGCTGGCATTTTGGGGCTACTCGTGAGGGATCTGTCGTGCGGAGTCTCCGCACCTCAGCAGGATTCAGAAGGAATACAGAAATCAGGGTGTCGTGGTTCTGGCAATTAATGCCGACAACGATGGCCCGTCAAAGATTCGCGAATACGTCAAAGAAGAGGGTCTCCAGCAGAAAATGCTTCTGCGGGGGGACGGTGTCGGTTTTCAGCAGTATCATATTAAAAGAATGCCTACGGTCTATTTTGTCGACCGCAAGGGCGTTCTGGTATCCAGAAGTCCCGGTTACCAGGATTTCGCAGAGCTCGAAAAATCCCTGAAGAGTACGCTTCGTCGGTAGGCGGAATTCCTGCGGTCGGCAAAGGTGCTGGACATGATGCTTGCGGATTTTCCCGGGCTGACTTATCGCTTCAGCGGTCAAAGAATGAGGGAGATCATCAAGATGACTCAACTACGTTATGGCATGGCTTTTTTGCTCGTACTCGGTTGCCTGAATGTTGTTCATGGCCAAGGCACTTGTGACGTTACCTATTTCCTGACCGTCTCAGAGAGCGATGATGTCTTGAGGACCGTTGAGGCGTCCTCGATGACTGTGGAGGATTCGGTTTCATTGTCTTTGCCGGGAACTTTTGATCTGGACAGTGTTCTTGGATTGGCGATCGATCCGGTCACAGGGCTTTACTACATGCTCGGCGTCGGAACACTTCCTCCGAATCCACCTTCTGCTGTTCCTTACCTGTTCTTCTACGATCCTGTGGGACTCTTCCCTTCTCCGGTGGGATCGACCCTGCTCGATTTCAATGATCTGGCCTTCATGCCCAATGGAGAGATCCGTGCGATCACCAACAATCTTTCTCCCACTGGACAGACTCCCCAGATCAACTTTTGTGATCTTAACCTTTTGACTGGAGGGCCCACGGACCTGTGCCAGTTTGATGATGGAGATTGCGGAGATTCGATCGCCATCGATGGCAGTGGAAACCTGTATCGTGGAGTCGGCGGTTGCGCCTTTGGTGCTCGCATTCAAGTTCCTGATCCCGCGGGTAGTACTCCCTGTGATCTGGATACCATCGGCAATCTTGATCCGGTTCTGGTTGATAACCCGGTGAGAACGATCACCTGGTGGGAAGAAGAACAGGGCTTTATTTGGGTCATGGGAGATGTCGATCGTTCGATCTATTTCCTGAGTTTGAATGGGGATGTGACTCTGCTTGGCAATGCGGACCACGATATCAACGGTTTGGCCGTGATCACCCTTCAGGCACCCTGTCCTCCTTCAGGCGAGCTTTTCATTCGTGGTGATTGCAACCTCGATCTGGGCGTCAATGTGGCGGATGCGGTCTTCCTGCTGTCCAGTCTCTTCGTTCCCGGGGCGACTCCGCTGGGGTGCCGTGATGCGGGCGACGTCAATGACGATGGCGGTGTCAATGTGGCGGACGCAGTCTTCCTGCTGTCGAGCCTCTTTGTACCCGGGTCTGCTCCGGTACCTTTCCCGAATATTGGGGACGGGTGCGGCGAAGATCCCACTGCTGACGGACAGGAATGCCTGACCACCGGTTGCCCCTAGGCTTTCCCGGAGATTCTCTGGCGCTGCCTTTGACGGTAGCGGATCGGGTGTGAGATTCCCGGACTTCTGATACCATTTCGGCGGGTCGCTCGCAGGGAGCACCCGGTGAGGAATGGCATGTCTGCAGCAGCGGATTCTTCGAATCAGGGTTTTGAATTTCCCGAACCGGTCAGCGCTCCAAACTTCCCCCAAATAGAGGCGGATGTTCGCAGTTTCTGGGATGCAAATGCCATCTATGAGCAATCCCTCAAAGCTCGCGAAGGGGCAGAGAAGTACGTCTTCTTCGAGGGACCTCCCACTGCCAATGGAATGCCGCACCCGGGTCACGCACTGACCCGGGCGATGAAGGATCTGTTCCCCCGATATCAGACGATGCGAGGCCGCCTTTGTGAACGCAAGGCGGGCTGGGACACCCATGGCTTGCCGGTTGAAATCGAAGTCTGCAAGGACATGGGCATCCATTCGAAGGAAGAGATCGAAGACTACGGCATCGAGCCCTTCGTCCGTCGCTGCCAGAAGTCCGTTTTTCGATACGTCAAGGAATGGGAATCCCTGACTCGCAACATCGGTTTCTGGGTCGATCTCGATGAAGGCTACGCCACTTACCACAAGTCATTCGTCGAAAGTGTCTGGTGGGCTCTGAAGAGACTCTTTGATGGAGGATTGCTTTATCAGGGAGAAAAGATCGTCTGGTGGTGGGCCCAGGGAGGGACCGGTCTCTCTGCAGGAGAAGTGGGGGAAGGTTATCGGGAAGTCGATGACCCCAGTGTTTACGTGAAGATGCCCCTCCTCGATGCTTCCGGTGAACCAACAAATGAGTCTTTCGTGGCATGGACCACCACACCGTGGACATTGCCATCGAACCAGTTTCTGGCTGTTCATCCCGATGTGAAGTATTGCCGTGTTCAGGACAAGGAGTCGGGAGAGGTTCTGCTACTTGCAGAGGATCTGCTGGAACCCCTTTCCGCAAAGTGGAAGAGGGAATTGGAAACCCTCGGAACCGTGAGTGGCTCAGAGTTGGTGGGGCAAAGGTATCAGCCACCCTTCGATCACTATCATGAAGAGTGGGGAGCCAAAACGTCCGAGTTGGAGTCTGGAGAAGCCGAGCCGATCCTCTGGCGTGTCGTATCCGCAGACTTTGTGACCACCGACAGTGGAACCGGTATCGTTCACCAGGCACCGGCATTCGGTGAGATTGATCACGAGGTTCTCCTCGCAGAGCGCAAACGCTTCAAGGATAAGGGTGTGATCCCGCTGTTGTGTGCTGTCGATCCGAATGGACAATTCAATGCGGCAGCGGGCTCCCAATACGCGGGGCGTTGGGTCAAGGAATGCGACAAGGAGCTGGCCCGGGAGTTACGCGAGAAGGGGTTGCTGGTGCATCAGGAGATGTACCGCCATGATTACCCTTTCTGCCCCCGTGCTCCCAAGGACGCACTGATCCAGTACCCAAGGCACTCCTGGTTTATTCGCACCACTGAGTTTGTGGATGACATGTTGGCCAACAACCAGAAGATTACCTGGTTACCGGAGCACATTCGGGATGGCCGATTTGGAAAATACCTTGAGTCCAATGTGGACTGGACCCTCTCGCGCGAGCGTTTTTGGGGAACCCCCCTGCCGATCTGGGTCTGTTCCGAATCCGGCAAAATGGAAGCGATCGAGAGTTATGACGAGCTTCTCGCCAAGCCGGGCGTGAGTGGTCAGGAAGTCTTCGATCAAGCCAAGGCAGCAGAGCCTGAACTGGATGACAACCTGAAGGTTCACAGACCCTACATCGATTCTGTGACCTATGACTCTCCCTTTGCCGATGGTGCAAGAATGCAGAGGGTTCAGGATGTCATCGACTGCTGGTTCGATGCCGGCTGCATGCCCTTTGCCCAGTGGGGTTTTCCCCATCAGGGTGTCGATCGATTTGAAGGCCAATTTCCTGCGGACTTCATCAGTGAAGCCATCGATCAGACCCGTGGCTGGTTCTACGCCCTGCTCTCAATCTCGACGATACTGTTTGGTCCGAAGGGGGCAGCCAGAGGAGATGATCGAATCTCCGAGGATCTCTTCAAAGAGTGGCCGATGCCCTTCAAGACCTGCATCGTTCTTGGCCATCTCTTGGGGGAGGACGGCGCCAAGATGTCCAAGTCCCTCAAGAACTACAAGACCCCTGAATACATCTTCGAGAATGAGGGTGCTGACGCCATGCGTTGGCTCTTCTACGCGGGTCAAGCTCCATGGACCAGCCTCCGTTTTCAGGAACAGGCGATTACCGAGGGCCAGAGGGAATTTCTGTTACGCCTCTGGAATGTCTATTCCTTCTTCACCATTTACGCCCGCATCGACGGTTGGGTCCCGGAAGGGGGGCTCACTGCAGAGCCTGGAGAAGATTTGCAACTCTCCGATCTCGATCGCTGGGTTTTGGCGGAACTGAATTCAACAGTTGCTGTCATGCGACAAGCTTTGGATGCCCATGACAATCTGACGGCGGCCTCCGCTCTGAATTCATTCGTCGACGGCCTTTCCAATTGGTATGTGCGCAGGGGAAGGGATCGATACTGGAGTGAAGGCATCGATGCCGACAAAGCCGCTGCACAGGCGACCCTGTATCACTGTTTGGTCACGACGACCCTGTTGGCTGCACCCTTCGTGCCATTCATCACAGAGCATCTTTACGGTGCGCTGGTGCGTCCACGGGGAGAAGGTTTCCCCGAGTCGGTGCATCTGTGTGACTACCCCGAGGTCAGTGACCGGTTTGCCGATCAGGAACTTTGTCAGCGCATGACTTTGATTCGCGAGATCGCTTCTCTGGGAAGATCCTGTCGATCAAGAGAGAAGTTGAAGGTGCGACAGCCTCTTCCGGCAGTCCGCATCATTCTCGCCGATCCTGCCTGGGCAAAAAGTCTGGAAAAGGATGCGGATCTGATCGGGGAGGAATTGAACGTCAAGGGCGTCGAGTTTGTCGAAGATGCTTCCGAGTACGTTTCCTACGAAATTAAACCCAACTTCAAGGCGATTGGTCCCCGGTTTGGGGGATCCGCCCGCCATGTGGCTGCAGCACTCTCAGCCCATCCCGATCCTGCTGCCCTCGTTGAGGCCGCAAACTCTGGCGAATCGATCCAACTCACCATCGAAGGGGATCAGCAGGTTGAACTGACCAGTTCCGACCTCGACATCCGCATCCATCAGAAAGAGGGCTGGAGTGCGGCGGAAGCCAAGGGAGTGGTGGTGGTTCTCTCCACTGAAATCTCACCAGAGCTTCACCGGGAAGGACTCGTCAGGGAGGTGACCAGCCATATCCAGGGGATCCGCAGGGATCTGGACCTTGGATATGTCCAGAGAATTCGACTCTCCCTGCTGGCTGAAGGAGAGTTGGCTCAGGCGCTCAATGAGCACTCGGCACATATTCAGTCAGAAACACTGGCAACAGAACTTTCCTTCACCGAAATCCTCGGTGGCGAAGTCCGCGAGCTCGATATCGAGGGGCAATCCATAAAGATTGGCGTTGAGCCACTTTAATCCCTAGACTTTGTTAAGCGAACTGTCCATGTTAGTTCATTGTCACCTTCGATAATGACATTCGGCATACGGCTACTCAGCGGGATTTTGCAGATTCAACCCAGTTGCTTTTGCGGGGAAGATTAATTTGCCTGAAAACAATGACGCCATCCCTGACCAGATTGGTCCATACCGTATCGAAGCGTTGATCGGACGGGGAGGGATGGGCGTTGTCTACCGTGCTCTCGATACCCGACTCGATCGCCAGGTCGCTCTGAAGGTTTTGCCTGAGGAGTTTGCACGGGACGAAAAGCGACTCTCACGATTTGAGAGTGAAGCAAAAACCGTCGCTCAATTGGATCACACTGCCATCGTCACCATCTATGCAATTGAAGAGTTCGACCAGCACCGGGTTCTTTCCATGGAGTTGGTCAATGGGAAAACCCTTTCCTGGCACATCGCACAGGGCTCTCTTGAGTTGACCCGAATCCTCGATCTCGCATTGCCGATGGCAGAGGCCCTGTCTCTGGCACACAAAACCGGAATCGTTCACAGGGACCTCAAGCCTGACAATGTCATGATCTGTGACGACGGGCAGGTCAAGGTTCTCGATTTTGGTTTGGCCAAGGTGACAGGACCCACTTCTCGCAATGATCTGGCTGACGATGACATGACTCTCGATTACGCAGTCGGTGTCACTCAAGAGGGGCAGATACTGGGCACGCCCGCCTACATGTCGCCGGAACAGGCAGAGGGTAAGCCCGTGGATGGTCGAACGGACATTTTCAGTTTGGGAGTCATCCTCTATGAACTGGCCACAGGAGTCCGTCCTTTCAAGGGCGATACGCCGATTTCGACTATCACCTCAGTGCTCAGGGAAGATCCACCACCACCCCATGAGCTGAAACCCAGCTTGCCCCGGTATCTGGGCAGGATTATCTCCCGTTGCCTGGAGAAATCTCCGGATCGGCGTTATCAGACCGCGTTGGATCTTAGAAATGATCTCGATCAACTTCGATCGGAAATCGAATCGGGGGTTCTCGCCAAGCCGGATATACTCGAATCGGGGATTCACGAAATTCGTGCACCTCGAAGCAAAGCGGGTTGGATGGTACCGGTTCTGGTGATGGCTGTTGTGGCCCTTGCCTGGTTTCTGATCTTCATGCAGCAGGAACCGGAACCCGTGAAGAGAGAGCTCCAACCGGTGATCAACTCTGCTGACTCTGTGGGGCAGTCTGCAGTGGCGGTCGTCGGCTTTTCGAACATCACCGATCCCTCAGACAAAGAAAATCTCGGACCGATCCTCGTGAGCCTGATTGCCAGTGAACTTTCGAGTGGAGATGCCCTCAAAGTGGTTTCGCAACAAAGGGTTTCCTTTGCCAGGCAGTCCGTCACCGGTGATACCAACTCCTCCTTCAATCTTGCCAATGCGGACCAGATCGCCACAAAGGCCGGAGCCGGAATCATGGTTACCGGTTCTGTCAGCAAGTTGGGGACCAACTATCTCGTCTCCACCGAAGTCACCCGCATCTCTGACGGAACCAATCTGGTATCAGGAAACGTCAAAGTTGAACAGGCAACGGAGCTGTTCACCGTGGCGACAGAGATCGCCAATCTGATCAAGGATGGTTTGGGTAAATCCACTCGCGCCGGTTCTTTTGAGGCCAAGACCCAATTGACCGAATCTTCAGAGGCGTTGAATTGGTACATCTCCGGAAACACTGCGGTGATGGCCCTGAACTTTAGAGAAGCGATCGATTGTTTCCGCAGAGCCCTGACCATCGATCCAACCTTTGCCAGAGCCAGTATGGAGCTTGCCATCGCAATCCGGAAAAATGGCGGCAAGAAAGAAGCTATCCAGGCCCTCGAAGAAGGATTTGCCAATATCAATCGGCTCTCCGCTGACGATCAAAAGATTTACCGCGCCCAATTGGATCATCTGCAGAACGTTCGATATCCCTATCAGGCGATCAAACTCTTGGAGGAACTGGTAGCCGAGGGAACAGACAATGCGACCGCTTACTACCTGTTGGGTGAGTGCTATACCCACGCAGCGGTCGTCAAGGATCTGCAAAGAGCCCACGAACTGTTTCTGAAAGCAGTGGAAATCGCACCTTCCTACCGCATCGTGCTCTACCACATCATCGAAGGATTCATCGGCAACAACAGAATCCCCGAAGCCCACGCGTATCTCGACAAACTGGAAGTCGATGCTCCCGGAGATGAATCGATCCAGAATGCCCGATCGATCTTGTGGAATGCTGAGGGGCGTTTTCAGGAAATTCTTGACCTCCACAATCTTGAAGATGGCGATGGTTATGGAGACATGGATCTGGTGGCCACCTGCTATTGTGAGATGGGCGAGGAAGAAAAAATGCTCGAGGCAGAGTCTCTTGCCATCGAGGGAACCGCTGGTTTCCGATTGACCGGGGCCTACCTGTCAAATCATAAGCGCAGAATCCGGCAGGGGAAATTCACGGAAGCGACGGGGATTTACGAAACGGCTTGGGAGAATGTTCAGGGAAACCGGGGGCAGACGGGAGTGGGGGATATCAACCACATTCCTATGATCCTCGCGGAAGGCAGTGCCCAGTGTTTGAGTGGTGACACCGCAGGGGGATTGGACACACTGAATCTGCTCAGGGATCGCCGGGATTCCCAGGGGCTTGATCAAATCTGGTTGGGATACTTCCTGGTTGAATCTGGAAATGTGGACACCTCCCGGCAAATCCTTGTCGAGATGGAAAAAGAGGTTCAGGGGCGAGTGGCTCCTTTTGCTTCTGCTCGCATCGAGATGTTACGCATTTTCATATTGACGGCTGAGGGCAAATTGGAAGAAGCACTCGCTCGCCTCGAGAAGCTCCAGAAAACCCCTGTCATCAACCGGGACATGGGTGTGGAATCTCGCGTGGCAGCGGCACTTTACGAGAAACTGGGAAGATCTGAAATGGTGACTCGCCAGTGGAGGATCTCCAATCGGCCCCAAGGTAACTTTTTCACCTCGAATGCCATCAATATCGATTCAACTTTCCGGTTGGCGCAGGCTCTGGATCGGGCCGGTGACTCGCAAGGAAGCATCGAGTGGTATCAGAAGTTCCTGAATGCCTGGGGTGAGGCGGATAGAGAAATTCCCTCAGTGAAGACTGCTCAAAACAGACTCGTTGAACTGACTTCCCAATAAACCAGATAACAGTAGATATGACAGGAGTACCCCATGGAGTGGTATCCGGATTTTGAATCGGCATGTGCCAATGCCCAGCAGGATCACCGTCCCGTGATGGTGATTCTCCATGCCCCCGGCTGACTGGGCTGCAAGAGATTGGATACCGTGACGTATCCAGACCCCGTCTTTCAACAAGCTGCGACTGCGCTCGTCTCACCCTTGAAAATCAATGTGACGGAGCGTCACCCGGATTTCAAAACAGTCGCTGCGATGACCAAGATCCCCTTTTCACCCCGTATTCGCTTCTTCAGCAGTGACGGCCGCAGACTATTGAGGGAATGGACCGGCTGGATGCCAACGACAGAGTTGCTGGCAGAGATCCATGTTGCCCGAGCCATCGATCTTCATGATCGCAAGGATCCGTTGGCAGCGGTGGAGGAATACAACAGTGCGCTGTCCGTTGCCCCGGAAGGGCCAGCGGTCGCAGAGATTCTGTATCGCCGGGGCATGGCGGCCTACCTCGGCAACAAGTTTGACATGGACCTGTTACGCAAGGACTGGCAGGCAGTGGTGGACCATCACTCTGGAACCCGCTGGGCTCTGCACGCTTCAGTCATCGCTGACGTCGACTGAGCGTTCCTGTCGAGTCTTCAGGGGCAACTGGACAGGTCAGACAAACATTCCAGATCATCGACGGTCGGATCGGGTCCGCAGTTGGCGGGACCCGGTTGAGGGGGTGGAGTCTGGCCCAGGAACAGGTACCCCAGCAGAGTGATGGCGTCCGAGAGATCGAGGATGCCGTCGTCGTTGCAATCGCAGGCATCAAAGCAACCCGGTTCATTTCCACCACTGAATTGGTAATCGAGCAGGAACATCACATCGCTCACATCGACGAGATCATCGGAGTTGCAGAGTCCACGTCTGAACAGGGGCTCGTTCGGCGGTGGTGGTGGAGCCTGAGTGAGAGCTGTGAGGGTCGAAAAGGGTGAGTCGGCGTGACTTTCCATGGAGACTTCCGCCGTTACTGGAGCGACATCTGCAGTAAAGCCAAAGTTGTACAACCAGCCCCAGCGCAAAGGGTTTGCCACCGATCCCGCACTCTCATCCCGGGTTTGCCAACGAATGGCCGAAGGAGTCTGGATCACTTCCCAGGGGATGTCTGAATAGAAGGGGGAACTAGTCAGTGGGGCATGGAAATCAGCCTCTGAAATTTGAACTCCCGACGGTAACGGAATTTCAAAGGCACCGATTCCCGCACCGAAGCTGAGATTGTAGAGGGCGTACTCATAGCGCCATGTGCCGTTTGCAAGGTCTGTGACTTTCGAAGCCAGATACAGATGACCGTCACCGATCCCCGGTGGCGAGACGGTGACCACTTCAGCCCCCGGCCAGGCATCCTGAACGGGGGAATTGATGCTCGCTGCGGTCATGTCGATGTCCCAGGTTGCTCCCGCTGATCCGCTGATGCCGACCGGTTCCCAAGCGTGATTGGAAAAAGGGTCCACATCTGCCGGCTGGATCACATAGACTTCTGCGACCCACTGGGATCCTGGGTGTAATTGGGGATCGAGATCTGCGTCCTCGATGCTGAGCCGTTCTTCTGTCTGATCCCACGGGCCGGTGTCCTGGGACATGTACGAACCATCCCACGTAAAGGACCCATCCCAGGGTTCGATTTCAGAGCGTGGTCCCATGTTGATCTGGGCTGCATTGCCGGCGGCCCCGTAAGTGTCAGAGCAACCGATACCGGTTTCCTGATTGGTAGGACTGGGCTCACAGCCGAAGCCGCAGGCATCTGCTTGTGCTGAGCTCCAGCCATGCTTCGCCCATGAACCGCCGATTTGAAGAATGCGATCTTCATTCACGCGGAACATGTTGAAAATCATCATCGGGTGGCGGGGATCGGGGTTTGCATACCAATGGAGAGGATCGCTGCCACCGTTGCAGATGACCGATTCCATTCCAAAGCTGGCGACGGAACCTTCACGTCCCACCTGAACGACATTATTGGCGTTACCAATGATCAGGTCTTGCCCCGAAGAAGGTGGGGAAGCCATATCGAAAAAACGCAGGCAGACATTTTCCACTGCGCCCACGACACCCGGAACCTCATCAGAGATTCGCAGTGTCCAGACTCCCGTCTGCAGGGGGCCGCTGAAGGCATATAGGTTTCCACTGGAAGGTAACCAGTAACCCCCATCGTCAAAGATTTGTCCGGGTGCCGAGGCACTCATCCACCAGATCAGATCGAGTCCGGAAGAGGAAGCATTGGGTGGCATGTTGTGAAGCAACTCCGTCGTACCGTCGGGAGCTGAGAGTTCGACGATCAACTGGCTGGCGTCGGGATGGGTTGTCTGCAATTCCAGGTGCAGATCCCATACGGTCAGCGTTGGATCGCCGGTCACGATCAGCGGGATCTCCACAGGTTCTCCGGCATCGGGAATCGGGGAGAGGGAAGTATTGCACGCTTCAGCAGAGATGGGGCCGAGCATTGCGGCTGTTCCACAATCGGTATGTCCGTTTTGCCCTGACAGCAAGGGGGTCACGCAGAAATCGATGAATCCCGGAGAAGCGGTGGTTGTCAGCATTGCTGTCACCACCTCGCCTGCTGTGAAGGGACCGTCAACGACGAGTTCCGAGCCTGTGGTTGAAAACACCAGTGCGTCGCAGGCCCCGGAGAGTTCTGCTTCGATATTCAATTCCCAGGATCCGGGTTCTGAGGACCCGACGATGGCTGAAATTACATCCACCTCAAGTTCGAGAAGCAGGTCGCCGGAACCGAAGTCGTTGGGGCCCCATCCACCCACTCGAAAGTGGAGGACTTCCCCAGCGAAGACGGAGAGGTTTTCGATGCGCGAGTTGTATGAGGGCATCCCTGTTCCCGAGAGGGTGCAATTGGACTCGTCTCCACTGCAGGCTCGCTGACTCAGATCACCGCACTCCCCAGTGTAGACGACGAGATCGGTGTCGAAGTCGACGATCTCACAGGTCCTCAGGTGGATCACTCCATCCTCTGGGCTGACCCAGCGAAACCAGACATCCGAGTTCATTTGACCGAGGGCGCTGCAGCCGGTGATGGATGAATAGGGCTCAGGGCTGGTGCTTCCGCCCGTGGTTTCCAGGGGATTGAGTCCCACAGTTGCTGGCTTGGCATCGGAGCATTCGTCGTGGGGAATCGCCGGTGGCGGTGGCGGGGGTGGTGGGGCAAGACTGAGTTCGAAAGTGCCGCTTCCCAGATCTTGATCTCCGTAGCCACCGATTCGGATCAAAAGTGTCTCCCCGGAGGTCACGGGAACATCGGCGAGAACCGTGTTCCAGGAGTTGCCGGTTCCCTGAACCAGACAGGCAGGAGAATCTCCATGACAAGCCAGGGGGGACAAGTTGTCACAGGTTCCGCTATAGACGATGACGTCCGTATCAAAGTTGACCGTATCGCAGGTGGTGATCGTCATCAGTCCCGACTCGGGTACCTCAAAGGAATACCAGACATCAAAAAGTACTTCACCGAGCGCGGTTCCAGGGCAAGTGTCGACCGGTACGGGATCGGTGCCCGTGGTGGCCTGAGTGGTGTCGATGGAGTGGCTGCCCTCACCAATTATTGTCGCCTGAAAGCATTCATCATTGATGGCTTGAGCAGAAAGGTAGAACTGCCCAGTGATTGAGGCTTGAAAAAAGACCGGCAGAATGAGAATCCAGCGAATCACACGGCCTCCTCCGTCGTTCCTTGAGGTATCATTCACTGTTGAACGACTGATTACGATTCTACCTCCTAATCGATCGCGATTCGATGCGTGAGTAAATGCAAGGAACAGGGATGAAACTGGAAAGCCTGACGATTCTTGGAGCCGGTATCATCGGCCTCTCTGTCGCCAGAGAAGCACGTATGAGAGGTCTTCCTGTTCGCGTTCTCGATTCCCGCATTTTCGGTACAAGTTGTACCCATGCTGCCACAGGAGTGCTCAAGGCCCCGGAACACCGTCGTTCTCCCTATCTTGATTTGCGTCACCAGAGCTGGGAGGAGTGGCCGCAGTTGGCTGAACAGCTCATGGATGAAAGCGGGGGGGTGGATTGTGGATTCAAAATATGCGGGGGGTTGGATCTGCGGGATCGCACGGTCCAGGATCCGCACAGGGCTTTGGAGAAACTCCATGGTTCCGGAGGGAATGTTCGGGTTCTCGATCAGCAGGAATTGAAGCAGCTTCTTCCGCAAATGCACCGGGAACCTCAGGCAGGACTCTACATAGAGCATCAGGCGGTCGTCGATCCTGGCGGATTGATGAAAGCATTGAGACGCTCCTGCTTGGGAATGGGTGTGGAGATCGCCCATGATCTCGGGGAAATTTCGCTGGGCTTCGAAGCGGGCCACAGGATAGTGAAATCTTCTCTGGAGACTCCCCTCCCTCCCATCGATGAAAAAAATCCGCTGGTTTTGTCTGCAGGTTGGGAAACTTCCGCCTTGATCAATCCGGCTCTTGAGAAACCCTTGCCGCTCAAACCCGTAAGGGGTGAAGCGATCGCCCTCGACATTCCCGCTCCACCCCACATCGTGACCTTTGATGCAAAACTGGCAGACGTGGACGATCCTTCAGGCAATCGCAGTCGGTTCTCATGGATACCGGGGCCGGGAGGCATCTCTTGGTTCGGCAACAGTGTGGGGGATACCGGTGAAGGAAAAGAGACTCTGCCGGAGCCAACCGCCACCGGGCGTGCGCGCCTGATTGAGGCGGCCACCTCCTTTTTCGGTCCCGGAGTGGAAAGCCGGATCGTCCGACATTGGGCAGGCCTTCGCCCCAAATCCCTGAGACACGGCGGCCCTCTGATGGGGCCCATCGACACAGCACGCACTCTGTGGATTGCGTCCGGACATTACCGAACGGGTCTGCTGATTGGACCCAAAACTGCTGAATGGCTGGTGGATTCCCTCACGGGGAAGAACGAAATCCATGAAAACTTTTCGGTTCCCGAAGAGTTCCGTATCTAGGACTTACCCTGCCAATGGATTCAGCTCTTCGAGGATGCAGGCTTCAATCTGAAGCCCTCTTCTGAGCAGTGCGAGAATCCACGGCCCCGGATCTCCCTTGAAGCGTTTGATCAACTGTGAGGGATTTTCCTGCACCCCCCTGGTTTTGATACTTGCAGGTGCACACCCCTGTTGGCGAAACCAGTCGACGACTTTCTTTTCGTGCCACCCCATTTGGGCGACCACTGCAAAACTGCGGAACCAGGGACTGGTTCTCTCTTCTTCACCGGCGAGCCAGCCGAGACCGGGGTGCCATTCACCAGCGGCGATTTCTCCCTGAACCATGCACACCAATCCGGAGCGCTCGATGACGGAACAGGGTTCGTGCAGAAAGGCGGGATTTTTCAGGCTGCTTTGTTGAAGAGGTTCCTGTTCACCGCTGATCGTCAGGGATTGGCGCAGAAGTGTTGCACTGCGTCTGGCCGATTGGGCCAGGTCTCCACACCAGAGTGTGGCTTCGACGAGGTCGTTGCCATCCTGAAGCCACTCAATCTCACCGGGCGGTAACTCCTCGACGGAGATTCCTGGGCCACACTTCAATGCGACGGAATGATGTCTGCCGATCAGACTGTTCAGTATCTCAGGTCCCGGCACCATTCCTTCAAAGTCGTGAACCCGACGACCATCGATGCGGCGCGCGGGATCGACATGCAATGGCAGGGGGGGGAGGGGCAGGCACTTTGCGTCCGCAACGAGAGGGTGTGAGTTACTGGGCTTCTTCGATGACTGGTCCAGATTAAAGCGGGTCAATTCGACGCGCACCGGATCATGGTCGACGTAGATTACAGGTCCGGATTGGGCGAGAGCCGCGGTGTCACTGCCGATTCCGCAACAGAGGTCGATGACCGTTTCCGAGCCGATGGCGGATCGCATTCTCTGTGCCTTGTGTTCGGCGACGGTCGTTCGGGTGGCTTGCTCCATGCCTTCACGATCCATCAGCCATGTTTGGGAATCTCGAAGCCGGCCCCGGGAGCGGCGGCGAGCCTCGAGGGCTTCAAGGACCACGGAGACCTCTTCGAGGGAGCCATGTTTCCTCAACCGTGAGATGGCGGCAACGTCACCCTGGGGGGTGTCCTGCGCCTTATGGAGCAGAGAATCGAGTTGACCCGAGATCAGTTTTTGCCAGATATCCCTCATGGATTCCATCCTATGGAGGATTCCGGGAATTTGACAAAAAACAGGCATTTTGGCGACTATTTCAATTGTTTGGCTTGCCAAACAGGGGGGCCATTTTATAACCATCGGCAGAGTACGATTTTCAGACGAGGTGCGAATGATCGATTACGTGCCTCCTCAGAGAGGAAACGAAATATGCCGCTGAATCCTGCGTTCTCCACCAGAATCACACTTCTGGTCTGCGTACTGGCTTTGACTCTGTCCAGTTTCGGAGTTCTCGAAGCACAGGTCGACCGTTACGACAATCGCCCCGCCGCAGAAGGGGATCGGGATATTCGCCTGGGTGGATATCTGGATCTTGAGTTGTTCATGAACAGTGATCGTCTCGATTTCAAACAGCATCGACTGGTTCCGATGCTGGATGCGAACATCAGCGAAAATGTAAGTTTCTCCGCCGAAATCGAATTCGAATATGGAGGTGCCAGCGCCCCCAGAGGTGACGGTGAAACCAAAGTTGAATATGCCTACGCCGATGTGGATTTTGGTGGTTGGACCCTGCGAAGCGGAGCGATTCTGATTCCCCTGGGGTCGACCAATCTCTATCACGACTCACCGATGCGTCAGTTGACGAATCGCCCCTTTGTCGCACGTTCGATTGTTCCTTCGACATTGACCAGTGCCGGTCTGGGCGGAGTCTGGGGAGCGGATGATGGAACCTGGGGAATGGAGTTCTATGCGGTCAACGGTTTCCAGGGTGAAGACGGTGTGGGGGGATACAACTTCAACACTTCCAGTGGTATTCGGAGTGGGCGTCCCAGCCTGAAAACCAACATGGGGGATCGCCCCGCCAGCTTTGTGGGACGTTTTACCTACAGCCCGGTACTTGGAACCGAAATCGGATTCTCGAATTGGACTGGCCCATGGGATGACGCCGGCGAACTCGATCTGAATATTACCGTCATCGATATCACGACAGATCTGGGCAGCTGGGTTGAGGCAGTGGGTGCGACGATCCTGAACTTTGAGATGGGTCATGTTTCCATCGACCGCGACGCAGCGGCGATTGCCGGCGGAGTTCCCGACGACATCAGCGCAACCTCCATCGAAGTCTCCAAAAAGTTCTTCCCGGATTTCGTCACCAACCTGTGGGGGGATGATTCCTCTTGTGCGGTGACGATCCGTTGGGAAGAGCAGGATCTCACCGGCCCGGTGACGAACCGCATGACCTATGGTTTCAACATGCGGCCGACGGACGAGACGGTTCTCAAGTTCGACTACGAGCAGGAGTCGATCGAGGGATCTGCGGATCCCGACGGAACCTTCATCTTCTCCGCTGCGACCTACTTCTAGGCCATTTTTCTCCGGCTCTGGCTCTCGGAAGCCAGAGCCGGGAATCAATGGCCAAATATGGGCAATGAGAGTCTGAGGGCTGAATTTGGGTAAATCTGATCAAAAGCAGTGAAAGAAGTCATTTGTTTGGGTTGCCAAACGGTACCAAATCAGTTCTATTTTCGGCGGGTCCGTCATTGGGTCCCGAAACCGTCCCTTTCAATCAGAGGAAGAAGTCGATGAGCCCTGTTTCCTGCAGTGATTTCAGCACGCATTCCGAAGGGATCCGCGAGTCGCGGGTCTGCTTCCGTTACTGCGGGTTGGTTGCGGGTTTGCTGTGGGTCATGACCGTTTCTTCCCAGGCACTGGCTCTTGAGCCAGGTGCATCTGAATCCGTCTCTTCCGAGACAGGTGTGTCGACTGAGACAACGCTTCCCGAAAAGACTTCCGGCTTCTTCAGCAGGGATCTGATTGCTGATCTGTGGAGTGCAGATGTGCACGTAGAGCGATGCCATGTTCCGGTCGAAGGGGAAGTGAAGAAGAAGATCGTTGAGATGAGCAGGGTGAGAACCAATGACCAACAGACCACTCTGTTTCGGGTCACCTCTCCCCAAGGTAACAGACTGGGATCTGTGGTGATCCTCGATGAGGTCGGGAAGTATCGTCCCATCACTTTCTTTGTCGCCCTCGACAATGATCGGCGCGTCCTTGACCTTCAGGTTCTCGTTTACCGGGAGCACATCGGTCAGGAGATTGAATCTCCCCGATTCACCCGGCAGTTCAGGAATAAAAAACTGGGCAAGTCGCTGAAGCTCCACCGCGGAATCAGAAACCTCTCCGGTGCCACTCTTTCTGCCCGTGCAGCTGTTCGTGCAGTGCGACGATCGATCGCGACCGTTGAAGTTTCGCAGAAACAGAATCTGGATCTGGTTTGGCAGGCTCTTTCCGGCTCCTCTCTGGCATACGGTGAACCCGCCTCCGCGGAACCGGTGACCGCTGCGGGCCCTGAGGACGTTTCTGTACTCCGATCAGGTAAGGAAGACAAACCGGCTTCCGTCGAGAGGGCTCGTCCCGCCATGGGGACCGTCCTCAAGATGGAGGTCTACGGAGAGCAGGCACTCAAGGCTGTGGAAGCCGCCTATTCTGAAGTAGAGCGCCTGGAATCGCTGCACAGCCGCTGGAAAGCGGGGAGCGACGTCTTGAGGGTAGAAGCGGCACCTGTGGGAGAGCCGGTCAAGGTTGCCCGGGAAACTGTCGAGGTCGTCGAAAAAGCACTCGCCATGTCCAGAGAGAGTGGGGGAGCCTTTGATCTGACCCTGAAGAAGGATGGCTTCCGCAGCGTCAAGGTGGATCGGGAAAAGGGGACGATCACCCTGTTGAGTCCCGGCCTGATTCTCGACTTGGGTGGAATCGGAAAAGGTTATGCCCTCGATCGTGCGGCGGTCGTACTTGAGTCCCACGGCTGCTCCCGTGCTCTTCTCGATTTCGGAGGCCAACTTTTGGCACTCGATCCGCCCCCCGGTGAAAAATCCTGGGCTGTGGGAATCCATGACCCCAGGGATGGCAAGTCTGTCCTCCATGAGCTGTCACTGATTCGCTCCTCACTGGCGACCACTGCGTGCTATGAACGCGGGGATCACCTAGTGCAACTTCTCGACAATCCTTCACCGGGACGTATCCTGACCACTTCGGTTCTTTCGAACAGTGCCACCGAGGCGGATGCCTTGAGCACCACTGTCGCTCTTCTCGGACAAGAGAGAGCACGAACGATTCTGGATAACTGCCCGAATGCTTCTGCAGTGATTCTGGTTGAGGGTGAGAGCCAGCCACGTTTTGTCGGGCGTCATCAGCGCTGAGACTTTTCTGGCTGATTGGGCAGTGCTTTTTCAGGGGGCGTAAGTGATGAACCAAGAACAATCCGGGAAAACACTCCGCATTTCTGTCACCGGAAATCCCAACGTTGGAAAATCCACCCTCTTCAATGCCCTTGTGACGGGGAATGCCAGAGTCTCCAACTTTCCCGGAATCACTGCGGAATCGCTGGTGGGTGAGGATCGTTGGGGAGACATCGATGTGGAGGTCACCGATCTCCCCGGGTGTTACGGGTTGCAACTGGACCTTCCCGAATCCCGTCATTGCCAACAACATTTGGAGGCTTCCCCAAATCCCGACTTGATCGTCAGTGTGATCGATGCGGTCAGCCTGCGCAGAAACATGAACCTGTTGGCGGAGTGCCTGCAAAGAGGGACTGCAAATGCGGTCATTGTGACCCGAACCGATGAAGCACGGCTCCGGGGTGTGGAGATCGACTTCCAGCGATTGGAAGAGATTCTTCAGGTCCCGGTCATGGAATTGGCTCATCGTCATGCACACCGAAATGTAGCCCTCAAGGAATTTATTCTGGCAGCGGCAGAGCGGCCCGTGAGTCCTCAGGATACGGTTCTCGACTCGAAGTGGGTCGACGATACGGTCGCAGCGGTGACACGCCCCGTTCGACCGGAGGAAGCCAAAAAGCGAAGAGAGAAAGAGGATCGCCTCGATCGGTTCCTGCTTCATCCCTTCTGGGGGCTGACGACCTTTTTCCTCATCATGAGCCTGCTTTTTGGATGTGTTTTCTGGTTGGCCCAGATTCCCATGGAATGGCTCGACAATACCTTTGCTTTGATCGCGGATTGGGTCTCCGCAAGCATGCCGGAAGGCGAGGTCCGAAGTCTCGTCGTCGAGGGAATCATCGGTGGCGTCTCAGGTACGCTGATTTTCCTGCCTCAGATTTTGCTGTTGTTTTTCCTCATCAGTGTTTTGGAGGAAACTGGGTATTTGGCCCGTGCAGCTTTGGTTGCGGATCGTTGGCTGCGACCATTCGGCCTGCCAGGGCATTCCTTCGTTCCCTTGCTGTCGAGTCACGCCTGTGCCATTCCAGGAATTCTGTGCACGCGTTTGATTCCGGATCGCAAGGATCGTCTGGCAGCGATTCTGGTTGCTCCATTCCTCTCTTGTGCAGCCAGATTGCCGGTATACCAGCTGCTGGTAGGGTTGCTCTTTCCTGAAAAACCCTTCATTGCCGGATTGGCTTTTGCCGGGTGTTACCTGCTGGGAGCATTGGCAGCGGTCTTCAGCGCCTGGATAGTTCGGCGTTTCCTGTTGCCCGGGCCCAGTCCTGACCTGGTTCTCGAGATGCCTCCCTTTCAGCGACCGTCATTGATGGACTCCCTGAAAATCGCCTTCCAGCGTGGTTGGCTCTTCCTCAAAAATGCGGGAACCGTCATTTTGCTGATGTGCATCGTTCTCTGGTGGTTGGGAACCTATCCCAAGAGCACAGAGAGTTCTGCTGTCGCCGATTTGCGAGCCAAAGCTGCAGCAGTGGAATCTGTGGAGGAAGCGGAATCTCTCGTCGAGGAGGCGGATTCCCTCGCTTCCCGAGAGAGTACCGCCGCGTCTTACCTGGGTCGAATCGGCAAGAGTGTGGAGCCGGTGTTTGCACCCATAGGAGCCGATTGGCAATTGTCGATTTCGATCATGGCCAGTTTTGCCGCCAGAGAAGTTTTTGTGTCCTCAACCAGTGTTCTTTTGGGAACCGGCGAAGAGGCAGAAGCGGAACCATTGATGGAGAAGATCAGAAACTCCAGACGGGATGATGGTTCTCCTCTTCTGACACCCTCTTCGGCTGCTGGATTGTTGGTCTTTTTCGTGCTGGCGATGCAGTGCCTTCCCACACTTGCGGTTACTCGCAAGGAGTCTGGGGCATGGAAGTGGGCGATCCTTCAGTTGACATGGATGAGCCTCCTGGCGTGGGGTATGGCTGCCGCCATGCGCATGTTGATTTTGCTTCTTGGGTGGGAGTGAGAATCCATGTTTGAATCAGACTCCCAATTCTGGATTGTGACTCTCGTCGCAGTTGTCTCTCTCCTGTTGCTGGTCCGGAAGCGGAGCCGCACGTCCGGAGGAGATTGTGGACCCTGCTCCAAATAGGACCCTGCCAATTTCTTCCACTGTGGTATCTTTGGTTGCAGATTGATCCACGGAGGTGGATCGACCGGAAGGTCAAAATTGGAAGGGTATCCCATGATTCCTCGTCTTCGTCGATACGGGACCGTCTGTCTCGTGATCGCTTTTATGCTGTCGGGTCCGGCAGTGGCTTTCTCTTTTTCTCCCGCTTCAGTTTCGGGGATCGCAGATGAAAAGATGGAAGCGGCCGCTGAAAAGGCATTTGAAGAGATCAATAAAAAAATGAGCAAGGCTCAGGAGGCTTATTACAAGCCGCTGACAGAGGCTCGGGAAAAAGGTCTCAGCGATAAAGAGATGGAGAAGATCGAACTCGATCCGGCTCTCGATCCTGTGATGGTCGTCGGCCCCGAGATGCTCAAAGCCATCGACAAGTATGCGGGGACAGATGCGGCCCTCGGTGCTTGTGACCAATTGTTGGCTCTGGCTGGCAGAAGTGAATCTGCCGGTTGGATGGCAGAAAAGGCATTGTCAGCACTCAAGACTCACTACCTGAAGAATGAGAAGCTGGTCGACGTCTTGCGCTACGCACACTACTGCTCCGATGCCATGGCTCCTGCCATGTGTGATTTTCTCAGCGTGGTGGTCAGTGACTCGCCTCACAGGGAAGTTCAGGCCGCAGGCTGTTACTCTCTTGCCAAGATCAAGGGCAAGAAGGAAGAGACCCGCAGTGAGGGCCTGGCTCTGCTCAAAAGGGTTCAGGATGAGTATGGGGATGTCTCTTACGGGAGATCCGTTTATGCCGACAAGGTCAAGGGCGACCTCTTCGAAATGAAGAATCTTCAGGTCGGTTGTGTCGCACCTGAAATCATTGGCAAGGAGATCTCCGGCAAGTTGATGCAGCTGTCCTCTTTCAGAGGCAAGGTGATCCTGCTTGATTTCTGGGGTGATTGGTGAGGCCCCTGCAGGGCCATGTACCCTCACGAGCGGTCGCTCGTGGAGAAATACTCTGCAGATCCTTTTGCCATCGTCGGAATCAATTCGGATTCCTCCATCGAAAAAGCCCGTGAAGTGGTCGAGAAAAACAAGATCAACTGGCTCAGCTTTTACGATGGAAGTCCTGGTGGACCGATATCAACACGCTGGAATGTGACCGGTTGGCCGACGATCTACTTGATCGACGCCAAGGGAATCATTCGTTACAAGGATATCCGTGGCAAAGAAATGGACGACGCCATCGAGTTGCTGGTTCAGGAAGCGAAAGCGGAACAGGCCGCTGAAAAGAGCAAGTAAAGCCACTCATTCATATGCGAAGTGGATTATCCCGGGGAATCTTCTGACGAAGGTTTCCCGGGATTTTTTTGACCGGACCCGAAGCCCATGGGACAGCCTCCCGATTCCGACTTGCCCGAGTCTGTTTTTTTCGAGGCTTTGGCAGGGAAGAGGGGGTCTGAAGCCGGGGGATCGGCCTTGCCCGCCCGATTTCTTCGGCGAGGTGCCCACCACAACTCGTCGAGGCATGCCAAAGATCCCATTACCAGACTGAGCAACAGAAGGCTTCCGCCGATGATCTGGGTGAAGAGTGCCAGTGAACTTCCGGAAGCGATGGCGAGGGGTGAAAAGAGCAACCCCGCAAGACTTCCAAAGCCTGTGAAGGAAAGGGTGACCTTGACCCCGGTGGACCAGGGCGTCAGTTCAAACAGGTGCAGGACGACGAAGAGCAGCATTCCCAGCGAGAAGATGTGGTCATGGATGAAGGAGAGCAGTTCTCTGGGAGTTTTTTCGGACATCAACTCTTCAGCATCGAGGTCGTCCTCATTGCCCAGAACCCATTCGCGGGCATTCTCGAGGGTGAATCCTCCTGCACTGCTGGAGTATTGAATCGCAGCAACGACGCAACCGGAGATCACGGTCAGGAAAAAGAGAGTCAGAAGCCAACGGGTTGAGGTATTGGAGCGAGCAAGGGTAAATCCGGACTGCTTGTAAAATCGGGTCATGTCAGTCTTCACCCACTCTTTTCAACCCTGAAAATCAACACTGGAATGCAGGCTATGTGCCGGCTGTATAAACAGTGAATCAGATTTGTGAAAGGAAAGCGTGTTCAAGGAAAGAAATCTGGATCAACTGTCCAGAGGGAGAACCCGGAGCGTAGAAGCGATCTCTTCACTGAGTCCTACCCTTTGTCCGTCGATCTCCAGAATGCAGGAACCGGAATTGTGGCAAACCCGAAGCTCGCAGTCCCCACACATGCCCATCGCTTCCAGCAGGGGGCGCTGATTCTGGGGGATTGAATCTTCCACCAGGCGACCCCGATCTCCCAGTTTCATGTCAAAGAGTGATCTGACCTGGGCAGACGTGCTGAGAGCCGCCTGTTCCAGCGAGGGTCGCGCACTCTTTTCTGGGCTGGGGTTACCGGTTTGCATGGATCTCCAGTTCGAAAGTCCTGAGATGAAGGCTCAAGTGAGCCTCGCAACTATTACGAACACTTGTCCTTACGTGAATCGGGCATTAATCTGCAGATCCAGGAACACGGTGCTCAGCAGGCCTATTTTTACATGCTGTTTGAGTGCTCATCAACCCGTTTGGGTACCCAAACAAGAGGAGGAGACGCGAATGGATTGGCGAGAGTTCGACCAGAACCCCGTAAGTCATTCTGCTGCCCACCATTTGACGGCGATTCAGCAACTCCTGGAAGATCAGGGGTATGCCCGAGTGTCGGATGTCGCCCGAAAACTGGGCATCACCCGCGGAAGTGTCTCCGTCTCCCTCAAGGGGCTCCGGCAAAGAGGGCTGGTGGTGGAAGACCAGCACAAGCATTTGGGGCTTTCTGATGAAGGCCAGCGGATTGCGCGGGGGATTCACACCAAGCGGGTCCTGTTTCAGGCGTTTTTGGAAAAATCCCTCGGTCTGCCTGCGGATCTGGCGGAAATGGACGCCTGCAAGATTGAGCACCTGGTCAGCGATCTGACCGCTGAGGCGCTGGCGATCTACATCGATCGAAGAGAGGATGCTTCGGATTCTTCTTCGGATCGTGAACAGCAAGTGAACGCTCTCGAAGACAGTATCCGCGAAGGCCGGGTTGAGGCTTTCCCGGGAAAAGAGATCGAGACCATCTCCGAGCGATTGCAGAGCAGCTCTGAAGAGCAAAGCAAGGATAAAGACGATGAGTGAATATTCCCGTGAGGTTGCTCTGAGCCGCCTGAATGAGTTGTTGGCGGAAGAGCTGGAAGCTTCAATCCGATATCTGCATCTGGGCACACTGGTCCAGGGGATCGATCGACTGGTCATCCAAAAGGTGCTTCAGGAAAATCATGAAGAAACGGTCGAGCATGCCCAACAGGTCTCCGAGAAGATTCTTCAGGTGGGGGGAACCCCCCAGCCAAAAATCAATCTCGAGTTGACCGGTGAAAAGTGTACGGGCATCGAAGCACTTCAAACGGCCCTTCTCTTTGAGCAGGCGGCTCTGGATGCGTACAAGGAGTTTCTCGAGGTGGTAGAGGGTAGTGGGGACGTGGTTCTCGAGGAGTTCGCCCGTCAACAGGTGGCCCTGGAATCTGAACACGTTTCCGAATTGCGGATGCTCCTCGGGGAAAATACCGTTGGCAGCGAGTGACCGTCCCGGTGGGCTGACAGCCCTTTCGGTTCTCAATGGGTTCTTCGCTCTTGCCGTCGGCGGAACGACGATTGAGCGATTTATGACCTCCTATGACCTCATGGAGGTGGCAGAGGGTGAGGTGCGAGGCCGGGGCTGGCGTCGCGAGTATCTGCAGTCTCTCCTCGATGAGGGACTCACTCCCATGGATTTGCAAATCCTTGCCGTGATCGGATTGGTAGCAACACTGCTGCTTCTGGTTTCGATATGGGGTTTGTTGAAGCGCAGCAATTTGATCGGGCGTTGGCTCGGCACCCTTGGCGGCATCGCTTTGGCTGCCTTTTACATTCTGAGCATCGAATGGTTGCCACAAACATTCCTCAGGGGTAATGGACTCTCCATTGCCCGACAAATCTTCTATCCCCTTTTCCTGATTTTCATGCTCCATGTGATCTTTCGCCGTGACTTTCTTCAAGCGCAGGGGAAAACCGGATGATTCCAATTCGTCATGTCCTTCTCCATGCACAAAAACTGATCATTCACTCCCTGCGGACCGGCTCGGGGGTCGCCTTCATCTTTCTGACGATTCTGATCGGTCTTTCACTGGCAAACCTCTCGATCACTCCTGTGGAGCTGGGCTTTACGACAGCGGAAGAGTTCAGGGAATCCGCAAGCAAGGCCATAGGATTTGCCCTTGCCACCGCCAGTTTGCGTATGGGTGGGGAAGATGAAAATGGTCCACCGGATACGGACATTCTTTCTCGAATGGATTCCGGAGACCTGATCGATCTGGGAATGTGGGCACGATATCTGATTCAGGACAATCCGATGTTGCTGTCGATCACGGTTTTACTGTTGGGAGTGGTGTTGCCACTCCTTTTACCGCTGGGGTCCTTCACCGCCATCTCCAGCGATGTCCAACACCGAACGGTTCGCTATCTCCTTCCCCGAACCAGCCGCCTGTCCCTTTTGGTGGGACGCTGGCTGGGGACACTGATTCTGTCCTGGGTATTGATATTGCTGCTCTTGTTCTCAGTGGTGGTCTATCTGTCGATCATGTTGCCACCGGAGGCGACTGAATCGATGGTGCCGTGGGCGGGGCGTTGCTTTTTTTCCCTGTGTTGTCTGGCGACTCCCTATGTCTCCCTTGGAGTTTTGTGTTCTGCGGTCTTCCGCGTACCGATGGTCGCTCTTCTGGCGGCAGTGGGAGCCACGGTGGGGACACCGTTGCTGGCACTCAGTCTTCAGGAGGCATGGGACCCCCTCGGCAATCTTCTGTATCTGCTACCCTGGGGATACTCCCATGAACTGCTCTCTCCGGATGGAGACAAGGTCTTCAAAGCCGTGGCATATTCAATGGGACACAGTCTTCTGTTCATGACTCTCGCGGCATGGAGATTCCGGAGGGCTGACCTTTGAGCAACTCTTCTGAAGTCACCAATGGTGAAGCGATTCACATCCGCGGCTTGAGTCATCACTTTGGTGAAAAGCAGGCCCTGAAAGACATCGATTGGGTTCTGCCCCAAAAAGGAATCGTCGGACTGGTCGGGCCCAATGGTGCGGGCAAGACCACACTGTTTTCCCTGATCGCCGGGTTCCTGACTTTGCAGAAGGGAACGATTTCGGTGTTGGGGGAGTCGAGCCCCGTCGCTTCTGCCCTCATGGGTCGAGTGGGCGTCATGCCCCAGGACGCCATCTTCGCCAGGGATATCTCCATCTTTGATCAACTTCTCTTTCTTTTGAAACTGGATGGTTATCAGGGGGAAGTGGCGGAACAGCGTGTTCGCGAAGTGATGCAGCGGGTGGGCCTCGAGACCGAGCTTTTCAGGGGAGCCGCTGTTCTCTCCCATGGAATGGGCAAGAGACTGGGTGTGGCTCAGGCGATCCTCGCCGAGCCTGAAATTGTCCTTCTCGATGAGCCGACAGCGGGTCTCGATCCCGCCAACGCACGACAGATTCGTCATCTGATGCGCGAGTTGGCGGAAAGATCGCTGGTCATCGTTTCCTCGCACAACCTTTTGGAGCTACAGGACCTCATCGATTCGGTCGGTGTGATCGTTGGTGGAGAGTTGATTTCCAGTGGCACCGTGGAAGAGGTCACAAGGCGGGCGCGTCGCTTTGAGATTCACCTCGATGCAAAGGTGGAGGTGGAATTGGTCGTTGAGGTGAAGCAGTTGAGCCACGTCAATGAAGTGGAGTTCAGCGATCACCAATTGACGGTTAGTCTGAATGCGGATCAGGAAGATGGCTTGAATGGGGCCTTGTCCCAGTTGTACCGTTTTCTGATAGAGAAGGGTCAGCCTCCCCATGAAGTGCGTGAAGGTGCGAGCCTTGAGCAGGCCTACCTGAAACTGACGGGGGAAGATCAGTCTTCCTGAATCACTCCTGCTTTCTGAATCACTCCTGCTTCCTGAATCACTCCTGAAGGGGATCCCGGGGCGACATTGTTGGACCGAAGTTGGTTGAGGCGCAGACGCATCTCGTCAACTTCCTGACTCGGGACTGCTGAGTCGAGCAGTCGCCCCATGTCTTCGAGCAAGCCGGGGTTAGGTCCGATCCAGGGGATCAACGCTTCCAGATGCAGGGCTGCAGCATAGTAGCTTCCATTCTGAACAGAGGCGGTGGCCTGTTTCTGCGCCAGAATTCCCCGAAGTGTGACGAGGGGGGGGAGTAACCCCCAGCGATCCCTGGAGGAGTTCAGCCAGTCAGCCAAGGCTTTCGGGCCATCCTGTTTTTCAATCAACTGGCCATAGCGCAACAACAGATCGTGGCTCGGTTCGAGAGGTTCATCGAGGGCGCTGCTCCACCAGCGTTTGGCCGCCGTCAGGTCCCCGGATACGGCACTCATGTAACCGAGTCGTTCTTCGAGACGGGTTCCTTCCGGCTCAAAGAGGGCGAATCCTCCCCGGGTGACAGAGAGCTGCGACTTTAAAAACCCGAGTGCATTTTCAGCGGCGGCGATGGCTTCTGCTGGAACAGGCGGTTTGCCAGGCAAAAAGACCTGATCCAGATTGACCGCCGCTTTCTCCATCCATTGGGAGGACTGTTGGAGGTCCCAACGGGATTTCCCTGCAGAGACCGTCATCGTCAGGCAGAGGAAAGCAGAGACGAGAACCCACTTGCCGGAGGAAGTCCACTTCCCGGATCGCCGAAGGGGCTGCTGCTGGAGAGAGACATCTTTCTCGCTCAGTAACTGGAACCCTTTCCAACAGAGAAAAGTCACCATCAAGGCGATACCGGTGGCCATCAGCAGGGGGACTTGCTCGTAAACACCTCGCCAGCTGAACCAGCTCAGGGCAAACACCAATGCGAGTGCCAGTTCACCACCCCAGGAGAGATGGGATTTTCGGGCGATTTTTTTGGCTTCAGGGCCTTTGCTCGCCAACAGTCCCGGCTTTCCCAAACCGAATGAAAGCACGCTGTTGGGGCAGACATCCACGCAGTCGAGGCACTTCATGCAGCCCGGATCGACCACCTGCTCGTGAACACGGATCTCACGGGAGATCTGTACATTGGAGGTGCAGTGTGCCGTGCACAATCCACACGATTCGCACTTTGACATATCTGCGACGATGCGCATCGGTGAGACGCGGTCAGCGATATTGAAGAAGGCTCCATAAGGGCACCCGTAAGTACAGAAACCTTTGGCCCCCAGCAGGTAGACGACGACGAATCCGCAGATCAGAAAGAACGGAATCGAGACGATGACCGAGGGGAATGTGGCCCAGAAATCTTCCACGAAGAGGTGGTTGCTGAATCCTGGCCACGCTTTCACAGGAGCGAACCATGTGGTCAATCCCGGAAGGAATGATTCAACGATGGGAAACACTTCCCGTTTGAAGGTGGGCCAGAGAAACATGTAGAAGGCGAGAATGAAGGGGACCCAGGAGAGCAGACGGCTGCGGAAGGGGCGGGGAGTGATTCCAACCTTTTTCATCATCCAGCCACACAGGTCCTGGAGCGCCACCATGTGACATGCCCAGCCACAGAACCAGCGACCCAGTACTGCGGTCGACAAGATGGCGACTACAAAAAAGATGAAGCCCGCATTCACCTGACCATTTTCGAGGGTGTACATACTCTCTGAAGGTTCGATGGGGGAGAGAGTGCGCCCCGTGATCCACCAGTGAATCAGGTGGCCTGCGATGAGGAGATGGACAAATCCGAGAACCCATGCCCGTCGCTTTCCCGAACGACCGGGGGTCCGGTTGCCGGATCGGCGAAATCCTTCACATCCTGGTTTGGGCTTGGTGTCCCTGGCCAAAGTACTGCCCCCTCTTCTGCTTCCGATCATAACGACTGGGCTCAATTTCGAGAATGCTGATCAGTCGGTTTAAGGGCAGAAGTGATCCAATTTGTGGATCAGGCACAAAAAAACGGAGGGTGGATCACCGGGGATCCACCCTCCGTTTCAACTTGTTCGGGAGACCGGCCTAGTGGTCGGGCACTCCGTCACCATCGTGGTCATGGTTTCCATCGGGATGGTCCAGATTGTGGATGGCCTGTTCGATCATCTGCTTGCCCTGCGGATTGTCGGCGACCAGAGGATCTTTGAGCATGCGATTCAGGAAAGCTTTGGCCTCGTCCCTGCGATCCTGCTCGGCCAACCACTGGTGGGCAAACCAGAGAGCATTGAGGGCATCCGGTCCGGTGACGTCCGGGTTCTCGGTCAGGAAAGCGACCAGTGTCGGGAAGTCCGGCTCGCGGGTGTTCATCAACTCCTTGAGACGCATGCCGGCCTTGTGGGCGGCGACCAATTTTTTCAGGTCGGCGTTGTCAGACTTTTCAGCCATCTCCAGATACTTGGAGTATCCGGGGTATCCGAGAAGCTCGTTTTTGGTCATCACGCCAAAAACGTCCGCAAGCATCTTGCCGGCTTCCGCATCTTCAGCGGCAAGCATCTTCTTCAGCTTGTCACCTTCGGTACGCAACTCCTCAAGATTCTTGAGGTAAGCTTCGGGTCCACCCGGAAGATATCCGGTACGACCGTAGGGGCGCATCATGGCATCGGTGAGCATGATGGTGGGGTAACCATTGACCCCCATCTCATCGCGGTGCTTGTCGTTCAGTTTGGGGTCAACCACTTTGGCCTTCAGCTCTTCAGCCTGGGGGAAATCCAGGTAAAGGTAGATGAACTGCTTGCCTGCCGTGGCATCGAAGTCCGGCTTGGAGAAAACCTCGCTGTCAAGTTTTTTGCACCAGCCGCACCAGTCACTGCCGGTGAAGTTGATCAGGATGTCCTTGCCCTCCTTTTTCGCCTTCTCCATGGCAACGGAAATATCCGTTTCCCAGGAAAGACCTTCGGCGGCCTTTTCGGTCGCAGAAAGGAAAGGGGTCGCAACGAACATCAAAAGACACAGAAACAGGATCCCTGTCAGAGATGACTTCATGGGTTCTCCTTGCTGGGGTTTGATCCGTGAGGATTGAACAGTCCTCTTTGGGAGGACGAAAATCACCGGAGCCGCCTTTGGGACAAATACGGATCCTGAATGAAAGAGTCAGATTAGCCCATCGATGGGGCCTTCGGAAGCGGGTTTGGATCGTATCTGAAGCGAACCGTTGGCTTTATCCGCGTTATTTGACGGTTTTAAAGAGAAATGTACCGATCTTTACGCTTCCCGGGCGCGCTTAACGGGTCAGTCGAGGGGACGGCAGATCACGCACGCATTGATGCCACCGACACCCATGGAGAGTTTCCCGGAGAGTCCCTCTGGCAGGGGGACGGATTCCTTTCCGGTAAAGTTCCGATGGACTTCGGAGATCTGTGAATTCAATTCTGCCTCGGTGAGAGATGTGGGAGCGATTTGTCCCGATTCTCCGGCAAGCATTTGTGCCGTCAATTCCCAGCCACCGCAGACACCCATGCCGTGACCGAAGGTACCCTTGCGGGCGGTCATCAGGATGTGTTCGGGGAAAAGTTTGCGTGCATTTTCAACTTCCAGGTAGTCGCCGGGAGTTGCAGTGCAGTGAAGGTCCCAGGTCGAGACCGATTCTGCACTCGCGGATGCGGCTTCGAGGGCGGAATGAATCGAAGCAGTCGGCCCTTCTTCACTCGGGGTGATGATGTGGTCGGCATCCGATGTGAGACCGACTCCCACCGGTTCCATTCCGAGGGGTTTGAAGCCCCGGGCCTGCATCTTTTCGAGGTCACCGATGATCCAGATACAGGAGCCTCCACTGATGTGGGTACCACGCAAACCGGTCAGCGGTTTGGAGACTTCACCATCATTGGAAAGCACGCGGGCGGCATTGAACGCACCCACGACCATGGAGTGTGGCGGAGGATCTGCAGCACCGACGACGACTGCTTCCGCTTCACCGCGGGCAATGGCGTCCATTCCCAGTTTGAGGGCGACCCCAAAGGTAGAACACGCTGCCACCGGGGAGAAGCTGGGCCCGGTGATCTTGCCCATCATGGTGATCTGTGTAGCTACGGAACTGTGAATATTCCACAGAAGATTGGGCGAAACAGCATTCCAGGGTTCGAGGGGGACTCCCCAGTCTTTTCGTAACTGGGCAGCCTTCTTCATCTTGCCACGGATCACCGCGGCCTTGTTGCTCTCAACCTCACCCTCAATACTTTCGCCTTCAATCTCCCGGCTTTTTTCCAGGTACTCTGCGAGGCGGCTCGATTTTTCCGCCCAATACCGGTTCCAGGCTCTGCGAGCATCTTCCCGGGCCTCGGGGGCGACGGTGTCCGGATCCTCGGGCAGACCTTCCAGCGTTTCAGGATCCGCATCCCCGGCAGTGAAAGCCGCTCTGGCAGGACAGTTTTCCGGACTTGCCCAGAACTCATCCCAACGGGCCTGAGCGCGATCTGCGGTGAGGGCTACTTCGGAGATGGTGGGCAAATCACCGAGACCGGTACCCACGTATACATGGGCTGCATTGCCCAGGTCTTGAAGTGTCTTTTCGATTCCGGGGTTCTGCTCGAGGGACTGAATGAAACTGCCCACCGCCATCAGGGTCGGGTCACCCATCTTGCTCTGAAGTTGACCAAAGCGATTGGGGGGGAAGCGGTCATCGATCCAGGAGTGATACTTTTCAAAGTCAAAGTCAGGGTCTCCGACGAGAAAATTGCTGGGACCAAAGTCCTCAAACTTTTCGAGCCACGAACCTCCGGCGTAAAGTTTTTCACGGAAGGTGTCGACACTGTCACAGCCGGGAGCGATCACTCCCCAACCAAAGATGCCGATTCGCGGATTGGAATCCGTCTTGACCGGTTCATTCATCGAAATCTCCTCGCCCACATCCCTGAATCAGAAGGATTTCCCGTGAATGCATAGTCCGGTGTCAGCGGTTCCTGATCCAGTGAATATCAGGCGTGTCTGGGCAGAATCGTGGTCCGGGAGGAAAAATGACTCTCCCAAACGGAGAGGGGGTGGGGATCAGATCCCCAGAAACCAGCGGTGGAGGCGGGGATCGGTGGTGAGTTCAGGGTGGAAGCAGCAGGCGACGCAACGGTCCTGTTGAACTGCGACCACTTCATCTTCCCTGCGGGCGATGACGTTGACCCCTTCACCGATACGGACAAATTTCGGAGCGCGGATGAAGACCCCTTCACCCGTGCCGGGACCGGGTCCCGATTGCCACTCGATCTCCCCGACGAAGGAGTGGATCTGGCGACCATAGGCATTGCGGTCGACATCCACATCGATCAGTTCAAAACGGGGTGGAGCCTGTTCCGGATTCTTGCCCATCAAAATCGCACCTGCACAGGTGCCCAACAGGGCCAGTGAACCTGCGCGAACCCGCTCGGGAATCTGCTGGTCAAGACCATGAATCTTGAGCAGATGATGCAAGGTGGTGCTTTCGCCACCGGGGATCACCAGATGGGTAATCCCGTCCAACTCTGCGGGCTTTCTGACTTCGATGGGTTCCGCACCCGCGGCATGCAGGGATCTGAGGTGGGGTTCCACAGATCCCTGCAGGGCGAGAACAGCGGCCTGAACAGTGGCCAAGGTTTACCAGCCGCGATCCTGAAGACGCTCCGCTTCCGAGAGCTTGCTGGCATCGATTCCCGGCATCGCTTCTCCCAGGTTTCGGGAGGCGTTGGCGAGTTCAGCCGCATCTTCAAAGTGGGCGGTGGCATGAACGATGGCCTTGGCGGTACGCAAGGGATCCTTCGATTTGAAGATCCCTGAGCCAACGAAGACCGCTTCTGCGCCGAGGCGCATTGCCAGTGCTGCGTCGGCAGGGGTGGCAATACCACCGGCCGCAAAGTTGGGGACCGGGAGTCGGCCTTCCTTTGCCACCTGGCATACGAGGGAATAGGGAGCACCGTGATCCTTGGCGAGAGTCATCCACTCCTCTTCGGGAGCAGTGGTGAGGCGGCGGATTTCGGAGTGAATCGCCCGCAGGTGACGCACGGCCTCGGTGATATCACCGGTTCCTGCTTCGCCCTTGGTGCGCAACATGGCCGCACCTTCGCCGATTCGACGAAGGGCTTCACCCAGATTGGTGGCTCCGCAGACGAAGGGAACGTTGAAGCGATTCTTGTCGATGTGGTAGGCGTGATCTGCGGGGGTCAGTACTTCCGATTCGTCGATGAAATCCACTTCGAGGGATTCCAGGATCTCGGCTTCAACGAAGTGTCCAATACGTGCTTTCGCCATCACCGGGATCGAGCAGACCTTTTGGATCTCTTCCACTTTTTCGACCGGGGACATGCGGGCAACGCCACCATCCCTGCGGATGTCGGAGGGCACTCTTTCGAGGGCCATCACCGCTACTGCTCCGGCCTCCTGGGCCACGTGGGCCTCCTCGGCTGTGGTCACGTCCATGATAACGCCGCCGCGAAGCATTTCAGCAAGGCCAATACGGGTTCTGTGAGCCTCAGAGAGCCCGGTTCCCCGGAGCGGGGAGGAATATCCGTCATTCATCGGTTGAATCCTTTCTGGCTGACAGACTGGAAAACGGTTTCAGCGGCTTTCACAGCTCTGTCGCATCAAGTCCGAGTTTGCACCCGGAAATGGCCTGATGCGAGCAGATCGGCGCACGTTACAGGTTTCATGGGCGGATTCTGGTGGTTATTCTGTATTCGACCTGCGGGAAATTCGGGGACATGAATCGCGGGGATACCTTTGGAGCTCTCCAATTCCTTTGGAGCTCCCCAGAGGTGGGGGAATTGAGATAGACGATTTCAGCAGGGGTATTCAGCGAACTGGGGGGAATCCCCGCGCGATCAGCCCTGATTGTTTGACGTGAGAGACACCGGTCTGTGTACCGGCTTCCACAGGTGGTGGACCTACTCCCTGATAACGGGGGAGTTTTGCCATCTGGCAGGAGTGCAGTCTGCCCGCAGTAATAACGCGTCTGCTGAACGGCTGTGTCCGGGTGCAGGCTTGTGAACCGCAGCAGTGCGTGACTTTGATCGAATCAGTGTGAAAGAGCGCCGAGTCGTTGCGAGGGCAACGACTTATGAGGAAAGAGCCAAGCATATGTCTTCACCTAGAGTGTGGCTGATGCTGATCCTCCTGTTCTACCCGGGTTGGGTAGAGGGTCAGTTGTTTCAACGTCCGGTTGTTCTGGAGGGTGTCAGCGCACCCACCCGTAACGGGACTCTCGAGGATCTGACGATCATGATCCGTGGCGGCAGGATCGCCGAGATCTCCCAGACTGCAGACGTGCCACTCATGTCGAAAAAAATCCCGGCCCAGGGGCTTTTCGCCACAGCGGGTCTCGTCGATCACGCTTCCGTTCTCACCCTTCCCGTGGGCGGATCGGGAGAGGCGAAGCAGTGGAGTTGGGATGGCTTCGATCGCTTTTCCAAGGATGATATCGAAACGGTTCTCGCCTCAGGGGTGACCCGGGTCCATCTGGTTCCGGTTCGCGGCAGTGGCATCTCTGGCAGATCCTGCTGGGTTTCGCTTGAAGAAGCGGAAGGTGGCGGGCACGGCGTGCTGATCGAGGAAGAGGCCGCCCTTTGCATCAACCTCTCATCAGGACCTCCTTCCGCACGCATTCGTGCTTTCGACAAAATCGTCGAGCAGTTCAACAATGCCCGTGATCGTCGCGAGAGCCTCGACAGTTATGAATCAGACCTGGAGGAGTACCTCGAGGAGCTGAAGAAGTGGGTCGAGGAGCAGGCCAAGGACGGTGAAGGGGAGGGCGAAAAGTCCTCCGATGAGGGCAAGAAGGACGATGGCAATGATGGCGACGAAGAGAAGAAGGCCCCCGAAAAGCCCCGTCGTCCCGATCTCGATGAGGACAGCGATATCCTCCTGCGTGCTCTGGACCACAAGATTCCGGTTCTGATCACCGCCCGGCGATCTGCAGACCTGCTGAACGCCTGCGAGTTGATTCACATGTTCCAGTTGGACGCGATCATCCACGGTGCGGATGAAGCGGCTCTGGTGATCGACGAATTGAAAAAACTGGAGGATCTTTCCTTCATTATCGACCAACCGGCGACGTCGATGGCGGCCTCAGGTCCCGGAGTTCTGAGTACGACTCCGCGAAGATCCTCCAATCTTGCTGCGCTCCTAGAGGAGCATGAAATGGATTGGGTGATCGGTAGCGGAGGTTCCGGAGAAGGCCTCTGGCGCATGACCCGCAAACTGACGGGGGAAGCTGCACTCTCGAGTGCCCAGTCGACGAACCTCAGAGGTCTTCGCAGTCGTCGGGATTCCCTTCGGCCAGGGCAGAATCACATCGTTCTGTGGAGTGCCAACCCGGCGACCCAGCCTGCCGCCCGTCCGGTGAAAGTCATCATCGACGGTGAAGTGGTCTGGCAGGAAGCTTCGGCGGCGAGAGGAGGGCGCTTCTAATGTTGAATCGCTCCAATCACCAAAATCCGGACTCGGGAAACAGGTTGTTCCTGTTCGGTCTTGCAATGCTCTTCGCTCTGACTCTTTCCTTCCCGGCAGAAGCCGGTGGCAACGGAGTGGCGATTACCGGTGCACAGGTACTTCTCCCCGATGGAAATCTGGAGGGGGACTGGGCGGTGATCGTCGGAAATGACGGCAAGATTCAGGCACTGGTACCCGGTTCCACCGTCGATGAGAAGGCGTTTGACCAGGTTTACCGCGCCCCGGAAGGGTCGGTCCTGACCCCGGGATTGCACGATCTCATGGGGGCGCTGGGCACTCGCGGCAAACCCGGATCCTTGCGTTCCGGAACCGTCCTGGTCGACGAGCAGCTCGACGCCGGGAGCAGTTTCGACTCCACGGACCCGTGGCTGGATGTCGCGGCTCACCACGGGGTGCTCTACACCACGCTGGTGGCGCAGCCCCTCGGAGTCGTCAATGGAAAGAGCGCGACCTTCCTCTGCCACAGCGATTCTTCCGCCACCCGATTGGGATCCGGAAAAATGATGCTGGCATTGGGTGACTCGGTTCTCTCAGCGAACCGGGTTCCAACCAGTCGAACCGCACTGCTCTCCATCTGGAGAGAATGGATGCAGACCGGTCCCGAGGCCTTGAAAGATCCGGGTCTCCTTTATGTGGCGGAGGGAATCGATTTGCGCCAGGCACTTGCGTTGCCGTGGTCTGCGGATGCGATTCCGGTCTTCATTCACACCGGTGGAGATGGCCGTTCCCCCTTGAATCTGATGAAAGATCTTCCCAAGCCTGTGCACATGGTTGTCGGCCCTCTGTTGGAGGGTGGAAGCCGTGCACACCTCATGATGGCCGTGAGGGCTTCGAAGCAAGGGGTGGAATTAAGTTTTGCCGGTGGACTTCCGGCGGGTCCCGCGGATCACCTCCGTGGAAGTGCAGCCATGGCTGTTTCCGCAGGGATGGATGCCGCCGCTGCCCGCAGAGCCCTCTTCAGCAATCCGGCGCAAGTTTCCGGAGCGCTGGAGACGGGAGAGGTTTCCGCAGGCAAGAGAGCGGATCTGGTTCTTTTCTCGGGAGACCCCCTCGACACCGCATCCAGCGTGATTCACGTCTGGCGTGGAGGGCACGGAACGCGGGTCGCGGAACCCGGAAAAGTGGATGAATTGGAGAGCGTCAGAAAATGAACAACACACTCAACAAATCCCTGATGCTGTGGGTCTTCAGTCTGGTGATTGGTTTCTGTTTCTCGCCACTGTTGGCAGAAGAGGAGGCCGTGAAAACGGTCAACTCCTATGTCGTCAAGGCGGGCAAGGCTCACGTCGGCAATGGTCAGACCGTCGACAATGCGGTCATCGTCGTCCGTGACGGGCGAATCGAAAGTGTCACTTCCGGCGGAGCTGTTCCGGAAGGACTGGAGGTCATGGAGGTCGCAGAAGTGACCCCTGGCCTGATCGATGCCAACGCCAAGATCGACGTGATGGATGCCATGCTCTATCCCACCGAGGATCCGCGATTGACGATCCTTCGAGCATTGGGGATGGAAGACCAGTATCACGGTGGTGATGTCTGCCCCTGTGGAACCGTTTGTCCTGCACAAACTCTTCACCGCCATGATGAGAGTTGCCTCTTCTGTGGATACCCGGAGCATGACCCCCATGCCCACGCCCATGATGAGGAAGAGGAAGAAGAGGAACTCGCTGAGCTGAAGCGCGAAGCGATGGCTGCGGGAGTTCCCAGCGAGAGTGGACTCATCACCGATCAGTCGAGCGAGGTGGTTCCCCAATTCGAGATCATGGACGGTATCGATCACGGATCGAAAGATTTTGATCGTTTGCTCCAGGAGGGGGTGACCACGGTTTACATCAGTCCCGATGGATCTGCCGTGATCGGGTCCCGCGGAGCCACGATGCGTACCGGCGGTCCCATCACCGATCGCTTCATGGGAACCGGTTCTGTCAAAACGGTGGTCGGCAGTGACGCCTACCGCTACGGCACCCGGAATCGCAGCCCTTTCCGCGGCTTTGTTTCCATCTACACCCGTCGCCCCGATTCCCGAATGGGCGTGGGCTGGGTTTTCCGCAGAGCCTTCTACGATGCCCTTCTTCGCGCCCGGGGCCTTGAGCCGACCGGTGCCGACAAAACCTCTGCAGAAGCCTCCCGGGTTTTGCAGGGAGTCCTCGCCGGTGATGTGCCGATGAGAATTCAGGCCAGAACCGGCAGTGACATCGAAACCGCCTTCCGCTTTGCCAATGAGTTTGGCATTTCCTTCACACTGGAAGATCCGGTGGAAGCGTGGAAGCGGGTCGACCTGCTCAAGCAAACAGGAACTCCCGTGGTCTTCGGTCCCATCTTTGATCAACCCAGCGGAATCATTGCCGGGTCCCGTGAACTTCGTAACCGAAGGCTTCACACGGTCCGCGATCTTTCTGACGCCGGCATCCCGATGGCTCTCAGTGCGCAGGACCTGCGCGGTGAAGAGGGCCTTGCCCGTCAGGCGATGCTGGCGATTCGATACGGAGTCGATCCTGCGGAGGCGTTGCGAATGGTGACTCAGTACCCGGCCCAGTTGCTGGGAATCGAAAAAGAAGTGGGAACCCTGGAACCGGGACGCAGAGCTGACCTGGTTTGTTGGAACGGTTCCCCATTCTCAGCCTTGACCCGCATCGAAAAGGTCATGCTGGACGGTGTACTTTCATACGAGAGAAATTGAGCTAAACCTTCCACCCGCACTGCGGAGGAAGTATTGAAACCGAGGTAATCGATGTCGACCCTGACTCACAAATTCCTGACTCTGGGAATCGCCCTCCTGCTGTTCTTTCAGCAGGGAGTCGCAGAAGCCCAGTCATCTCCCAAGGTGGCCCTGACAGGCGGCAAGATCCTGACCGTCTCCGGCGCACCCGTCGTCGATGGAACCATTCTGATCGAGAATGGCATCATTCAGGCGGTAGGCGGAGCAGACATGGAAGTTCCCTACGATGCCATGGAAGTGGATTGCAGCGGAATGATCCTGGCACCCGGGTTGGTGGATGCCCACAACCCCGCCGGATTGGACATTCCCAACGAGAATCTTTCGGTGGCCCCCTTCGTCGATGTCTACGACGCCATCGACCCTTCCCGTTTCTTCTTTGAAAACTCCCTGAGAAACGGCATCTCTACGGTTCACGTCATGCAGGGCAACAACTGCGTGGTGGGTGGAGTGAGCCGGATCGTTCATCCCATCGGTCTCTCTCCCGATGAGATGACCCGTTTGCCGGGAATCGCTCTCAAGATGTCGGTGACACCCAAAGGTGGTTACGACCGTTTGCGCCAGCGTGCAGAACTGCGGGGTGTCTTCAGCGAGTTTGATCGCTGGCATGAAAACCTCGCCGAGACACGTTACGAACAGGAAGCGGAAAACAGTGACGATTTGAATCCCTTGCCTCCCGCCGAAGCGCGTGAGAAGGGGAAGTCGATGATCCGTGAAGAGGACCTCGACGATCGTCACCGCAATTTGGCTTATCTCGATGGCGGAAAGCTGGGTGCCTGGATCCATTGTGGTGCTGCGACCGATGTGGCTCCTGCCATCGCAATGATTGCTGACAGGGGCTGGACCGGAAGGGCGGTTCTTGTGCTCTCCGGGGACGCTCACCTTGCTGCAGCTGAGATTGCAGAGGCCAAGGTGCCGGTGGTTCTCGACAGCGATCTGATCCACCGCGAGAGAGATGCCATCACCGGAGAGGTGGAGGAAACCTTTATTCCCGAGGTGATGCGCAAGAACAGAATTCGTTTCGCCCTGCAGGCGGGTCGCAGCAATGTGATACCGGAAAATCTTCTGACCTATCAGGCCGCACGTCTGGTTCGAAACGGCATGTCGCAGGAACAGGCATTACGCACGATCACTCTGGGGGCTGCCGAAATCTGTGGAGTCGCAGATCAATACGGATCCATCGACAAGGGCAAGGTGGCCAACATCGTCATGTGGACCGGCAACCCTCTGGAGATGACCTCATGGGTTCAGAAGGTCTGGATCGAAGGAATCCTCGCCTATGACCGCGAGATGGATGCCCGTCTGCAACGTCTCTTCCCCGAAGTGGAAGAAGGGGAGAGTTCTGACGAATCCAAGGAGATGGAAGAAACCTCCGAGGGAGCATCCGGCGAGGAAGCCCAGGGAGAAGAAGGTTCGACAGAAGAGGGAGCTGGAGCCAAAGGGTCAGAAGAGACCCAGGAAGATGCCGAGCCCCTGAAGAAGGATGGCAAGAGCGAAGAGAAACCCGCCCCCAGCCCCGAGCCGGATACTGATTCGGCAAGCAAGGGAGGACTCTAGGATGCAGACAGGCAAGTGGACCCGGTTGACCGGGTTACTGCTCCTGATACTGGTGTTGCTCCCATCGGCAGAGGTCCGGGCAGGCGGAGATTTTGTTCTTCGCGCCGGGCATTTGCATACCGGGCAGCAATCGCTGGTGGATGGAGCCATCGTCGTTCGAGATGGCCGTGTCGTGGATTGTGGTCCATGGGCCCAGATCTCCGCCGGTTTGGTGGGTGATCTTCCGCTGTTGCATTGGCCTGACGCCTATGTGACACCCGGGCTCGTTGCGGCCTCCAGTGCGGTTGTCGGTCCCCACCGTGGTGACGAATCGATTTCCGCCGCATTCCGTGCGGTAGATGGATACAACACCTACGGCGATCATCGCCCACTCCTGGAAACAGGCGTGACCACGATTCATGTCAATCCCGGTGAACACCGACTGATGTCGGGTCAGGGGGCGGTGGTGAAGCTGGAGGGTGCTCCTTCCGGCAGGGTGCTGGTCGATTCTTCAGATCTGGCAATCTCCCTCAGAGACCGGGTCGACAATCCCGATCCTCTTCTGGAGATCCCCTTCCCCGCGTCCAGTGATGTTCAGATTGAACCACCCGCCCCGCAGAGACCCGCCAGCCGGGTTGATCGTCTTCTCGCTTTGCGTGAGGCCATCGATATGGCGGGAAAAGATGCTCTCGCTCACGGTGAGCTGGCCAAGGTCTGGGGCACTGGAGTTCCCATGCGCATCTCTGTGGATGCTGCTCCCGATCTCCAGGGCATGATTCAAATGATGCAGTCGGAAGGTCGTCAGGGATATCTCGTGGCGGATGCGATGGTCGGCGCCATGGAAGCCGATCTGGCGGATGCCGGAGTTCCTGTGGTCCTGCGTATGAGAGGACCTCAGGGGGATATTCCCAACGGAGGCGTCCTTCGCTCCCACGGTTTTCCGCATCTGAAGGGGAGTCCCGCTTGGGCATTGGCCCCTCCCGGTGATGACCTTTCCCAGTTGGGTTGGGCGATGAGTGAAGCGGCGGCTGCCATGGATTCCCCGGAATCGGTGATTCCCTGGGTGACCCATAATGCGGCCCGCATCCTCGGAGTTGCAGACCGGGTGGGACACCTCCATCCCGGAGCGGACGCCGATATCGTCGTCTGGAACGATGCACCCTGGAAGATTCACGCCCGTCCCCTCGAGGTTTTTGTCGAGGGCCTGAGAGCGTGGCAGCCGGAGGAGCAGCACACCAAAGTGATCAGCGCAGAGACGATCTGGATCTCTCCTGAGGAACAGTTGAGTGATGCTCAGGTCCTGATCGAGAACGGTGTAATAACCGCGGTCGGGCACCGGGTTCCTCACCCGCCGCATTGTCAGGTGATCGACGCCGGACCCGGCAGTTTTCTTGCCCCCGGATTCATCGATTGTTACGGCCATTTGGGACTGGAGGGGGACTCCGCCTCGATGGGAACCGGTGATCGATTGCATCGAATGTTGGGAGTGACCGGTGACCGAGAGCACAGCGTGGCTCTGGCTGGAGTGACCAGTCAGTTGCTGGCACCGAAGCGACTGCAGCGTGGAGCGGGGATCGGCGTTCTCGCCAAAACTTCCGGCGACAGCCGTGAAGCGCGGATCGACGATCACTACTCGATGCTTCTCCTGGAAATCTCCGATAGTGGATTCGGGGCGATTCGTCGTCTCTTTGATCAAGGGCAGAAGTACCTCGAGACATGGGAAAAATACGAAAAAGATCTCGCCGAGTGGAAGAAGAAAAAAGAGGCCGGGGAGAAGATTGAGAAGAGTAAGCAGGAGGAGGTCGAGGAGGTTCCGGAAGAGAAACTGGATGACCCTCTGACCGGAATCTGGGAGATGACCATCAGTGGTGGTCCGATTCCCGAGCCTGAAAGCGCCACTCTTTCGATCACCCTGACTGGATCAGAGTGGGAGGGTCGACTGGTCGAGCCTGCACCGCCGGTGCCGGTACGAATCGTCGGTACTCTTGAGGGAACGACTCTCCAGGGAACCATCGAAGTTCCCGAAGGAGATCTTCCGGACACTCCTCGGATCGAAGCGGAGCTCACCGGTGAAGATTCGATGGAGGGCAAGGTTTCAATCCTGACCTTCTCGGCGGATCTTTCCGGAACCCGGACCAGCAAGGAGGCGAAAACCTTCAAGGTCACCCGTCGGAAGAAGCAGGACGATGATGGTCGACCGAGGCCGCCCAGAGTCCGGGCGACTCTGGAGCCGATCCGTTCGGTACTGGAAAAGAAGATTCCGGTCCTCGTGTCGGTGAGGGGCTTCAACACCTTGCCGTCTGTGGTCGATTACTTCACCGGCAAGGAGATCCCTTTTGCCGTTCAACTCGATCAGTTCATGCGTTTTCACAAGGATCTGCTTCTGGAGAAGAAGATCCCCGTGTTGCTGCCGGATCAGATGAGCTTTGAGGCTGCAGATACGACCTACATGCCCTCCACCTGGTTGGGTCGTGCAGGAGTGACAGTCGGCTTCAGAAGTTCCGCTGCTGATGGTGCCCGCAGATTGCCCTTCAGGGTCCGTGGAGAAGTGGCCAATGGAATGGCTGCGGATGCGGCACTGGATGCGCTGACCCGGGGAGCGGCCAAGGTGGTCGGCGCCCATGACCGAATCGGTCAGATCGGTGTCGGCATGGAAGCAGACCTGCTCATTTGGAAGGGTCATCCTTTCGAAGGGGGCAGTCGCCTCGAGCGAGTATTTGTCAATGGAGAGGAGGTCCAACGATGAGGATCTCTGCCAATCAATGGATTTTCAGCCTGGCCTTCCTGTTCCTCGTTTGTCTTTCGGCGGATGCAACCGCCGAGACCCTGGCATTCAAGGTCGGCAAGGTGGTGACCTTTGATACCGAAGAGCGGGTGATCAACAATGCCACCGTGATCGTCGAAAATGGAAAGATCACGGCGGTGGGGAAATCGAAAGAGATCATGATCCCCGCCGGAGCAAAGGTCTTTGAGCACAAGGATCTGTGGCTGGTTCCCGGCTTTGTCGAGTGCCACAACCACACCGGAGGTGGCTCTCCCGACCTCCATGACTACGTCTATCTGACAAACCCCGGATTGCGCACGCTGGAATCCATCGTCCCCGACAACCCGGAGATGATTCGCGCTCGCGCCGGTGGTGTGACGACGGTATTGACGATCCCGGGTAGCGGAAACAACATGTCCGGCTTCGGTACGATCATGAAGACCTCCGAGGGCACCGTTGCGGAATCCGTCATCAAGGCTCCCGGATCCCTGAAGATCGCCCAGGCAGGAAACCCGGAGCGTTACTTCTACGGTGTGGGACGTTCCTTCATGAACTTCAACACCCGTCAGACCCTGCGCAAAGCACGGGATTACCACTTGGCAAGAACCGAGTGGGAAGAGGGTCGCCTCGAGGTCGAGCCCGCTTTCAACCTGAACTGGGAAGAGTTTAGACCGCTGTTCCGTCGTGAAACCGTGGCTTCGGTTCACACCCAGATTTACCAGGTGCTGATGACCACCGTCAAAATGGTTGCAGGAGAATTCAACATCCGTACGGTGCTGGACCACTCCACCTTCGACGCCTGGAAAGTGGCTCCGCTCGTCAATGCAGACGAGTCGATTTACACCATCAATGGACCGAGACAGCTGCACTACGACCGCACCCAGAGACGCCTGATGGGCAATGCTGCCCGCTGGTGGCAGGGGGGTGTGCGCAAGCTGGGTATCAACACCGACTCTCCGGTGGTGCCGCAGGAAGAGTTGGCCTACCAGGCGAGCATGGCCTGCTACTACGGTTGGAAACCCTACGAGGCGCTGAAGGGCATCACCAAAATCCCCGCGGAAGCACTGATGATGGACCATCGTCTCGGCAGCATCACTGTGGGGCTCGACGCTGATTTTTGCCTTTGGACCGGTGACCCGATCGACCCCCGTTCATCCTGCGAGATGACGGTGATCGATGGTGAGGTCACCTACGAAGCCAGTGAGAAGAGGGTTTTCTAATGAGAATCATTCAATGGACCTGGATCCTTGCCTTGGTGGCGGGGGTCTCCTCGGATCTGCTGGCGGAGGACCGGGTCACGGTCATTCGTGCGGGCTCGGTGATCACCGGTACCGGTGAGACGATCAGTCCCGGTGAAGTGGTCATCGAAGATGGCAAGATCACCCTGATTGGCAACCAGCTCGAGATTCCTGACAACGCCAAAATTATCGAGGCCCGGAATCAGACATTGATGGCGGGACTGGTTCTCTCCCGAACGAGCCAGGGTTTGATCGGTGGAAGAGTCAGCGGTGTGGGTTGTGACCAGACGGTTCTCAATCGCTGGGTCGACTCGGAAATGGATTGGGAATCTTTTCTGGAGGCAGGCTTTGTTGCTGCCGCCTTTGTTCCTGCCGGAACCGGATTTCACGGACAAGCGGTCATCGTGCACACCGCACCTGAAGCAGAGAACCGCATCCTCAAGGAGTCGGTCTATCTGCCGCTGACGGTGACAGGCTCTACTTCACTCTACCGAACCGTGTCTCAGGCCTTCGATGGTGCCCGCAAGGAGATCGAAAAGGCGAAGAAGGCTCGGGAAGAGTGGGACAAAAAGCAGGAAGAGGCCAAGAAGGCCGCAGAAGAGGCGAAGAAGAAGGAAGCGGAAAAAGGCGACAAGGACAAGGCTGCAGCCGAGAAGGGGGACAAGTCGAAAAAAGACGAAGGTCCCAAGGAGTTCAAGGCTCCGCCGATGAATCCTGCTCTGGTTCCGCTGGTGGACATTCTCGAAGAGAAATCTTCCGCCATGCCGCTGGTCATCTCGATCTCTTCTCCCGGTTCGATGCTGCACGTGGATGCGGCGATGTCGAGCGTCAAGGAGTTGGAGGATCGGGATCCACCATCGATCTTCGTTTTGCCGGGAAGTCGCAACGGTGCGTTCCATGAAGTGGTCGATGAACTGATCGAGCGCAAGGCGACGGTCATGATTCCTCCCGGGATGAGCGCTTTGCCCGATACCTACTACCGCTACCATGTTCCAGCGGCACTCTCACGGGGAGGGTGTTCTGTGATCTCCCTGCCGCGCTCTGACAGTGCCAGTGGCATGAGAGAACTGCCTGGATATATGGCGGAGCAGGTTCGTTATGGAATGTCTGAAGAAGATGCGATCGCCTCACTGACTTCTGCCCCGGCAAAGTTTTTGGGACTGGGTGATCAGATGGGGACGATCGAGGAGGGCAAAGCAGCCCACCTGATTCTTCTCAATGGATCGTTACTCGACCCGGGAGTGAAAGTCATGAAGACCATCATCTCCGGTGAAGTGGTCTGGGATCGGGAGGGTCGCTGATGTTGAAGAAGATTCGAACCATCACCGCTCTGTTGGCTTTTGTCATCGTCTTCACGGACATGCCGGTGATTCCGGGTGGCTACAGTTTGTGCGAGAGCATCTCGGAAGCACAAGATCCTCCCCGTCGCCGTCGAGGACGCCGCCGTCAACCTCCTCCTCCCGCACCGGAACCGGAGCCGGAGAAGAAGGAGATCGTCGCCGCGGACTCGGAGGATGAATACCTCGTCATCCGTGGTGCCACCCTTCACACCGTGACAGGTGGAACCCACAGAAACGGAACCCTGATCTGCAAGAACGGCAAGATCTATCAGATCGTTGCCGGTCCTGTGGATGGCCCCGAGGGGGCAGAGGTGATCGACGCGACGGGGCACCATGTTTATCCGGGTCTGGTCGCGTTTCGTTCTTCCGGATTGGTCGGTTCCGGTGAAGCGGAGAAGAGCCAGGACCCCTTCGATCTCGATACGACGATGGGTCTGGCCGCCGGCATCACTGCCACCTGGAACGGCTCGAGAGTCACCAAGCTGGTTCATGGAAGCCTCGAGGACCTGACCATCCGTCCCAAATCCTTCAGCAGTATCAATTACAGCTACAGGAATCCCAGAGGCCGCAGTGAACTGCGCCGTGCGATGGATCGGGTTCAGGAGCACCTGAGAGCGTTGGAGCGCCACGCCGAGGAGAAGAAAAAAGATCCTGAAGCGAAAGCCCCGGATGACAAATGGATCAAGGGGATCTACGCCACGGTTCGCAGTTTGCTTACCGGAGAAAGCCAGGCGTTGGTACGTGCCCGTTCGATGGCGGAGATTCGCGAGTATTCTGCTTTGGCCCGCAAATACGGTTTTGAAATCGTCTTTGAAGGAGCCGAGGAGGGGTGGATCGACCCCGGAGTTCTTTCGAGAACCGGAGCCAGCGCCGTCATTTCGCCTCGCGCCCGCGTGGATGCCAATGAGGATCTCAACCGTGAAAGCGGATCGAGCATTGAGAATGCAAAGATGCTCCACGATGCCGGTGTACCGCTGGTCATCATTCCACAAAGTACCGGGATTGCTCTTTGGGGACTGGCCGGGCGGGATCTCTCTCACCTTCCTCTGGAGGCAGCCTTTGCGGTAAGAGGCGGTTTGCCAGAACAGGTTGCCATCGAAGCGATCACCATCGAACCGGCGAGGTTGCTGGGTGTGGCTGATCGTGTGGGCTCCCTCGAGGTGGGAAAAGATGCCGACTTCATCATCACCGACGGTGATCTGCTCAGTTACATGACTCTGGTCCGTTGGGCTTTCGTCAACGGCAAGATTCAGTACGACAAGGAAGAAGAAGGCATTCTTGATCACATCAGGCCTGGTGGAGATCTCGATGCTCCTCCGCCGGACGATCATTGGCCACGTCGCTTGGGAGATCCTCTCAAGGGCTAGTCTCTGCCTTACCTGACTGATGTTATTGGGCCGTCCTTCCGGGATTGACACTTCCGGAAGGACGGCTTGAATTGATCTCACAGTGTTCTTCCAGTGCGCCCTCTGATCGCATTCATCCCCTGTGAGAATGGTCCCAAAATGCCACCCCAATTTTCCCGGATTTTCCGGTTGTCGATTCAGATCCTCTGTCTGATCGCAGCGCTTCAGGGACCTCAACTCTGGTCCCAGTGCGTGGAAGATGATTTACAAGTCTTCGGGATCAATCCCGGTGATCGGGTTGGACGCTCTGTGGCTGTGAGTGGCGGAAGGGTGTTTGTCGGCGCCATCGGTGATGATGGTGGTGGTTTCCTCAGTGGCAGTGTTCGTTCTTTCAAGAGAGGTGTCTCCGGTTACCAGTTGGAGCATGTCTTCAGTGGATTATCCGGTGCAGAGTATGGATCTTCTCTGGCAGCGGATGGGAATTGGCTTGCCATCGGCGCTGCGGGTCTCGGCTACATCGAGATGTGGAAGAGGGACCGATTCGGCTGGGTTTACCATTCCATCGTTGTCGATAGCCAGGGTGAAGATGGGGATGGCTTTGGCAGTAGCCTGGCCCTGAAAGATGGTGTTCTGGTCGTCGGTAGTCCCACATTTATCACCGATGTTGGTGAAGCAGGCTGCGTCACAGTTTGGCGCCTGAATTCCATGGGCCAATGGCAATTCGAAGAGAGGCTGTTGGCGGATGATCGAGTGGAAGGGGACAACTTCGGAACCTCCATTTCGGTCGACAGTCTTGGGCAACTTCTGGTCGGGTCTCCCGGCAGAGATGCTTCAGGGGTCGATAGTGGAATCGCCATTCTGTACTCAGGTGGTTCTGACGGTTGGTTTGAATCCGCCAGATTTGGCAACAATGTGGCACAGCCCGGTGACCGCTTTGGAACCTCTGTCTGCCTCCTGTCTGATTACGCTTTCATAGGTAGTCCTTACTCCAGTTTTTCAGGGCCCTTTGCCGGACAAGTGGTTTCCTATCGTCGGTCGAACTCGGTCTGGATTCTTCAACCCTTCCTGACACCGGATAGCGGTTCATCCGGAACCGGATTTGGAGCAACCCTTGCCATCGATGGAAATCTGTTGGCAGTGGGAGCTCCCATGGACATGGGCAATGAGGCGATGCCAACGGGAAGAGTTCGCATCTACCGCTATCTTCAGGAGTGGGTCCACGAGAGTGATATGACTGGATACGCAGGGTCATTTCTCGGATCGGCTCTCGCCATGGACAAGGGAATGATCTTCGCAGGAGCTCCTCTCGATTCGACTTCCGCTGTTCTTGGAGGGGGAGTGAAGTTCTCGGTCAGTGGAGACAAGGATTGTGACGGAGATGGTGAACCCGATGCCTGCGAGATCGTCTCAGGCGCTGAAAACGACTGCGATCTCGACGGTATCCCCGATTCCTGTGCCATCGCTGAGGGCCTGGTTGCGGATTGTGATGGGGATCTTGTTCCCGACAGTTGTTCGACCCTTTCAGGAGGAGTTGCAGATTGTGACGCGGACGGTGTCCCCGACGAATGTTCCACAACATTGGGTCTGGTGTCGGACTGCAACGAGGATCTGATTCCCGACGTTTGTCAGCAAGACTGTAACCAAAATGGAGAACCTGACGTCTGTGAAGTTCTCATACCCGCAAATGACTGTGATCAGAACGGTCAACTGGACGAGTGTGAGATCAGCAACGGGCAATTGTCAGATTGTGACGGAAATGGTCTGCCGGATATCTGTGAAGACGATTGTGATCAGGATGGCCTGCCCGATGTTTGCGCAGTCCTGTCAGGAGTGGTTGAGGATTGTAACGGCAACCTGCATCCGGATCTTTGCGATTTGAGTGACCCACTGCTGAATACCAATGCCAATGAGTACGTAGATGAATGCGAACCGACTTTTATCCGAGGAGATGCGGATGGTACTCCCGGAGTTCGGCTGGCGGATGCGGTACTGCTGATCTCAAGGGTTTTCGGTGATCTCGTGATCATCAACTGTGAGGAAGCAGCGGATGCCAATGGCGATGGATTCCTGGATATCTCTGATGGTCTCTACCTGCTCTTCTATGAGTTTTCCGGTGGAGCCAGTCCACCATCGCCCTTCCCCGAATGTGGAATCGCGCCTCTTGGGGCTCACTTTTCATGTTCTGAGCACCCATCCTGCCCCTGAATCCTGCTACCTCTGAATCAGGGCCGTCTGGAATCGTCCACTGAAGAGAACGTACCTGAGTTGATATGGGCGATTTTCAAATCGATGTTCTCGATGGGGATCCCCCAGCCACTGTGTACTGCCTGGCGATACTTTTGCATCTGCTCCTGATACTTTTCGATCAGATCCGCAGAGTCCCTGGCCAGAGTATCAGTTTTGAAATCGATCAACTCAGCACTGACCACCCCGTTCCCGACCTTGCGCAAGACCATGCGGTCAATGATTCCGTGAAAATCCCTGTCACCGATTCGGGTCAGAATCGGCACTTCCGCTTCCACAACGATTTGATCCACTTTCCCGCAGCCCAAACGCTGTCGAGTCAGATCTTCGTCGAAGAGATCTGCAAATGGTCCTTTGGTGAAGGCCTCACAGACCAGTGTCACCGCTTCCTCGTGGATCGATTCTTCTCTTGGGAATCGGGCTTTGAGACTTGCCATGGCAGTATCTCCGGAAACTTCGCTCCACTGGCATTGTTCCAGCAAGTGGTGAGCGAGATTTCCGAGTTTTAAAGCTTTGCGTCGCGGCGCGGTCAAGTGTCCCGCTTTTCCTGAAGCCCTGCTCGTTCGCTCCCTCAAGGAGTTCGGTTGTGGGCGTCGCTGACTGAGTTGAACTCGGGTCCGCTCACTGTTTTCCCCGGTGGCTGAAAGACGAACAGGTTCGCCGATCTCATACAGAACATTTCCGGCGGAGAGTTCTGCACCCGGTGCCAATTTTTGAACGAGCAGGGAGGCGTAGGAGTCAGAAGAGTATGCACCCTTTTTGGGGGGTGTCGGCAGCAACATGATCAGAGTGTGCTTTGCCCGGGTCATGGCGACATACAATAGGCAGAGAGCTTCAGTGAGGCGTTGATCACGGTTCTGCTGATACATTTGGGGGTAGGGGTCTCCGACCAGCGAGAGATGTTTCTTGCCGACGTAACGTGACAGATGGACCGGCTGGAATTCGTCCTCCAGCGTGAGAAGGCCAGGGATCACCTGGAGCCAGCGGAAGTCCAACTCGGGAAGGATGACCGCATCAAACTCGAGGCCTTTCGCCTGATGAATCGTCATCACCTGTACAGGAGACCCACCGGGGCGTGGAACGGAACGATTGCGCAATCCCTCGATCAGATCTGCCAGTCGCAGGCCATGGAACCCGATCGATCTCAACTGCTCCATGAACTGCTGGATCCGTAATTGGTCCTCTTCTGAACAGACCTTTGCCAACTCATCGCAGATCGGGCTGAAGACCTCTGGCAATCCCTCTGAATAGATTCGATCCCGGAGTTCATCGAGAGTCGTTCTCCATGGGCTGGCAGGATCTTTTTTAAGAATACTCGAGAGTGGAGATCGTTCTACTGCCAGTCCAAGGGTGCTGTCGCCAGGGTGCTCGATCCACTCGAGCAGTGCGATCAGACGGCCGACTGCAGGTGAATCGGTCAGTGGGTTTCCACGTTCTTCGCTGGCCTCGATACCCTTTGCTTTCAGCGCATTGACCAAGTGGGAAATCTGCTGGTTTTTTCGCACGAGTATGGCAATGGTGCCGTTGGGGGAGAGGCTTTGCAGCCTTTCCACTTCGGCGAGGGTATCCAGATAGGGGCAGATTTTACTCGACTTGCCGTCATGCTCATGAGCGATCCGCAATATCACATGACCGGATTCCTGAGGAGCACGTGGAGCTGCGACACGGTGCTCATCGAAGAGCGTGCTCCACTTGTCGACAGCCGGTTGATCCTCACTCTCCGGAGCCGCTGAACTGAGATCGCCAAAGGTCTGGTTCACACACTCCAGAATCGGAGCGGATGATCTCCAGGATTCGTCGAATCTTTGTTCAGATCCGGGTAACAGTTTTTGTTCAAACAGATCCATGACTTCAGCCCGACCACCGCGCCAGCCGTAGATGGCCTGCTTGCTGTCACCGACGCAAAAAATCGATCTTCCACCGGCACTGTCCGCAGCCAGTTCATCGATCAGGGGGTCCAGGACCGCAAATTGGATCAGGGAAGTATCCTGAAATTCATCGAGAAGCAGATGTCTGACAGAAGCATCCATGCGGTCATCGACGAGGCCCATTTGGCCGAGGATTCTGGCTTGCAGAAGGGCCACTGGAACATCGCTGTAGTTGAGTCCGCCCTGCTCCTTGAGCCCGCGGCTCCGTTCGATGTCGTACTTTTGCAAAAACTCACCGGTGGATTGATTCTGCGTCCTGATCAATGCCGAGTATTCACTGCCTAACTGCTCCAGGAAGGTTTGAATTGCATCGAAAAGGTCGTCGTCAATTTCAACCCGATCAAAGATTCGTTCACCTTGGATCACTTTGGAAAGAAGACCCTTTTCACAGGCCGCGATCCTCGTCAGAAGATCTTCCCCCCAGACTTCCTGGAGAGTTCGCAGACCATTCTCCCAGTGTTTGCGTTTCTTTTTTCCTGCTTTGTCTTTGGGGCACTCGAATCGGAGAACGGTTTCCCATGCACGTTCCAGATCGGCAGGATTGGGGCCTGAGCAGTCAGCGGGCAGTTCCCATGCATTCTTGGGAAACTCACGCCATTTTTCGTGAAAGTCTGAGACGAGTCTGTCGAGATCCGCAGCGACCTGACTGCTGAGCTTTCCCTTGTTGAGACGATGCATCAACTGTCGGGCTTCCCGGGTACCCTCTTCTTCCAGAATCTTCTGAATCGCTCCGGTACGTATTTTGTTCAGTGCCTCTTCATCCAGTATCTGCCAACCCGGAGAAAGATCGCATTCGTAGGTAAACCCTGTGGCGATCCGTGAGAAAAACGCATCCAGTGTGGAAACCTGACATTTGTGGAGAACAGAGAGCATCTGAGTCAGTGCGGGTTCAATCCGGTTCCTGATGGCATCGTCCTGGGATGATGCCTCCAGTTCAGAAACGAGTTGAGTGAACCCCTCCAGCTTCAGGGCGTGAATCAAATCTGACAGTCCTTCTGGCTCGAGAGCCTTCAGCAACCTGTCGAGGATTCTTTCCATGATTTCCCCGGCAGCGGTTCGGGTGAATGTGACGGCCAGAATGGAGTCGGCGGATTCTCCACAGAGAATCAGCCCCAGATAGCGGGTGGTCAGAGCATAGGTTTTTCCGGATCCTGCGCTGGCCCGAATCATGCGGTGATAGGGGAAACTCATGCCTCCACCTCATCTTCCGCAGAGGCTTCCAGCATCGCTGAAAGACTCTTCTCTGCATCGATGACCACGCCTGCAAGGGCCCGGTCCCAGGGGGGAGTCAGTTTTTCCAGGGTTCGTTCCTCTGGAGAGAAGATCTCCGTCACGATTTCATGGGCAAGTGCGACGGCATCGTCGTAGTCGTCGTCGGTCCAGGCTGCGATTTGAACTGAGCGGGCCGAAGTGGTTCCAGGAAGATTGAAAAATCCAACCTCCGGGTCCGTTGGTAGCTGAGCGCCTTCAATCACCAGAGTGGATGCGAAATGACGATACAGGGGGAGTTGCAGTTTCTTCCATTCCGTATCTCTCCCCGGTCGTCTTCCATGATCCTTTTCAGGAGATGGCCCCTGTTCACTGGTTTTGTAGTCGAGGATTCGCCACTCGCCAGTTTTTTCATTGCGATCAATCCGGTCGATTCTGCCGGAAACTCCGATGCTTCCCTCTGGTACCGTCAATCGGCAATGTTCCGGCTCGAGAGAGATCTCTGTGGCCATGATTTTCCAGCCCTGAAAGCGCAGAATCGATTGTTGTGTCGCCCAGATCTCGAGCCGTGCCCGTGCCTGCTCAACCTGAACCAGAACCGCTGCTCTGGGGTGCTGTGCCAGTTTCTTTCGGCAGTATTGTTCAAGCAGTGACTCCGCTGCTTCGAGAATGGCATCCCTGTCCTCGAGATCCTTCAGGGCTTCGGTTTTCCCGTACGTCTCCAGAACCCAGTGAACCATGTTGCCAAATGCCATTGGCGACAGTTGCAAATCCCGGTCGTGACATTCGGAGCATCGGAGGGTTCGCTCCAGTTCGAAGAGCACGGGGTCCGCAATCCAGCGGGCGAATCCAGTGACCGAGATCTTCTCGGGAGCAGGAGTACCGATGGAGCGTGGAGGCCCCCAATCAGCAAGCTCTTCCGTGGACACCGTGGTTTGTTCCTTCAAAAGTGCCCGCTTCTCGATGTCGAGGAAATCTCTCAGTCGTTGAACTCCTGCTTCACCGCGGAGCAGCAGACGCGAGGGGAGTTGCGGATTTCCCTGCGAATCTCTGGCAGAAAGAGCCACGACTGTGTGACGGCGTCCGTCGACCAGGTTGCGAAGCAGATGGGTGTCGCGGGCGACCCGTTCTTCGTAGCCGGGGATGCCCAATTCCCGTCTCAATGATTCGGGAATCAGGGGATCGGAGGTCAGTGAGCCGGACAGTTTTCCCTCGCTGATCCCGGTCAGTATCAGGTGAGGAGCTTCATCCATGGCCAGTTCCAGCCAGCCGAGTCCCTGAATCGATGACGGGTCATTTTCCTCGGGTATCAAAGAATCCATCGTCAGGGCGCAAACGAGACTGACGAAGTTGTCTGCGTTCAGGTGCAGATCTGTTTGAGGGCCACACTCACGCAATTTTTCCAGTGTCTCGATGAGCAGATCCCCTTCTCCCTCGGGAATCTGTGGAAATCCATCCTCGTCGGTTCCGACAAGGTTTCCGAGAACCTGCAGGTACTGGTCGATGCGCAGATGCAATTGACCCTCGTCGCTCATCAGAGGGGACAACTGCTCTTGCAAGTAGAGGAGTGCGGGTGGGGCGTTGGGGTCTTGAGCCTGATCCGGCTGACGTTCGGTGCTCCAGCGATCGAAGTCTTTCAAGACTTCGATCTCCTCACCTTTGTGGTTTGTTCTGGTGGGGAGTCGTTTCAGCACGAGTGGATGGCGGGCGAGGCCAGAAAATGCGGCAAAGGTGTTTCCGGTCACCACCCGGCGGATTCCCTCGACCAGTCGACCCGTCGAGGTCAGTGAATGGGGTTTGCCGGCAGCAGGGTGGATGCCCATGCCATGTCGACGAAGACCTTCGGTCAACCATGGAGTCAGATCTTCATCCAGCAGGCCGAGGGAAACGTCCTCCATCTTTTCGATGGAGTCCTGCTCAGCGATGTGCTGAACGACGGCGAGGGTCAGGTCCGCAGGTTGGTCGGCAACGATCATGGGGATCGAATCGGCGAGTTCCAGATTTGCCCACATTTCGGGGATCGGTCGCCCCCAGTCGTCGTAGAGGTTTTGGTCACCACCTTCTGCGTCGATCCAGATCTGGCAGAGGCAATGTTCTTCCAGCCATGCCCGAGTCGTCGCTGGCAACTCGAGAATGCCGATCAGGGTCACTTTTCTGTGGGCTTCACGGGGGGAAGCATGGCTGAATCCTCCGGGGTGGACTCCCCAATTGCGTAACAGCTCCAGACGGGAATTCTCCAGTTCCTCGATCACCAGCAATCGCTTGGCGGCTTCCGTATCACGGGGAGCCATGCAGTGGGCTGCCGCCCCTGGATTGGATCCTTCCTGCTTGAGCTGACGAACCGTATTCGAGAGAAGTTGACCCACTTTCAACAATCCTGCGGCGTTGCCACTGGTGGATTCTTCAATGCCGAGGGTTTCTTTTTGCCCTTGGGAAGCGGACTGAAGGGTCAGCAACCAGGAAAGTCGCTCTTCTTCCGGAGTGATCCGTGGAAGGTCCCGATCGATGAGCAGGATCTCCAACTGACCTGGAGTCTCGATCTGAGGGGGGAGAAGCCCGACTCCACGATCGTGGCTGATCTGTGTCAGTTGTCGAAGGAGGAGGCGGGTGGCCCTGCTACCGGGAAGAACCACCAGGCGGTCCCTGAGATCGATGGGGCCGGAATCGCCAGATTCACCACAGACCTCTGCGACCAGACGCTCTGCAGCGGCCCGCAGGAATCCTCGGGATTTTCCCAGAAAGTGACGTTCGACCCTCGCCATGGGGTTTCCTCCCTCCTCCAGATTTACGCCTGAAGTGTCAGGAACTGACAAGGCCTGAACTTGCAGGCTGAAAAGTTCCCCGTCAAGACGGTCCGTACTGATGGCCTCTGGGCCTTCCCAAGGGTAAATTCAACCCCATGGCTTCCCACACTGACCCCTCCTATGGATTTGTGATCGACAACCGCAGCTGCATCGGTTGCCACGCCTGTACGGTGGCGTGCAAGACCGAGCATTCTGACCCGGTCGGGATCAACAAGACCTGGGTCCAATATCTGGAAAAAGGGGTTCACCCCCGCGCAGAGCGGGCCTTCCATGTTCTGCGCTGCAATCACTGTGCAGATGCTCCCTGTGTGGAAATTTGCCCCACAGCCAGCCTTTCGGTTCGCAAGGATGCCATCGTCGATTTTGATCCAGGAAGATGCATCGGCTGCAAAGCGTGCATGCAGGCCTGTCCCTACGATGCCATCGATATTCACCCGGAGACCGGCACCGCGACCAAATGCAATTATTGCAGTCACCGTGTCGATGCCGGTCGGGAGCCGGCATGTGCTGTCGTGTGTCCGACGGGAGCGATCGTGACGGGAGACCTTGCTGATCCGGAGAGCCGCATTGCACGATTAGTGGCGGGTGAACCGACGATGGTTCGCAAGCCGGAAAAAGGAACCCGTCCCAAGATTCACTACATCGAAGGTCATGTGGAAGCCCTCGATCCGCTCGCCAGTCAGAGACCCCAGAGAACACTCTGGGGACAAAGGCAAGAGGATGGGACCGACGATGCCGAGAATCCGGTGACATACGAGCGGGGAGCCCCGACGCGGACCTACGACATCCAGCAGCGTCACGCTCTCAGCTGGGGCTGGAAGGTCAGTGCGTATCTGTGGACCAAGTCGATTGCCGCTGGAGCATTGATGGTTCCCGCACTGCTTTGGCCCTTTGAACGACGAAGCCTGATCGATGGGGCCCTCGACATCGCCTGGCCTTTGGCACTGTTCTTCATGGCGGTGACCGGAGTCTTGCTGGTCGCCGACCTCAAGAGGCCGGAGAGATTCCTCTGGGTTCTTCTGCGACCCCAATGGTCTTCATGGCTGGTCCGTGGAGCTTATGGCATCACTCTCTACAACGGAGTCCTGGTTGCAGGCTGGTGGTTGGGTGAGAGCAGTTCCACTTTTCTCGGTGCACTGTTACTACTTGCAGGGGGAGTCCTCGGTACATTTGTGGCCGCCTACTCCGGCTGGCTCTTCGGTCAGGCGAAGGGGAGAGACATGTGGCAGTCGGCCCTGTCGCCACTCCACCTGGGTCTCCAGGCTGTCGTAGCCGGAGCGGCTGCACTGTGGCTGTTGAACCCCGGTGACCTGGAAGACCTCAAGGGCCTGTTACTCTTCTCCCTGATTCTGGAAACCCCTTTTGTTCTGTTGGATGTCCATGGACGGCACTCCACCGAAGCCGCTCGCCGTGCTGCCCATTCAATTCTGGAAGGTCGGCGGGCACCGATTTACTGGGTAGGGGTTCTGGGCCTTGGAAAACTGATTCCATTACTTTGGATCACATTCCTGGATACCGGATCTGGAATGGCCGTCATCCCCGCGCTGTTGGCGTTGTTGGGAATCGCCCTCTGGGAACACCTGTGGGTGGAGGCTCCTCAACGCCTCCCCCTGGCATGAGGAGGGATCAGCATGAGCAAGATCAGCTGGATCGAAAAACTTGCCGGACTTGTCGGCCTGGTTCCCCGGGAAAGAAAATGGCCCGATCCCGATCCGTACGGAGAAGGATTGTTGCGTTATCCGCCCTTCGAGAAGTGGCTTGAAGTAGAGGAGCTGGACAGCAAGCGCAAGCCCCGGCGGTTGGCGATGGTCCCGACGACCTGTTTCAATTGCGAAGCGGCGTGTGGATTGTTGGCGGCGGTGGACAAGGACTCACGGGAGATCCTTCGTCTCGAGGGCAATCCTCTGCATCCCGGAAGCCGCGGAAAAAACTGTGCCAAGGGACCGGCGACGCTGAACCAGGTACAGGATCCGGAGCGGATTCTGCAGCCGATGCGCCGGGTCGGCCCCCGTGGTGAGGGCAAGTTTGAACCGGTCAGTTGGGAAAGCGCCCTCAATCAGATCGCCAATTCGATTCAGAATTGCTTCAAGGAAGATCGTCACGACGAGGTGATGTATCACGTGGGCAGGCCTGGACATGAGGGCTCAGTGGAGCGGGTCTTGCAGGCGTGGGGAATCGATGGCCATAACAGCCACACCACGGTTTGCTCTGCCAGTGCCCGTGCCGGTTACCAGTTTACCTGGGGATATGACCGTCCCGCACCGGATCACGCCAATGCCCAGTTGATTCTGCTCCTCAGTGCCCACCTCGAGTCGGGACACTACTTCAATCCCCATGCCCAGAGAATCATCGAGGCCAAGCACAGTGGGGCTCGCATCGTGGTCCTTGACCCAAGATTGTCGAACACCGCATCGAGAGCGGACCTCTGGCTACCGACGAAGCCGGGAACCGAAGGCGCAGTCATCCTTGCGGCGTTGAGAATCCTCATCGAAGAGAATCGGATCGATCGCAAGTTCATCGAAGAGTGGGTCGATTGGCGCGGTTACCTGAAAGAACTTCATCCCGAAGACGTACCGACGGTGGATCGCTTCCTGAAGCGCTTCTCTGAACACCTTTCCGAGTGGACACCTGCAGAGGCCGAGAGCTACGCAGGACTGGAAAGTGGCAGCATCGAAAAATTGGCTGCCGAGATTGCCAGAGCAGGATCGCGCATCGCTGCCCATTGCTGGCGTAGTGCGGCCAGTGGCAATCTGGGGGGGTGGCAGATCGCCCGTTCACTGGCGATCCTCAATGCCTTCACAGGTTCACTGGGGGTGGAGGGCGGAACTTCTCCCGCCGGTTGGAACAAGTTCAAGCCGGACTTCTTTTCGATGCCAGATCCCGGCAAGCGCTGGAATGAATTGATCTGGCCGCGGCAATTTCCGACCTCATTTTATGAGATGAGTCATCTGTTGCCGCATCTGGTGGAAGACGGCATCGGCAAGATCGGTGTCTATTTCACCCGCGTCTTCAATCCGGTGTGGACCTATCCGGATGGCATGTCGTGGATGCGCATGCTTGAAGACGAGGAGAAGGTGGGCCTTCATGTCGCCCTGACTCCCACCTGGAATGAAACCGCCTACTACGCAGACCTTGTCTTGCCGATGGGACATTCCACTGAGAGGCACGACGTTCAAAGTCTTGAGACGCACTCCGCGCGCTGGCTCTCTTTCCGGCAACCGATCTTCAGGGCATTGGCCCGACTGGAGGGGAAGCCGAGCGACGATACCCGTGGATTCAACCCCGGCGAAGTCTGGGAAGAGGACGAATTCTGGATCGAGTTGTCGTGGCGTATCGACCCGGATGGCAGCCTGGGGATTCGCAAGCACTTTGAATCGCCCTACCGCCCCGGCGAAAAGGTCACCGTTGAAGAACAGTATCAACACATGTTCGAAAACAGTGTTCCCGGCCTTCCTGAAAAAGCCGCAGAGAATCAAATGACTCCGATGGAGTACATGACTCGAGTGGGGGCTCACGAGTTGCCCGGGGAAGCTTACGAACTTCATCGGCAGGAAGTGGATCTGGCTGAAAATCAGATCCCGGAAATCGATCCCCAAACCGGGCTCGCCAGTGTCGATGGCAAGGTGATCGGCGTGGCGGTGGATGGTGCAATCCGCAAGGGCTTTCCGACACCGAGCCGACGAATAGAGATTTATTCGGGCATTCTGGAAGAGTGGGGCTTTTCAGATGAGGCCCTTCCCGGAGTTTCCCGATCTCATGTGGGGCCGGAGAAGCTGGATCCGGAAAATGGCGTTTACGTTCTCGTTCCCACGTTCCGCTTGCCGACGATGATTCACTCACGCTCTGCCAACTCCAAGCATCTGATGGAGATCTCCCATGCCAATCCTGTATGGATTCACCCGGAGGATGCAGAGCGTCATGACATCCTCGATGGTGCACTGGTGCGGGTTGAGACGGAGATTGGGCATTTCGTCAATCGTGCCCGGATTACCGATGGCATTCGCAGCGGGGTGATCGCCTGTTCCCACCATATGGGCCGCTGGCGCAAAGAAGATGGACCCGGGTCACGCTGGAGCAGTGCCACGGTGAATTTTGAAGAACTGCCGGATGGCAGTACACGAATGCGTCGAGTTCAGGGCTCGGAGCCATTCAAGAGTGATGACCCCGACAGTGAGCGAACCTGGTGGGACGAAAGTGGCGTCCATCAAAACCTCGCCTTCCCTGTTCAGACAGACCCGGTCAGCGGTATGCACTGCTGGCATCAGAAGGTCCGATTGGTGAAGGCTGCGGACGAGGACCAGTATGGTGACGTGGTCGTCCATCCGGAGAAAGCCAGGGCCGCACACCAGAACTGGTTGAAACTGGCCCGGCCTTCAGGACCCGACCGCAACGGCGGCTTGAGAAGACCCCGTGAGCTGCCACGTCCATTGGGGAGAGATCCCGAGGCATACCACTTCAAGGATTGAAGAGGAGTAGGAACATTGAACTCACCAGTGCTGGAGGGTTTGCCCCTCACCTGTGAAACTTCCGAAGATTGGGCTCCTCTGGCCCTGGCAAATCTGGATCAGGTTCTTCGTGATCATGCGTGGTGTGAATACAAGGCTGCCAGTGCCGGTCTCGGGTTGATGGCCCGGTTTCCGGAGCATGAGTTTTTGCACCGGCCGATGGTGGCGCTGGTTCAGGAAGAGATGCTCCATTTCCGTCAAGTGACAGATTTACTGAAGGAGCGGGGTGTTTCTCTGGGGCCTCCGCCTGTTGACCCCTATGTCAAAGAACTTCGTGGCCTCCTTTGTGCCAAGGGATCCGGGATTGGTGGTCTCGGTGATCACTTGATCGTCAATGCGTTTATCGAGGCCCGCTCTTGCGAACGATTTCGTGTTCTCGCCCGGGCCCTTGAATCGGGGCCTGAAGCGGATCCCGATCTCGCCAATTTCTATCAGCGTCTGGCGGATGCGGAGGGGCGACATTGGGAGTCCTTCCGTGATTTGGCCATGCAGGTGTGTGGTCCGGCGGTAGTCACCAGGAGGATCTCTGAAGCGGCAGATATCGAGGCGGATCTGCTGCGATCACTTCCCGTCGAAGCAAGGATGCACTAGTGCCACGGCAGGTTCTCGTCACCGGCTGCAGCAGGGGCATCGGCAGAGCTCTGGTGGCGGAGTTTCAAAAACGTGGTGTCGAAGTGGCCGGTTGTGCACGGCAGGGCTCTTTGCTCACAGATTTGGGTGGTGATCCCCATTTCAGAGCCGTGGACGTCTGTGACGAAGCGGGTATGAAGCAGTGGGCTGACGATCTGAGGCAAACAGGGTTCACTCCGGATCTGGTCATCGCCAATGCCGGATTGCTGAATGTTCGTGCACCTCTCTGGGAAGTATCCGCCGCTGAGTTCTCTTCAGTGATCGACGTCAATGTCAAAGGGGTTCACCACACACTCTGCGCCTTTCTTCCCGAGATGCTGGAATCGGGGCGAGGGGTTCTCGTGGCCCTGTCATCGGGCTGGGGACGCAGTACTTCACCGGAGGTCGCCCCATATTGTGCTTCCAAGTTTGCAGTAGAGGGACTGATCGGCTCACTGGCCCAGGAGTTACCTGCGGGCTTGGCGGCTGTGGCTCTTTCTCCGGGTGTGGTTCACACGGAGATGCTCAGCCGGGCATTTGGAAGTGCGGATGCTGCACTTGCCGTTGAACCGGAGGAGTGGGCGCAGTCTGCAGTGGATTTCCTTCTCCAACTCGGACCCGCCGATTCGGGGAAATCCCTGTCTTTTCAACGCTGACCCGACTAATCCTCCTCAGATTTTTCCCGTGTACCATTCTCCGCTGCCTGAGCAGCCTTCTGTTCTTGTACCCACGATTCCATCCGTGAGCGCAGAATCTCCAGTGGCATCGAACCTTCGGCGAGCAGGTGGTCGTGGAATCCACGAATGTCAAAGTCGTTGCCCAACTCTTCACGGGCATTTTTGACCAGTGACTGGATCTCCAGTTCTCCCACCTTGTAGGCCAACGCCTGTCCCGGCCACGCGATGTATCGGTCCACTTCTGCCTCGACATTCTTTTGAGTGAGGGCAGAGTTTTCCAGCATCACCTGAATCGCCTGATCTCTGGTCCAGCCCAGTTGATGAATACCGGTATCGACCACGAGTCTCAGAGCGCGCCACATTTCATAGGAGAGCTTTCCAAATCGGGAGTAGGGATCCTGGTAAAAGCCCATTTGGTCACCGAGAGACTCCGCGTACAGGCCCCAGCCTTCGATGTAGGCCGTGAAATGGGTGATCTTTCTCCAGTTTGGAAGCCCCTCCATTTCTCCCTGAAGTGCCAACTGGTGGTGATGCCCGGGGACTGCTTCATGGAGAGCCAACGCTTCCATTTCGTAGATCGGACGGCTTCTCAGGTCAAAGGTGTTGGCGTAGAACCAACCGGGTTGGGATCCATCCGCAGGGGGGGACATGTAATAGGCGGTCGTCGATCGGGGGGCTTCGTGGGGAGGAATTTCCCGGACTCCGTAAGGAGCCCGCGGCAATTTTCCAAACAGGGATGGCATCATGGCATCGGCACGTTTGCAAATATCACGATAGCCCTTCAGGAGATCTTCTGCGGATTGGTGATAGAAGCGGGAGTCCTCACGAAGGAACTGCACAAATGCTGAAAAATCCCCGTCAAAATCCACTTCCTTGATGATCTTCTGCATCTCCGATTTGATTCTCGCGACCTCCCGGAGGCCCAACTGATGGATATCCATGGCAGAGAGTTGGGTCGAAGTGTGTTTGCGGATGCAGAAACTGTAGTACTCATTCCCATTGGGAAATTCGTAGGCTCCAAAGGAATCCCTCGCCAGGGGGATGTAGGTCGACTCAAGATAAGAGGCGAGTTCAGCAAGGGCGGGCTGAACCTTGTCGCCGATCACACTTTGAGCTCTCTTCTGAATCTGGTTCCATTCTTCGGGGCTGGTGCCTGCAGGCATTTTATTGAACGGCGCATAAAAGAGGGACTCTGTCGGTGCTGGAGAAGTACAGGCCTGAAATTGTTCAGGGACCCCTACCAGAGTCGCTTTTGGAGGCAGAAAACCTTCACTGACTGCTCTCTCCAGAACTTCCCTGACACCACTGACGTAGGCAGGGATCGCTTCAAGTCGTGAAAGGTAGTTTTCATGATCCTCTGTTTTGACAAAACGGAGTTGGCTGTGAAGCCGAGGAAGCCACACTTGCGGACCCCTGCGTTGGTTGATGGGGGCCAAATGCTCACCCACACGAATTCCATCCAGTTTGTTCTCGATGATGTTGATCAGGATCTCCGCCTGCTGGCGATCCTGTTCCGGAATCTGTGAGAGATCCAGGGCATACATCGCATTGAAGAAACTGAAATACTTTTGCAGATCACGGTCGATGGTTTTCAGTCCAGATTGCGGGAGTTTCCCCCGAGCTTCCTCGTCCCCATACTCCGCAGCAAGCATGGGGCTTACCGAGAGTTGGTACTCCCAGAAGTCGTCATAAATTCCCTGGAGCGATTCCAGAACCTGGTCAGCGGTAGTGATCGTGGGGGGGATGAAATCCTGTGAAAAAAGCCTGCCAGTTCCAGACAGGGGAAGCAGCGTTACCCAAAAAAGGAATATCAGGGAAAGCTGGAGCCAGGGGCGGACGACTTTTTGTGAAGCTCTTTTTTGGACAGAAGCAATTGGGATCGGAATCATGGGGGACCTTTGCCGGCTTGGTGACCATGATCAGTGTATACGACCCTGAGAAAGACAGGAACAATAGCGTCAGCGAGGTCGTGTCTCTTGCAGATCCACGGTTGCTGGCACGATTTGGGCCTTGGCTTCCAATGATTCTGAAAGAGTCAGTTGGAAGCGATCGCGAAAATCGGTGGGAAAGAAGTGGTCAAGGGTCCCGGTCGCCTCTGCGAGAGGAACACCGATGACCGAATCCCGAATCGGTTGGTGAATCTGTCCGTCGGGCCATTGAAAGACCCCGAGGAGGATCAATCCAAAGACGAGACCTGCGATCCCTCCGCCCATCAATGCCCCAAGAACTCCATCGCAAGTTTTAAGAGTTCTGTCAAAGTGGCTGCGAAAGAAATAGGTGATCAGCATCGTTGAAAAGACGGATCCGGCGAAGATCGCAAGACCCGCGAGGATCTGTGCTCCCAGGGGGCCCAGTTCAACTCCGACGGATGAAAACAGTGGGGTATGGGAGAAGGGCTTGGAAAACTGAAAGGCCATGAAGGCACCTGTGGTTGAACCGAAGAGCAAAGCCGTCGAGCGATAAAAGCCGAGACCAGCCCCCGTGAACAAACCTGCAAGCATTCCGAGCAGGATGACGATGTCAATCCAGTTACACTGCTGCCAGAAAGCCTGAAGGTTGTTGAGTGCTCTGGTGCCGTCGAACCACTCAGGTAGGATGGAAGCTCCTGAGATGATGGTGATCATCAAATCGGGAACATGGGTGCTCATGTGGAATCAACTCCTTAATGCTGGCGCACCAATTGCCGCAAATTACGGATTTTTTGTCAAGAGAGCCTGACAAGTCGTCAATTTGCCGTGAATCGCCGCCCTGATCCAAATGTGGAGGGATCGAATGTCTTCATATCTTTCAGGAATGAATGTGCTGGTCACCGGGGCCAGTGATGGGATCGGAGCGGAGTTGGCAGTCAAGTTGGCTCAAAATGGGGCAGGATCCCTGATTCTCGCAGGGCGTAACAAGAGTCGACTGGAGGAGACGGCACAGCGCTGCAAGGTTCCATGCCGCCTGGTAGTCGCGGATTTGGCGACCTCCGAAGGAGTTGATCAACTGTTGTCAGAAATCTCAGGCGAAGATGTTGACGGTCTCGTCAACAATGCCGGAGTCGGTCTGGGGGGGAGATTCGAGGACCTGTCAGTGGAGGATCAGGATCGAATGATCTATCTCAACTGTCAGGCATTGACCCGCTTGAGTCATACTCTTCTCCAATCGATGAAGGACCGAGAAAGAGGCTTTATCCTTCTGGTCGGATCCTTGATCGGCTATGCGGGTGGTCCGGGAATGGCAGCCTATAGCGGTACCAAGGGATTCGTAAATCGTTTTGCGGAAAGTCTGAATTGGGAAATGAAGGATCAACCGATCAGGATTCTGCTTTTGGCACCCGGGGTAACACAAACTTCCTTTTTCAAGACGGCAGGAATATCTGAAGACCACATTAGGGCAGGGCAGATGAGTCCCGAAGATGTCGCGGGCGAAGCAATTAGGGGCCTGTTGAGTGACCGAGGAGTTGTGGTCGCTGGCTGGCGAAACCGCATGCTGCTTTTTCTGGTAAGGTTCGCCCCTCGCTGGTTGGTTGGAATCGTTTCCAGAAAGATGTTCTCGAAAATACTTTCACCTGGCCATCAGGCTGGAGAATGTGACGCCTGAGATTCGTGGAGAATTCTCAGTGAACGATCATTTTCGAGTGGTGGGCAACCCTCGGGAGTTCCAGCCTGGAAAGGTGATGTTCCCGAGCACATCAGTTTCACCTACATATCCCCCGCGCATGTCATGCAGATTGCTGAACCCTTTTTCGGAGAGAAGATCCGCCGCCTTTTGAGAGCGACCCCCCTTTTGACATCCGAGAATGATCTTGGTGTCTGGCTGGAATTCTGCTTCGACGCAATCGACGAACTCGGGGTTCATTCGCAGGCCGACGCCTCCATCTCCACGGATCATGATGGGAATGTTGGTCGAATCAGGGACATGACCTTCGGCAAATTCCTCAGGCATGCGAACATCGAGATATTGGAATCCCTGATCGGACTGCAACAGATCGTGAGCCTTGTCAGGGTCGATGCGCTTGATGACCATAAATCCTCCCCCATTCCCTCCTCAAGAAAAGCCCGGCTCAACTTTGTTCCGAAAGAAACGTGTCAGCCAATCGGCATCATCCATTCAAAATTGAGGGGAGTCAAGCGACCGATTAACCCTTGATATCCACGGAATCAGGGCAAATTACATAAATAATCCGCTTCAGAGAGCCAAGCGGATTGTCGGTGGTATCAAGAAGTTTCCGGGCTTCCTGGTTTATGGGTGAGAATCCAGAGGCTGGTCAGGTTAATGGTGAAATGTGCGGCAACGCTGCCAGGGATTCCGAACCGGGAAGACTCCGCAAGTACACCGAGAAAAAGTCCACCGAGAATCGCCAGCGGTACCCAGATACGAAGTTCCCTGACACCGGTCCAGTGTGCCAGTCCGAAGATGACACTGGTCAACCACAAGCCGAGGTAGGGCTGTATCAGAGCTCTGAAGAGTAACTCTTCCGAGATGGAGGAGATCAATGCGACGAAGAAAATCTCCCGTAATGTCCAACCCTCAAATTGTGTTTCCAGCAAGGCACTCAAGTTACGGATGGCACGAAGGGTCTTTCGCGCCAGCCATTGCACAACCTGGAGTGCAGCTCCGGCCAGTGCTCCCAAAAACAACGACTGAAACAGGTGGGGAAAAGAGTCAATCAGAAAATATTGAGGACCATTCAGGCCCAGCAGAAAGGTGACGGACACCAGGGCAATCAGCCCATGAGTGGTCATCGTGCCATTGAAGAGTTGGCTGGGAGAACTCAGGGATCTCAAGTTCGGTCTTCTTCCCGGTTGCTCTCCTGGAGAATACGTTGGGCATTTCTCTGCAATCCCTCCAGGCCTGTGCGCGTGAGGGGGGTTCCCGCGTATATGTTCAGAAATCCATCCCTGTCGAGATTGAGAACATCCTTGCAAGAGGCAACGGATTTTCCAGGTTTCAGGTCTGAATGAACTCGGGATTTGATGCGGACAGGGCGATGATTCCAGGGACAGACCTCTTGGCAAATATCACACCCGAATAGCCAGCCATGTAATTTTATATTTTCTGGAAACTCGCCTCGGTGTTCGATGGTCCAGTAGGAGATGCATTTCCGTGCATCGACCGTGCGGGGTTCAACGATTGCAGAAGTGGGGCAAGCGTCGAGGCAGCGGGTGCAGGTACCACAGCGGTCAGTCACCGGTGAAGTCGTAGGCAAAGGACGATCGGTGACGATTCCTCCCAAAAAGAACCAACTGCCGAATTTCTCGTCGATGATCAGGCCATTTTTACCAATCCAGCCCAAACCAGAAAGTTCAGCCCAATCCCGTTCCAGAATTGGAGAGGAATCGACGCAGTACCACGTTTGCCATTTTCCATTCTGGGAAACAGCCTCGCAGAGGGCCTTGAGCATCGGTTTCATCACTTTGTGATAATCCCGGCCGCGGGCATATCTGGCGATTTTGGGTGCTCCCTCGGAAAGCTCCGGGTCGTCAGGGTAGGGCAAGGTGACCATGATAACGCTTTGTGCGCCATCGACTGTAAGGGTGGGATCGCAGCGTCTTTCCTTGTTGGATTGCATCCATTTCATGCCTGCGTGCATGCCCTGATCAACCCACTGGCGAAAGCGGTCGGCATGGGGTGACTCACCGGCTCTGGCAACTCCCACTGAGTGAAAGCCGATTTTGAGAGCAGCGGCATTGATGTCAGCGAGCTCGGAATTTTCACCGGTATCCGTTGCGGGTATCATGGGCTCTTCCATTCAGGAATGGTAACCGAGATAGAGCCGTTTTGGAGAAGGGAGAGCCTGATTTTGACAGGTGTTTCTGAGCCACAAGCAGACTCCGATTCTCGGTCTTTCAGTTTGGGACCCTACATTGGATTGATGCGACTCACGCATTGGATCAAGAGTCTCTTCATTCTCTTGCCCTTGCCATTTGCCATGGCCTCCGGCGGGGATCCGGATCCGATCAATTTGACTCTTGGAATCCTTGGTTTTTCCCTGTTGAGTTCAGGGGTGTATATTTTCAATGACATTCATGATCGCCATAATGACCAGTTGCATCCGAGCAAGAGTCAGCGGGCGGTGGCTGCAGGACTCATCTCGCCAGGGAGGGCTTCCATTTGGGGGGCATTCGTCTCTCTGTCAGGACTGGCCCTTCTCTCTATTCCCGGACTACTATCACCTTTTGCTCCGGAAACATGGTTACTCGGTGGTGCATATCTTGCCGGAAACATCCTCTATACCGTATGGGCCCGTTCCAAGCCGTGGTTGGATGTCCTGTTTCTGGCAAGTTTCTTTCTGGTCCGACTCACATTGGGTTGCTCTCTGGTACTGGTCAAAGCCAGTGGGATGTTATACGTAACCGGCTTTTTGCTGGCATTGAACTTGGCGTTGGGGAAGAGGTATTCGGAGTTGGCTCGGGGGTATGGACCTGATTATCGCCCGAGTCTGGCAGGGTACTCTCGGTCTGTGCTCGCACGTAGTCTTGCTCTGACGATGGCGGCTTGCTGGATCACCTATCTGTGGTATTGCATGAACTCAGATCTGTTCAAATCCGAGAGCTGGTGGTGGAGTGTTATCGTTGTTGCATTCGGATTGATCCTCTACTTCAGGGAACTGGTCGTTCATGAACGGGGAAGAGATCCGGTGGAAGTCGTTCTCAAATCAATATGGCCACGTTGGATTATTCCTCTTTGGGTGCTTTTGGTCATCCTGAGCATGAATTGGTGAAGCTGATAGTTGGCCTGTCTAAACTGACAAACCTGTCATATGTGTTCTAATCGTGTTATTGACCGTTGGACTGATCGATGATTTGAAATAAGGCTCCGAAGGGTTACTATCTAGGTGGCAGAGGGGCAATTGGCCCCACTTGTCCACTTTATTTAATTCGAAGTGACGATATATAAGGTTACTTATGAGCGATTTTTCGTTTGGAGAACCCTCCAAATCAAAGAATGCACCTATTTTGGTTGTGGGTTGGCCTGGATTGGGAGGGGTTGCCTCTTCCTGTGTCAGGGCACTCTCTCAGGGACTTCAGTCTGAAAGTGTTTCCGCCCTCAACCCTGATCCGCATTTTGAGTTGGAAGATATTCAGATCAGAAATGGCCTGATTTTTCAGGGGAACCTTCCAAAGCTGATTTTTCAGAGGGTTCGTTCGGCTGCGAATCAGGAGTTGATCCTATTCATTCCTGATACCCAGACTCTTGATAAACCATTGGATTTGGCGAGGTCTGTCATCAGGACCGCAATGTCTACCTTTGGGATTCAAGCAGTGATGACCTTCGCAGCAGTCTCAGGCATTTTGGAGCCGGAAGATGAGCCTGTCGTTCGATTTGGGACCACTGATTTCCACAGTGGCGAAGAATTGGCGAAAGCGGGTATACCTCCTCTTCGATCTGAGCGTGTTGTGGGATTGAACGGTCTCATTCTGCTTGCGGCACAGGAAATGGGTTTAAAAGGCACTTGCCTGGTTTCAGAGATTCCTGTTTGGGGACTCCACTCACCCAATCCGAAAGCGACACGCGCCCTGCTAAAAACATTTTGTTCTTTGATGTCGATCCGCCTCAATTTCGATCATTTGAATGGTCAGATCTTGGCTCTTGAAGAGAAGATGGCTGCATTGCGAGATGCATTTTCTCATGAGTCTGGGGAGCCCTGGGATTCAGAAAATGGGTTTCATTTTGAGTCAGAGGGACAAGAGTACGATTCAGCAACAGAGCGAAATCTCACCAAAGGTGAAATCGATGAACTGGAAAACTTTTTTTCCAGAGCCAAATTTGATCGGAGTCAGACTCCACTTCTGAAAGCGGAGTTGGATCGTTTGGGAGTTTTTAAGTTATACGAAGATCGCTTTTTGGATCTCTTCCGAGATTTGAGCTGATACTCCGAATAAGTACTGAAAAAAAGCCTCGGCATGGAACCCATGCCGGGGCTTTTTAATTGTAATTGAAAATCTAACTAAAGCCCTTGTGCGCAATCCAGATTGTCATTGGTGAAATCCTCTCCTGGATTCGGGAACGGAATCCAGGGGCCGGGCCCGTCCAAAAAGAACCAATAGAGTAAGAAAATGGCATCAGAGACGTCGGAAACACCGTCGTCATTGGCATCCCCTGCATCCATGCAACTGGGGAGTGGTCCTGAGAGGAAAGTGTAATCGAGATGAAAAATCACGTCGGCAAGATCGACAACGGAATCCATGTTGACGTCTCCACGGATGAACAGTTGAGGAACCGGGGGCAGTTCAATCTCGAGAATCCCCGGATACAAGGATTCTACAGGTACTGAAGTTGTTCCAAAAACCAGCATGTTGTTAATGGGTGGAGATCCAAATCCGTCCTGTGGATTGAATTGAATCGTTGACTCCACAGCCGTTGACAGGATCGAGCCATGAATAAATGCAACTTCCTGAGCGTACCCCAAAGAAGGCAGAGTCTGGCCGTTGAATGGCGGAAGAGCATCAAAGAGGACACCACAAATGATGGTGCTCGTAGAAAAATCGATCTGGGCCTGAACGTATTCCGCCTCGATGGCTCCCGCAAGAGTGCCTTCCACATCAATCGTCATGGCAGATATTGGAAAGGGAGAGGGCCCCGAAAATTCGAGGGAGAAACTGAATCCTGCGATCTGACCATTCCAGTCAGCCAACACCGGGATCGAAACCGGGTCACCTGGCTGTGCGGTGACATCGCCGATTCCGAGAGTCGTTGTTTGGCCGGTCAGTGTAGGGCTGATCAAAAGGAGCACTGTTAGAAGGTATACGATTTGGGCAATTTTTCGGACGTTACCCGCTTCGATTTGACTCGTCACTCTCAAGAGTCCTCTTTCCCTGACAAACCTCGTCGCTGGGCGACTTCGGTGCGTTGAGGCGGGCACTTTGTCAACAAATCGACGTTTGGAATCACTCCCTTGAAAACACATCATGGGATACGATCACAATGTTTGAATAGATCAATAAACATTGACCAGAGTAGATGATACCCCCTCAGGGAAACGTCTCAAGTGGGATGCAGGAGTGCTGAAATGACGGATATTCATGCGATTCGTGGGCTTTACGAAAATGCACGTCAACGCCACGACCAGGCTCGACAGGTTTTGGGAAGGGGTTTGACCCTTGCTGAAAAAATCCTGTTTTCGCACCTCGAGGTGAATGAGGAGACTCTGACTTCCGTACCTGAGCGTCGTCAGGATTACTGTGATTTGCGCCCGGACAGGGTGGCGATGCAAGATGCGACAGCCCAGATGGCGATTCTTCAGTTCATGCAGGCTGGACTGGACCAGGTTCAGGTCCCTTCCACGGTGCACTGTGATCACCTGATCCAGGCAAGACATGAGGCTCAAACTGATCTTGCTGCTGCGGAAGAGGTCAACGCAGAAGTTTACCGATTCCTTCGTTCGTCCTCAGAAAAGTACGGTATCGGTTTTTGGAAACCGGGTTCCGGGATTATCCATCAGGTCGTTCTCGAGAATTATGCTTTCCCTGGCGGATTGATGATTGGTACCGACAGTCACACTCCTAACGCGGGCGGACTGGGAATGCTGGCTGTCGGAGTGGGTGGAGCTGACGCCGTTGACGTGATGGCAGGATTGCCCTGGAACGTCAAATGGCCAGGAGCCATCGCGGTGCACCTCAAGGGAAAACTGGGTGGCTGGACTTCAGCCAAAGACGTCATCCTCAAAGTTGCGGGAGAGCTGACAGTCAAGGGTGGTACAGGTGCCATCGTTGAGTACATCGGAGATGGTGCTCGCTCCATTTCCTGTACAGGCAAGGCCACGATTACCAACATGGGCGCCGAAATCGGAGCGACATGCTCAGTGTTCCCATTTGACGATGCGATGGCACTTTACCTCGAGTCGACAGGCAGGGCAGACCTCGCGTCTCTGGCCCGGGACCACGCGGATCTACTTGCTCCCGACGCAGAGGTTGAAGAAAACCCTGCGCAGTTTTACGACCAGATTCTTGAGATCGACCTCGATTCACTCGAGCCCCATGTTGTCGGCCCACATTCACCAGACCGGGCAAGACCCGTGTCCGCATTGGGCGCTGAGGCAAAAGAGAATGGCTGGCCGTTGGAAATCAGCGCCGCTCTCATCGGATCCTGCACGAACTCATCCTATGAAGACATGGACAGGGCCTCTTCCATCGCTGACGAAGCGGTCAAGGCCGGTCTCAAGGCAAAAAGCCAGTTTCTGGTTTCTCCCGGTTCGACGCAGGTCTTCAAGACAGTCGAGCGTGATGGTCAGGCAGGTATCTTTGAGAATCTGGGGGGGACAGTACTCGCCAACGCTTGCGGCCCGTGCATTGGTCAGTGGCAAAGGGATGACATGGAAAAGGGGACATCCAACAGTATCGTCAGCTCGTTCAATCGGAATTTTCCGGGGCGTAATGACGGAAATGCACAAACCCTTTCCTTTATTGCCAGCCCAGATCTGGTGACGGCATTTGCGATCGCAGGAACCCTCGATTTCAATCCGATTACCGATACGGTCACGACCGAGAGCGGTGAGGAAATCAAACTTCCGATTCCGGAAGGGGACAGCCTTCCTGATCAGGGTTTCGTGACCGATTCGGAGGGATATGTTGCTCCACCAGAGTCCGGAAACTCAGTGGTGGTGGATGTCGCAGAAAACAGTGAGCGGCTTCAATTGTTGAAGCCTTTCAAACCGCGTGAGGCTGAACAACTGGTGGATATGCCTCTTTTGTTCAAGGCAAATGGCAAGTGCACCACTGACCATATCTCACCCGCAGGCCCATGGCTGAAGTTCCGTGGCCACTTGGAAAATATCTCTCGAAACATGTTCCTGGGTGCGGTCAATGCATTTCATGAGAGTCCTGGACTTGGAAAAGATCCTGAAACAGGGAGCAGCAAACCGTTGCACGAAATTGCAGCTTCCCTCAGGGATTCCGGTCACTTCTGGGCTGTGGTTGGCGATGAGAACTATGGTGAGGGGTCGAGTCGTGAGCATGCAGCCATGTGTCCCCGATTCATGGGTTGTGGCGCGGTCATCGTTCGATCCTTCGCCCGGATTCATGAAACAAATCTGAAAAAGCAGGGAATTTTGCCGCTTCGATTCCAGGATCCTGCCGATTATGACAAGGTTCTCCAGGGCGATGTGGTCTCCATTGAGGGATTGGAAAATTTGGCTCCCGGCAGCACTTTAACGGCTGTTTTCCGTCATCAGGATGGTTCAGAAGATCGTGCTGTTTGCAGTCACACCTGTAGCGAAAGTCAGGTGAAGTGGTTTTGGGCGGGTGCCGCACTCAATACTTTGACCTGATTTCGGGATTCACGATTTCCTGAAGAGGAAAATTTAGCCCCGGTGATATCCTTGAACCATACGGTTATTTGGGATCTCGGAGGGGTTCAACATGCCATTTCAGAAAAGTGTTGCGGGGTTTAGCCAAAGCTCTGTTTTCGTTTTGCTCTGCCTTTGTCTATGTTCTTCCGCTGCAACGGGCCAGCAAATCGAATTGAATCTGAGTAGCCCATCGAGTGTCTATGCACCGGGTGAGTCATTTGTCATGGAGCTTTCGCTGGAGAACCCTGCTGGCGAGACGATTCGTGGATTACAGCATGCGATAGCCTGGGATTCCGGCTCCCTCCAATTGTTGTCCGTTGATTTGCCCGGATCCCTGAGTGGATCTCCAGACCCCGAAATTCTTGTCTGGAATGCACCTGAGCCTGCCGGAGTCGGTGGTGATCAGGGTTGTGCAAGTTGGTGGGATGGTACTGCACAGGAAGCATTCAGCCTGGGTTTGATCCTCAGTGAAAATTTGTCAGCGACAACGACACCTCTCGCTCAGTTGGAGTTTCGTGTCGTCGGAAATGCGCCCAATGGTGTCGTTCAACTTTCGACGCCAGATCCTGATCTGACGTGTGGCTGGATCGGTTCCATCGTCACTGATCAGAATGGGGTCATACTACCCACTCTTTCCGGAACTCTGGATTTGGAAATCAGTGATGTTTTGCGGCCCACGGATTTGGCTTGTGGGGAAGTTTCAGAGACTGTGTTCTTGACCTGGCAGGAACCGGTGGATTATTCGCAGATTCAGATACGCAGGGACGGGCTCCTGATTGCAGAAATTGCCGGAGGTCTGGGGTACTTCGAAGATGCAGGCGCATTGATTGGAACCGAGAGATCCTACTCATTGAGGGGGATTGTTTCAGGAGTTACCTCCCCGGCGGTTTCTTGCGTTGTTTCCATTGACGGGGAACTTGAAACACCGACAGGTTTGAGTTGTACCCAGAACGCCAATACGGTTCTGTTGACTTGGGAAAACCCATTACCCTACGAGCAGGTGGATGTTCTGAGGCAGGGCAACTTGATCGGGAGTCTGAATTCGCTCGAGACCAGCTTTGTCGATTCAGCACCGATTCCAGGAATCACCCTGGATTATGTCCTTCGCTCTTCGTTGGCGGGAACCACCGCTGATTCTGAATCATGCGAGATCTTCTTGCCCATTCCTGATGTGCTCTTTATACGCGGAGACGTCGACAGTGACGGAGAACTCAACCTCGTTGATCCGGTCACTTTACTGCAATACCTGTTTGTATTTGGTGATATGCCCTGTGCTTCTGCCGCAGACTTTAACGACGACGCTTCTCTGGATCTTTCAGACGCCGTTAACCTCTTGGCATTCCTGTTTACGGGGGGATCAGAGCCTGCTGCACCCTTCCCGTTGGCGGGACTTGATCCCACTCCCGACTCATTGGGTTGTGATACGGGGTGTTCTGATGCCACTTGTGGGGCTGGATTCCTGGGAGATGAATGTACCAGTGCTGTTACGGTGACACTTGGAGACAACAATTTTGACACCACTTTGATGACAGATTCGACCGATCCCTTTGATGATTCCGGTTGTGAATCCACATCCCTGGGGCAAATGTATGCAGACATCTGGTTCGACTTCACTGCTCCGACAAGTGGCAATGCGACTTTCTCACTGTGCTCTGATGAAGTGGTGTTTGACTCAGATATGGTGATCTACAGCGGATCTTGCGGGCAGTTGCTTCAGCAGGCCTGCAATGGAGATGGCGTTGATGCGCAGGGCAACCCATGCCCGCTTTTGACCTCCAGAATCAGTGATATTCCTGTTTCAGAGGGGGATCACTTCTTCATTCGGGTGGGGGGATTCGATTCGCTCACGCAATCGGAATTGGGACCGGGAGTCCTGACCATCACCATTGACTGAGGCCCACACTTTCGGGGTCACAATCCGAGATCTTGGCTGATATTCCGCGGAAAACGATGGCTGACCGAAGGTCACCAGAGCAGTCCTCGGCATGATATCGCCAAAGATTGTTGCCAATTTCTGGCAAGTCAGAGGAAATCGAACCTTCAAGAGCCTGCGCGTCAGGGTTTCCTGAAAAGAGCCGTAATGGAAGGGTCATGCCATCTCCATGGGCCTTGACCATCGCCTCCTTTTGAACCCAGAGATGGAAAAACCACACTCGTCGCCGATCCTCCGGTGACTCCAGCCATGCTTTCTGCTCTTTTTCTGAGAAACAACGTTGGGCGAGGTCCTCGATCGGGGATTCCTGGCGAATTCGTTCCAGGTCGACTCCCAAAATTGAATCCCGACTGACCGCCATCAATGCCCGGTCTCCACAATGACTCAGATTGAAGTGAAGCTTTTGAAAATGAGGAGATGCTGAATCGAGTTCCGGCTTTCCGTGTTCGCCGATGATCAAGGGCACCTCATGAGGTTTGCACTGCAGATAGTCAGCAAGGATCCAGCGCAATCCGAGACGTGACCGGGTCGCCCGTTCTCCCAATTCCGGGAATATTCCTTGTTCGATCCTCTGTTTTTCTTCTCCGACGAGGTTTTCCAAATGGTTTTGAAGCGAGTGCGGTTTTCCACTGAGGTTGAATTTCCAGGTATCGATCTCAACGATCGAGTGTTCTTCGTTTTGAAAACCTTCAGTGGATGAATTCATGTTGAGACGGGCTCTTCTTCAGAATGGTGTTGTCGCAGTCGTTCAATCCCCTCTGAGGTAGAAACCGCCGGTTGCCAATCGAGATCCCGCTTGGCTGCGGACAGGTCAAACCAGTGACTGGTGGATTGCTGATGAGCCACGAATCGGGTGAGAGGGGGTTCGCCGTTGAAGAATGGTGATTTATAGGCATTTTCGATCAGCCACCCGGCAACCTTTGCCAGTAATGGAGAGACCGTTGGGCGAATCGGATTTAACCCTGCACATTCGAGGAAACTGTTGATCAGGTCTTCTGGAGAAGTGGGTTCTCCGTTGGAGACAAAAAACGCTTTTCCCCTGCAGTCGGGATTGCTGGCGATTCGATCCAAAGCACAGATATGGGCATCCACTGCATTGTCGATGTAGCACGCATCGATCTTCATTCCCTGACGGCGTACCAGTTTCAATTTTCCCTGACGAGCACGTTCGACGATTCGTGGGTAAAGGTGTCTATCCCCTGGCCCCCAAACCAAATGGGGACGGAGTGAAACAGTCCAAAGCTGATCGCTGTTGGCCCCGATGACCTCGGCCTCTGCAATGGCCTTGGTTCTCGGATAATCCGCCAGGAAATTGGTTGGATAAGGCTCGGATTCATCGATCCCGATCTGATCCTTGCCATCGAAGACTACGCTGGGGGAAGAGGTAAAAATCAGGCGTTGGACGCCGTTAGCCCTGCAAGCTTCGATAATGTTCCTGGTACCCAAAACGTTGGCTTGCTCGAAATCTACGCGGGGACCGGAGATGGCGGCCAATGCCGCAACATGGAAAACCGCGTCGACATCTGTCATGGCGTCCATGAGCAGTTCTTTTTGCGTGATACTTCCCTGAATGTGAGTGCCACCCATTTTATTCAGTTCGGGATAGTTTCCCCGCTGAAAAGTGACGACCTCATGCCCCAACTTCAAGAGTCGGCGGGTGATGTTTCCACCGATAAAGCCACCGGCACCTGTCACGAAGCATTTCATGAGATCTTCCTGCCTGCCATCAGTGCGAGGTCCTCTCGCTGGATTTTGGCATTGTGTCGGATGTCGACAGGAAATGGTCCTGTAATGACAATACGTTCAATAGATTGGGTCAGAGGGTTTTCTGCAGCTTGCTTCAACAGATCCTGTTGGATTTGGGCGTGACTGATCTTCGAATTGGGGGCTGGCTCGACACAGAGAATCGGAGATTGATTCCCAGAGGGTCCCACTCCGACGAGAGCGGTTCTGAAAACGCCGGGATGAGTTTCAAAAATCCGCTCCGTGGCCACGGTATCGAGGGGGCCCTGAGAGGTCATCACTCTCTGACTGGTGCGGCCCCTGAACCAGATCTGATGGTCAGTATCTTTCATGCCGATATCACCGGTGCGGTGCCAGATCCGGTTCTTCTGATCCGTAAATTTATGGACTGCATCCGCTTTCTCATCGAAAAGGTAGCCTCTGCTGACGGTAGGACCGGAAACCCAGATTTCACCGATGTGACCTTCTGGAAGGGTGTCCTCGTCAGGCTTTCCACCCGGTTCAACGATCTGGAGATGGATACCGTCAACGGCAGAACCGATGCAGACACCATTTCCTGCTGAAGTGGCCTCATGTGTTGCAAGGATCTGGTCATGGTGAACATGACAGAGAGGCAATCCTTCAGTGGCTCCATAAGGTGTTTCGATGGATGTCTCTGATGAAAGATGCTGACTCAGTGTTTCGATCGCCCCATGTCGTGCAGGAGCACCTGCACTGATCACTCTCTTCAATCCACGGAGAATCGTCCCGGTTTTTTGAAGATGTCTGGAAAGTGCACCGAGAAGTGCCGGAGAAGCAAAAAGGTTGGTCACATTGTAGCGCTCTATCAGATCGAGGAGGTGCTGCGGGTCCGCATGAGCTGGCCGGGTAAAGTCCATCACTGGAACGGTGGAGGTCATTCCCATGGCCACTCCGAAGAGTCCAAAGAGGGGAAAGGTGGGCAGATCTACTTCACCGGGATGCAAACGATGGCACTTTGCGAGGGCATCGACCTGTGCTTCCAATTGACCATGGTGGGCGATGGCCCCTTTTGCCGGTCCTGTGCTCCCGGAAGTGTAGAGAACCGCAGCGATCTCGTCTTTTCCGAGAACGGGACCCTCATAGGGGACCTGGGCGGGGATTTTTTTTCTCAGTTGATCGAGGTTCCACGTATCCGGTGGGAAAGGTCCTGAGCCGACACCAAAGCGGTGGCGAAGAGTGTTTCTTCCCCAACCCAATATCAATCTTGCCCAATGGGCTTTGGCGATCCCCACGAAAGCTTCGGGACGAGCCCTGTCCAGACAGGATTTCAAGCCGGAGATGCCCAGCCCAGGGTCGACGAGGATGGGAGGAGCTCCAATTCTCAGCAGGGCAAAGGTGCATGCGAGGAATTCCCGGCCCGGTGAGACCATCAAGACGGTGCGCATTCCCCGGCGAATTCCGCGGAGCAAGAGGGCGTGGCATGTTCTGTCTACCAGTGCATCCAGTTCTGCATAGGTTCGTTCTTCACAGCGGCCCTTGCGAAACTCCCTCACTGCGATCTGTTGCGGTGATCGAAGTGCAAATTCACGCAAACGTCGATCAACGCCTGCCTGCGGCTGCCCCGAGAGATTGACGGAGAAATTGACGGTGGTCAAACCACTCCTCCACGGACCCGGTGTTCTGTGCGGAACTTGCGAACGATCGGCAAGATTCTGTCGGGAAATTCGTCGAGAAGAAGATGGCCGGCCTCTGGCCAGCTGTGAACCTGGGCTTCTGGCCAAAGTTTGAGCCAATGATCCCGGAAGTCGTTGTTGAAAACTGGGTCTTTTTCTCCCCATAGAAGTAACAGGGGCAGGTGTTTCAATTGATCCAGGTTTCGTTCCACTTGCAGCAGTGTTTCCCATGATGGGTCCGCAGCACTGACAGGGATGTCCTCGACAAATCGGTGAATCGCAAGTCGGTCAGCGGCGGTTGGGTACGGAGCCTTGTATCCCGCTCTTTCCGCCCGCGAAAACTTCCGTGTTTTGACTCCTATGAAGAGAGTGCCGAGGAGGAATGCATTCGCTTTGCGGATGAGCCACTCTCCCAAAAAGCCTCTGGCCGGTCCCAGGATCGGTGGGAAAGACATTCCAGGCTGTAGTGGAAAAGCAGCCGTATTGACCGCAACCAGATGGCTGAAGCGGTCGGGGTTGCGACCCGCAACCCCAAATCCGATGGCCCCTCCCCAATCATGGGCAATCAGGGTGGCACCAGAATCGATGCCCAGGTGATCGAGGAGCCCTTCGAGGTCTTCGATCCTGCTGTTGAGGCGGTAATCGTAGTCTTCGGGTTGGGGTTTGTCGGATAGCCCGCAGCCCACGTGGTCGATGGCGATCACCCGATTCATGGTCGAGAGTCCGCGGATCATGTTTCGAAAATGGAAGGACCATGTGGGGTTGCCGTGAACACAGATGATCGGTTCCCCTTCACCTTCGTCGACGTAGTTGAGGCGAATGCCGTCGCCCCGATCCCAGGACTTACCGGTGAAAGGATACTCTTCACTGAAACTGAACTGTTTCATCGCCACTCCCATGCGAGCATTCTGCAAACGAGACCACTTCCGATTCCCAGAAAAGCCACGCGGTGACCGGGAAGAAGGACTCCCCGCTCAGCGGCCAATGCGGCAGTCATCGGAATCGATACGGTACCGATGTTGCCCAAAAACGGGAAGGTGATGTAGTCCTGTTCTGGAGAGATCCCCAGAGAAGGCAGGATCTCCTGTCTGTGGGCCGAACCAACCTGGTGGCAAATAGTCCGGTCGACCTCCTCAGAACTCCAATTGAGGGTCCCCAGAAAATTCTTCCAGGTATTCAGGCCCAATTCGACACCATGTTGCAGAACACCAATGGCATCGGTTTCCATGTATTCGGTGCGCATCGCCGGATGAGTCTGTGAGTCTTCCGATTTCACGCCCCATCGACAAAGTTCATGCCATCTGGAATCGGTTCCCTGAGCTGATCCTGCGAGACGGGGTCCCTGATCACTGACTTCGGATGAAACCAGTAACAACGCGGCAGCTCCTGATCCGCCTGTCCATGTGGCGAGTGAGCGGGTAAAGAGATCGATATCGGGATTCCGATTCATATTTTCGCAGGCGATCTCGACGATATCCCGGGCACTTTCACAACTGACGACGAGAGTGGTTTTGTGACGACCTGAACGAATGGCGTCTTCCGCCAGAACGATGGCATCCATCGTTCCGAGGCATGCATTGGAGAGATCATGAAGTTCGAGGGGGTGGACCGCTCCGAGGTGATGGGCCACCGCACATGCAGTAGCAGGTTCGAACCCCTCCCTGCAAACTCCGGTGTAGATCAAACGATCGACGGATTCGATGGTCATGCCTGCACGATCGAGGGCTTTCTGACACGCCCGAGCCGCCATCAGGGAGATGGAGGTTCCCGGTTCCCACCAACGTCGCTCACGAACACCGGTCAGCAGTTCGATCTGACCACGGGGAATACCCAGGCGATCCCAGGTGGAGGCCATTCGCTCCTCGATGTCGGAGCTGGTGACGACACACGGGGCCATTTCGATCCCGAACGCCGCAAGGTGCAGATCAGGTCTCATGTTCATGACTCTTTTCTGCGTTCGAGGGTGAAATCTTCCATGCTGTAGATCGGAAGACCGTCGACGACGAGCATGCCATCCGCACGCAGGAAGCCACGCTCGTCGTCGATTTCGTTGATCTGGGCTTCAACCGTGACTCTCTTGCGATCCGGGATGACCTGCCCCCGATAGGTCCAGCGGTGTTCCATTCCACAAACGATGCTGCGGTGGACGTATTCTCCCTGCTGACCCCACCGATCTCTGGCCACTTCCTGCAACAGCTGCAGCATCGACTCAAGGCCGAGGCTGCCAGGCCACACGGGGTCACCCATGAAATGGGCCTTGAAGAACCATGCTTCGGGATTCACGTCGATCGCTCCCCGAATGAAACCGAGTCCGGCAGTGCCGCCATCCGGAACGAAAAGCTCGACCTCATCGAGCATGCGGAATTCTTCAGAGGGACCGGGGGATCTCTGTTCCAGAGAATAAAATTTGCCTTTGAGAGCTTCCCGCGGGGGGACGTTTCGAGGGGCGGCCCCAGGTAGCCCCACCTGTGCTGCGAGTGCTTCCGACGGAAAGAAACCGAAATAGGTTTTCCCTCGATAGAGTGGGCCTTGGGAATCATTCACTTCCAGATCGAAGTGCTGAATCCACATTCCCGCTCCATGATCGGCTGCCGTCATTTTGACTCGAGTCGTCAGCAAGCCTGTTTCAGGAGTGATGGGACGTAACAGGGTTGCCTGGCCCCCGAGGTTTCGGAAGTGAAGCGGAACCTCCTCTGTCAGTGCTGATCCCACGTAACCCGCCAGCCAACCGCAGGGCTGAAGTGCAATCTCAAGGAGGACAGCAAAGGGCATTTCGCCACTGCCGCCAGCATCGAAATACCACGCATCCTGGGGAACCCAATACTCGGCGGTACATTCAGCTCCAGCCTCGACAACCCAAGGAGTGCCCTTCACATCGACAATTCGATCGAGGAAGCAGTAGGGAGGGCCAGGCAAGCGGGCGATGAAACGGTCACCATCAAAAATCTGATAGCGATCACCAAATGCGACGGAAGGAAGTCCTGTTGCAAATGAAAGGATCTGTTCATGACTGTAGATGGTCGGTTTTTGCGAGGCAATTGGGGGAGCATCGCCACCGCCTCCAGGAGACTCCAGTGGAATGGCCGGAGTCGTATCTGCTGGTTTGGCCGGGGGCTCTTGTGACCACAGGTCTTTGATGCGGTTTTCGTCAAGGCCTGCCAGTCGAAGGGAGAGTCCCTCCATCTCGACGATGGGGCGGCCGTCAGCGAGCATCAGTGCACTGGCAACCACGTAGGGCTCAGGCCGGAAACCGATCTCATGTACATGAACCTCGTAACTGACACTCCGGGTTTCAGCAGTAACCTGACCTCTGCAACGAAGCCTTCCCGCCACTTCAGGAACAGGCATGGCAGAGATTTCATCCGCTTCTCCGACCCAACCCCAACTCATCAGCAAGACCCTCAAGGTATGAATGCAACTTTCATACATCAGTGTGCCCGGCATCACATTATCGTCAGTGAAGTGACAGGTGAGGAACCAGTCGTCGGGGTGGATGGCCAGTTCTCCCTTGACCATGCCCAACTGGTAGTCTCCTCCACTCGGATCGAGCTCGGAGATGCGATCGATCAGCGTCATTTTACCGCCGGGGAGAGTCCATGGCCGAGAGAGTTGGCAACGCTCAAAAGCGGCTCCCAATGAGGCGACCAGATCTCCCTGCCTCAGCAAATCCAATTGGGCTGAGTTCAGCGCACTGACACTCTTCGGTGCCGGTGGTTTCCAATTCATCGGAGCCCTGGATTGGGGTCTTGGGCGATGGGGGGATTGAACGATTCCCCGACCGGATGCCAATTCTTCCGGAGAGAAGAATCCTGCGCAGCCATCTCTCATCGTCAGGAAAGGTTCTCCATCCACCGTGGCATCAAATCGAAAACGGAAGAGAAGGGTGCGATCCTGCTGGAAAAACTCATCGATGTGAATGTCGTAGAGAATCGTTTTTCCTGCTTTCGGAAGATCCGCATAGAAGGTCACTTGTGCGTCGAGCAATCGGTAGACGGAAAGGCCCCGAGTGTGCAGATCTGCTCCCAGATATCCGGAGAGGAACAGATCCGCCTGACCACTTTCCACAGCGATCGAAGTGGGGATCCTTCCCGAATCCAGATACCAGCCGTCTTCAAGAACATCATGCTCTGTCACGATGTGACCACTCCCCAGCGAGAGCGCTTCACCATCGAGGGACAGGATTCTGTCAACGAGCATCAAGGGTTCGTCCGGTAGCCTTACTCTGGTTGGGAAAAGATCCGCTTCGCCATGAGCAGGACCCAGTACTGGTCCGACTTTCCCACGGGCAAATTCGAGGCATTGAGAGCGATCGAACAGGACTGCTTTGCCTGAGGATTCGGAAGGAACTTCGACAGTTTCTGTTTCCATGACGGGGGCCGGCGCAGCCTCCGTCATCGGGCTTGGTGTTTGCCCAGTCGGAACCGATTCGACTTTCACCGGTGAGTCGATGACGACTGTGGATTTCTGTCGCCTGCCCATCGCTTTTTGCAATCGGGCCTGCAACCTTTTACGACGGTCATGATCAGAGCCAACGGTGTGTGAGTCTTCATGCCGGGTTTGATCGTGCCCAGGAGTGTCGTGGTAATGTGCTGATGTTGCCATGGGAGTGCTTGCTTCCTGTGGAGCGGTCCCTTCCACATAGTCACCTTTAAGGGAGGTATTGGAGTCGGTGTGGGGAGAATCAGACGCTTCTGGAAACTGATTTCCGAATGAGGGTGCTTCAAACCGGGGTTTTGGTTGTGAATCGGAAGAGGAATCCTGCAGTGGAATCCTTCGCTTCATCGACGGGGGAAGAGCAGGGATATGACGAGGTCCTCTTCCATCCGAAATCTCAACCCTTGGACCGGAGGATTCCATCAACGATGGATTTTCGAGCAGTGCACTGAAGTCGACCGGTTTGCGCTCGACGGCACAAGTGAGAAGTAATCGAATCAAACTGAGTTCTTCTGATTCTCCGCGCCAGAAGAGGGGCAGAGTCCGGTAGTTTCTTGAACCGAGAATTTTGCGTATCAATCGGGAGCAGGAGGCTCCGGGTCCAGGTTCGATAAAGATTCGGGTTCCCTCTTGCCACATCGATTCGATGAGCTGTGGAAAGTCGAATCCATTCAAGGCCTGGTCCAGAATCGAGTCTGCGATCGCTGAAGAAGAGATTTCCAGTGGTTTGCCTGTTGCGGTACACAGTAGTTTCGCCGCGTGGGGCGGTGCTGAGACGGGCCAATCATGGAGTGATCGGTATTGATCACGAACTTCACTCACCAGAGGGCAGTGCACAGAGGTGACACCGGAGAGTGGAACCGCCGACCAGCCAGTGTCGAGGATCAACTGGTGCAGGTCTGCAGGATCTCCACCGAGTACGACCTCGTCGGGTGCATTGGTGAGCAGGAGAAAGACCTTCAGGGATTGTTTATTGAGGGTCGCTTCCACGACATTGCGCGGGCGATCGACGACGACCGCAGCCCACGGTTCATCAGGGCCTTCTCCGCCATGCCAGATCTTGCGCGCGGCACGAAACTCACCACCGAGCCATGTGTTGAAGAGATCTCCTTTTTCCAATTGATCCTGCATTTCCCGACGGTGCTTCCAGACCCCCTGGGCAAAAAGCATGGCGGTTTGTCCGAGGCTGTGTCCGCAGGAGATCGCTGCTTCGATGCCGAAGCCGCGCAGGAGATCTGTACCAAACCCACCCAGAGCAACCTGAGCCAGAATTTCTTTGCGTACGTCTTGGGGAAGAGGAGTTGCAGGACTCCAAAAGGAGGGATCAGACAGCATCCGATGGAGCATGCCGCCGTCATTGCGGGTGGAGGTCAGGGCACCCGAAAAGCGGGTGAACAACTCACGGCCTGCTCCCGGATAGAGGCTGCCCGAACCGGGATAGACAAATCCGGTTTCCCCTGTGAACCCGAGTGCGGTGGGATTTGAGCGGATCACTTCCCAGGTCTCTCCCCGGAGGTCCTGTTGGACCTCGCTGGGAGTCTTGCGGGCACTTTCGAGGGCTTGCTGCAAAGAAGTCGGGTCACGGAAGATGATCCCCAGCGCCTGGGGAGCCCGATATTGGGGTGGATGATCCTGAATCCATCGATGGGTGATCTCAGCAGCAGAGAGAGTGGAGAGATCCAATGAGTGGAACCACTGATCGATGGATTCCAGAGTATGAAGGGGAGTCGTCGATTCACTAAGAATGAATCCGAATGGCAATTTGCCATTTGTGGAAATCTGCGGGGTCGCAGATGGAGCATCTTCTGTCTCCGCGGCTTCTTCCATCTTCATCAACAGGGAGCCGTGGTCGCCCAATCGCCCCCGGAAATCGACACGGACGGAAGCCTTGCCGGTGAGAGCATTGAGCCACGGTATGGGAGGACGTTCCGCTGAATTGCTCGGCAGTACTGCAGAGTCAAACATGTGCAAACCCTGAATGATGGAAACCAGGGGAGTGGCACAACCACAATTCTCCAGAGATTCCGGCAGGGAAACGACCCGGGTGCCGGGGATGAGGGTTGCCATCGACAGGTTGACCGGGTGATCACTGGAGCTCAATACGATGTCTGGCCGACTGTTTTTCCACATCGCCAATTGGGTCGCTCTTTCGGCAGGAAGAGTTCTGCTTCCTGCGGAAAGACTGTCCGCTGCGGCACAGCCAGTTCCCTCAATGATTCCATGGATCTTCTTTTGAGTCGCCCGGGCGTCATCCACGCGCTGCAGGATCAAGGCGGCAGCGGCATCCGAGCGCCCTTCGATGCCATCTCGTGCATCGCAGACTCTGGAGATGATATCGAGGCCAAGGTCTGCTGCAGCGACGACGGCGGTGTCACAGGTTCCTTCCTGTAACTGGTTGATCGCTTGTTCGAGAGCCCGGAAACCACCGAGGTCATCGTTACTGACCGTATGGGATGGGCCACCGGCTCCCAGATCTCTCGCCAATCGGCTGGCAGCGATGCTTCCCAATGCGCCCATGACCCTGTTGGCGTCGAGGGGCAGGCTGGATTCATCCTGAAGAGTTTCAATCCAGCGTTCGACATCCTCCTGCCGTGCTTCAATGCCCAATTCCTTGAGCCATGCACGCCCCTTTTCGGGAAGCATCCAGCGCAGGTGGAAAAGGCTGCTACGAGGATCGAGACCCAGTCCTACCAGAACAGAGGTCGACTCGCCGACGTCTTCCATGCCGGAGTGCTTGAGGGCTTCCCGTGTAACTTGAAGAAGGGCCAATTGCTGGGGAAGCAAATCTTTCATCTCTGTGGGCGGGATACGATATTCAACGGGTGACCCCTCTAATCTCCCAAAGGCCAATCCTTCCGAAAGATCGAGACCTTCTTCGCCAAACCAGTGTGAGTCCGGGACTCCGAAGTGACCTGGATAGTTACCCTGAGAGTCTTCCGGTGGATCAAGGTTGAGAAGCACCGGACGCGTATTATCGCGTCCCTTCAGCGGGCCTGCAGAGAGTCCAAATCCGATCACTGCGATGGCGGGCTTTTCGAAATGACTCCGTGGTTTCAGTTCACTGCGTTTTTCCGAGCTTGACGGTTGGTACTCTTCCACGAGGAGGTGGGCATTGATGCCGCCGAACCCGAATGCGCTGACGGCACTGCGACGAGGTCGACCATTTTGCTGTAACCACGGTTCCGCAGATTCGGGAATGCGGAAAGGCGAGTTTTCGATGGGAAAATCACCCGGAGTATCCCTCTGGTCGGGGAGTGGAGGGATCTCACCATTCTTCATCGACAGAATGACCTTGATCAAACCCGCGCTTCCTGCAGCGGTCAGAGTGTGGCCGATGGATGATTTGATGGAGCCAAGAGCACATTGACCGTTTTGCCAATTTTGCCCATCCCACAGATTCTGAAGGCTCTTCAGTTCAGTGGCGTCACCCACTGGAGTACCGGTGGCATGGCATTCGATGTAGTCGACTTCATTGGGGGACCAGCCGGCTTTGTCGTATGCCTGACGCATAGCCCGCACCTGACCCTCACCGGAAGGTGCCAACAATCCACCGGAGCGATCATTGGAAAGACCCCAACCCCGTATGACTCCATGAATCTTCTCTCCTGCCGCCAGTGCATCCTCGAGCCGTTGCAGGCGTAGGATCCCTGCGCCTTCACCGACGACGAGTCCCTGCCCGCGGGAATCGAGTGGTCGACAACGGCCTTCGGGGGAGAGAGCCCGTAACTGGGAGAATCCCATTTGAGTAAAGAGTGCATCTGGCCGGGAAACTCCTCCGGCAAGTACCTGATCGCAACGGAAAGCGAGAAGATCTTCACAGGCGCGGGCGACGGCATATAGGGCCGAGGCACAAGCGGCATCAAGGGTCCATGCTCCCGATCGCAGACCCAGAGCAGCCCGGAGCGCGGTCGCAGGCAGGGAAGCGTCATGTCGATCCAGAGGGTGGCAAGTGGGAACTCCACGGGGACGCCGGTCCTCCAGATTTCCTTTTCCCAGAACAGACTCTTCCAGGGTGTCACCGATGATCGCTTCCGCCATCGCTGAAGTTGATTCAGTGGGCAGCAGCAGTTGGCCCAGAATGATCTGCGTGCGATCCGGATCGAGGCGATCCCGCGATTCACGACAGGCGCTCAGTCCTGCGTGGACAGCCAGTTGAACCGAGGGGTCGAGGGCCTTCAGGAGATCAGGGGACAGTGCTCCGGACCGCAAATCGATGGAGGACAAGTCAACGAAGGCGCCACGTACTGCGCGAACACGGTCCTTCTGAGGTTCTGGTCCGCCATTGGCAGTCGTCGGAGGCAATGTCCAGCGTCCCGGTGGAACTTCCCTGGTGTGATCCTCCCCATCCCGAACCATTTTCCAGAACTGGGAGTCATTTTCCGCTCCGGGAAAAATGAACCCGGTACCGACGATGGCGATTCCGTTCAAGACGATGCCTCTTCACTCAATTCCTGCTGTTGGAAGGCCACCTCCAATGCGGAATCGATGACGACTTCTGCATCCGTGATGGTGATCAGCGGCGAACCGGCCTCGTTGAGAATCTCAACGCTGGCTTTGGCAGAAGATGGGCTGAAGCGGTCGACTTCAATTCGGGTTTCCAACTCACCGACCCGTGCATTGCCGTGGACTCGTAGCTGGCCTATGGCACACGGAAGACAGGGGGCCCCAACGATTTTGTCGCTCCAGACGATCAGAGCCTGGAAGATGGCGTCGATCCGCAGGGGGTCGACCAGCCAGAAGGGCAGAAGAGGTGAGCGGAATTCATTTCCGGGTGGTGGGGTTCCCTTGGCAGTGAAGGTGATCCCATCGCTGGTAAGCCCCATCACCTTGACGAGGCATTGGAAACTTTCGCCATGGAAGAGGGCTCTGGAATAGTCATGGGTGGGAGGGGCATCGAAAGCTTGCAGGTGACCGTTGGCTGCCTGTTGATCTCCAAGCAGGACTTCCGTGCGGACATGAATCCTCTGTGGGTTTGCTCCACTGCGTATTTCAACGGGAACACACAACAGACCGTCTCTCGGTTGTGGAGGTGCACAGTGGAAGGAGAGGTGGGCGATTTCCCGTGCCCCGATCACCACTCCCTTGAGGACCCTGAAATTATCCACTCCCACAAAATCGAGACCTGGATTGCGATGGGAGGCGACTTGTGCACACCACTCCAGAAGCAACGCCGCCGGAATGACCGCGCGTCCCTGCAGAACGTGATCCCGCAGGGCAGGATCACTGACACAGGAAATTTCCAACTGCAACTGCTCTTCCCAGAGTGATGCTGCAATCGCTGCGGAAGCCGCAGGAGCCACGGATGGTGACGGTGTTTCAGAGGCTTCTGTTTCAGGAACGCTGGTCTCCGTTGAAGATCTGGACGGAGTGACTTGGCGTTCCGGTTGGGGACTTGGATAAGTGGCGATCTCTTCGAGGAAATTCGCGCGCTCACCATGCTGGCAAAGGGCCAGATGATGAACCTGATCGACTGCGCCGATTTGACCGGCGAAATGATCTGCTCCCGATTTCAGGGGAATCAGACCGACCCCTTCCGAGTGAAAGAGATCGCGAAGTCCACTTTCGACCATTCCGCCATCCCAGGGACCCCAACCGATACTGCTTACGTGACAGTTGGGCCTGTCGACAGCCGTTTTTATCGCGATTTGGTTCAGGGTCTCATTCGCCGCTGCGTAATCGGATTGACCTTTTCTTCCAAGGGTGGCAGTTGTGGAGGAGAAGAACTGAACCAGTTTGAGAGAATCATTTTCACAAAGGTGGAGGAGGTTTCGTGCGGTTTCGACCTTGGTCTCCCAGACCTTGAGGAAATCCGCATCCGATTTCTCAACGATCCACCCATCCGCGAGAACCCCTGCACCATGAATGATGCCCCTTATTTCCCCATGGCGGCTTCTCGCCTCCTCAAGAATCGCAGAAAGCGCTGGGAGTTGACGTCCATCCACTGAGCGATAGGTGACCTGGCAGCCGCGTGATCGCCACTCCCTGATTCTGTCCTGAATTTCTCGGGACTGACGAATCATGTTGGCTTCCTTGCGAACTTCAGCGGGGGTTCGCGAGCTGATTCCCAGATCAAAGAGACGTGATTCCAGATCGGCATTGGCAACGCCGACAGCCCAATCCGGTTCATTGCCGGGCTCGGGGGTTCTGCCCAGAAGATACAGGGCAGGACTGCAACCACGAGTCAGTGCGTCGAGACATTCCGCAGTCACTCCCCGGGCTCCTCCTGTGACGATGATCAGATCACCGGATTCGATGGGAACGTCATGCCCTGTTGGAGGAGAGATGGGGTTGAGGGACCACCCCTGTCGACCGTTTCGATCAAGGCCAACAAAGGTTTCGTCTCCATGGAAGATCTCTGCCACAATTTCACGACCGACACTCCCCTGATCGAGCCCGTGTTGATCCACATCGATTCCGCGAACGATGAAATCACTCCATTCGCGAGCGGCGCAACGGGCGAGACCCAGGAGGGCTCCACCCAGTGGCTCATGGCGGGAGTCACTTCCACTGCCCCAGTTTCCTCCGAGTCGGGTGACGAAATGGGCGGAAGAGAGTCTACGGGGATGGTGACGAAGGCATTGGCCAGCCACTCGTAACCAGCGGAACAGGTCGAGTGGTTCGGAAGCTTGCGGTTCGGCAGATCCGACGAGGATAAATCCGCTGATCTCATGCTGGTGGGGGGAAACCTGATCGAAGTCCCGAAGGCTCCAGGGGCGGGCATTCACTCCCCGTTCCGTCAACTCCTCGACGATCTGTTCGCGCAAGAGAGGATCGTTGCCGATGACCCACCAATCCAATTCCGTATCGAGAAGCCTTTGGGTTGCGGTATCCCGAACAGGAAGTGGTGTCGTCGTGGTGACCGCAAAGTTTATTGGAGGCAGATCAGCGACCGGATCCGGGTGTGGATCAGCCGTGGATTCAGTCTGCGGAGGTAATTCGTTCAAGTTGGTATTCTCATCAGTTCCCCCAGAGTACCAACCGGCGATATCCGAGATGGATCGAAGTGAGCCCAATTGGTCTGCGGGGATTGCGGTCAGGTCAGGTCGATGCTGACGCAAGGCGGAGAGGATTTCGACCCGCTTGATGCTGTCGATGCCCAGGTCTGCCTCAAGATCCAGATCGGTGCCGATGGCTTCTGCGGGATACCCGGTTTTTTCAGCGATGACTTCGAGGAGAAGGGTTTCCAAAGATTCCCCGGAGGTTTGGGAAACCGGTTCGTCGATTGCAGGGGGAGTCGAAGCGACTGCCGGAGTACTGGTTTCAGCGATAGAGTGATCGGCAGCAGATTTGGTTCCACCGAGAGCGGACACTAATTGATCGATGGTCCGCAAGGAGCCCAACTGCTCCGGTGGCAGCGTGGGAAGATTCGGATCGACCTGACGCAAAGCGGAGAGGATTTCCACTCGCTTGATGCTGTCGATTCCCAAATCCGCTTCGAGGTCCAGATCGGTTCCGATGGAGTCACTGGGGTAGCCTGTTTTTTCGGCGATGACGTCCACCATCAGTTGGGTGAGTTCAGAAGTATCTCCACTCGACGCTGAAGAATCAGCGACCGCTGTCACGGCAGAGTCGATCGAAGTTGGCGATTCGCTCCCCACGGCTGGAACTTGAGAGGACTCGCCATAATGTTCGACGATGGCAGCGATGGACCGGAGTGATCCGAGGGTTTCCGCAGGAAGCGCCTGCAAGTCAGGGCGGTGCTGGCGCAGTGCAGAAAGAATCTCCACACGCTTGATACTGTCGATGCCCAGATCCGCTTCCAGATCCAGATCGATACCGATGGCGTCGGCAGGGTAGCCGGTCTTTTCGGCGATCACCTCGATCAGTAATCTCCCAAGGGAGTCATCCTTTGACGTATGAGCAGGGGAGGAATCGGCAGGAGCTGGGGTGTCGATTGCAGGCTCTGCATTCTCTCTGGAAACCGGCTGTGCTCCTGAAGTTTCGGCGTAGTGATCGACAATCGACGAGATGGTTCTCAGGGATCCCAGTGTTTCAGCGGGCAGGGCTTCCAGATCGGGTCTGTGCTGTCGAAGTGCAGAGAGAATTTCCACGCGCTTGATACTGTCGATGCCCAGATCCGCTTCCAGATCCAGATTCACATCGATGGCACTTTGTGGGTAACCGGTTTTTTCAGCGACCACTTCGATCAACAGCGACTCGAGGGCGGGATCCCCTTCTACCGCAGATGAAGGCTGGCTCGGAGTCATCGTGGTGATGGTCTCTGATTCGGAAGAGTTGTCCGTTTGTGGAGAGGTGAATCCGTGATCCGTGTCCCCAGCGGATTTCAGAAAGTGGTCGACCAGAGCATCGATGGTTCGCAGGGAACCGAGAACCTCCGGTGCGAGAGTTGGCAACGATGGCCGTTGTTGACGCATCGACGAGAGAATTTCTACACGCTTGATGCTGTCGATCCCGAGATCCGCTTCCAGATCCATACCGGGATCTATTGCTTCCACCGGATAGCCGGTTTTTTCTGCGACGACAGCCGCCATGAAACTGACCAGAGAACCCTGTTCGCTGGGATCACTGATGGGGACGGTGGGTTCTGGTGGTGAAGGGGCCGGGGGGCGGGGTGACGAGATCTCCGGGGCTTCCTCCCCGATGGGTGCATTAATTGTGGCAACAGGAGTGTCACCCTGAAGGGATCGCGCCAATGCATCTTCGGCAGCCTGTTGCTGGCGATCGAGAGCCTCCCGAATCTCCAGCGCTTTTTCGATGGCATCCATCAAGGCTTCTTGTTGATCCATCAAATGGGAGTCTTCGCTGGGTGAGGAATACGATTGGGGAGCCATGGCAGGCGCTGGTTTTGTCGTCCCGGATGACTCCACCTGAGGTGCAGTCACCGGAGATGCGGGCAAGTGTGTAGGGGGCAAGTGTGCGGGGGGAGCAGGAACCGGACGCGGTTGACTGTTGGCCAGTCCTTCACCCGGTCGCAGGTTTGCTCCACGCAGCCAGACCACAGGTCCCTTTCCTTCGGCGGTGGCTTTTTGTTGAAGGGGTTTCCAGTTAACCAACTGCACGGCGTACCCGCGCACGGCGATCAATGCCACCGCTCTCGCAAGAGTGCGGCAATCGGCATCGGTTCCACAGGTTGATTGAACCCTCACGTGTGGATTTCGATCTGCTGCGATCGCCTTGACCAGTCCACTCAGTACTTTTCCGGGGCCGACCTCAATGAAGGTGTCTGCCCCCTGGGCAAGCATCGCCTCGATCATTTCTTTGAAGAGAACGGGACGTGCAATCTGGTTGGCGAGAAGCGACCGACAGCCGGTTTCATCGGCGGGATAGGGAGTCGCAGATGAATTGGCATAGACCGGTGATGAAGAGGGGGTAAAGCGAACCTTCTGAAGAATTTCTCCGAATGGCTGGGCAGCGGATGACACCCGGGTGGAGTGGAATGCTGCTGCTACCGGCAGAGGAGTGCACCGCACACCCCTTTCTTCGAGAAGGACACGTGCTGCTTTGATAGATTCGGATCCTCCGGAGAGGACCGCTTGTTCCGGAGCATTGCGATTGGCGACTACCAGATCTGGCCAGTTTTCGCTGACGAGGCGTTCCAACTCTTCCAACGGAAGATGGACCGCGAGCATCGTGCCCGCATCCATGCCACCCGCTTCAGCCATCAATTGGCCGCGGAAGTTGGAGAGCTGATGGAAATCGGTATCCACAATCCGTCCTGCGGCTGCGAGTGCAGTCAACTCACCATAGGAGTGTCCAGCAAACAGATCTCCTCGTACTCCGAGTGATTCAAGAATCCGATAGAGACCCAGGCTGATGGCTCCAATGGCGGGTTGCGCCACTTCTGTTTGTCTCAGGCGATTCTCCTGTTGTGAGAGCGCTTCATTCCACGATCGCACCGGCCAGATTCTCGAAGAGAGTCCCGAATCTTCATGGGAGTTCCAGAAACTGGCCTCCGCCTTGTCCACGGTGTGGATCATCTCCGGGAATCGACACGCCTCTTGGCGACCCATGTCGACCCGTTGCGACCCCTGTCCGGGGAAGACCACAGCCAGAGGTCCTTGTGGCGCGCCGTGGTCTCGATCGATCCCGACCGGAAGGTGCCAACGGGGCTCCGATTCTCTTTCCAATTGCTGAAGTGCCTGACTCAGCAGTTCGTTGGGATTCGAGCTGTCATGAAGAGTGATCACCAAACGATGTCGAGAGGCGGATCGGAATGACCTGCGTGTCTCGCGGGCAAGTGCAAGGTACGACTCTTCACCCTCCGCTTCTTGCCAACGCTTTTGGAACTCCTGGATGGAATGCTTCAGTTGAACGGGGTCGTCAGCAGAGAATGTCAGCAGATCACTGACACCGAGCCAATCGGCTTCACTTCGTGTCGATTGGCTCTCCTCGAGAACCGCATGGAAGTTGCTTCCTCCAAAACCAAAGGAGGAGACCGCGGCACGGCGGGGATGATCCGGCTTTGCGACCCATGGACGGGCGGCCTCTTCCACGTGGAATGGACTTTGGGGATCCGCCAGTGATTCCAGGGGGCGACGGATTTTCAAACTGGGTGGTTGTACCTTGTGATGGAGTGCGAGGACTGCCTTGATCAGTCCGGCCGCTCCAGCCGCAGCTTTGGTGTGACCGATCTGTGATTTGACCGACCCCAGTGCAACACTTCCGGGGAGTGCTCCCGATTGGCGATACAGTTCATCGAGAGCCTTCAACTCAGTGGCGTCTCCCACTGCGGTTCCGGTTCCATGGGCTTCGACCAACTGAATCGTTTCCGGTGAAACTCCCGCCAGTTCATATCCATCTCGCAGGGCTCTCTGTTGACCCGGAGAAGTGGGGGCGTAAATGGCCGCCCCCTTCCCGTCGGAGGAGGTTCCCACGGACAGAATCCGTGAATAGATCCGATCTCCGTCCCTGATCGCATCTTCCCAGCGTTTGAGGACGACGACACCGATCCCTTCACCGAGAACGGTACCGTCTCCCTCCGCATCAAAGGGGCGGGCGTCGCCGGTGGGCGAAAGAGCCGGTGTCTTGGAAAAACACATGTACATGAAGATGTCATTGAAAGTGTCGACTCCACCGGTCACGACCAGATCGGAGCGACCATTTTTCAACTCAAGGCTTGCAAGATGCAGGGCGGCCAGTGACGAAGCACAGGCGGCATCGGTCACACAGTTTGTTCCGTGGAGATCGAGTCGATTGGCGATTCGCCCAGCGACGACATTGCCCAGCAATCCCGGGAAAGAATTCTCCTGCCAGTCGACGTACCCCTCGGAAATTTTGCGCACCACTTCAGAAGCGACTGCGTCATCCACTCCCGACTCCCGCAAGGCTTTCCACCATAGTGGATGCCCCAGCCTGGCGCCGAGTGGGATCACCAGTTCCAGTGCGCCCGTGACGCCGAGAATTACGGAAGCTTTTTCCCGGTCGAAAGTTTTCTGGGCGTCATACCCCGCATCCTGAAGAGCCTGCTTTGCGGCAACGAGTCCCAGAAGTTGGGAGGTATCGGTCGCTTCGAGATCCCGGGGAGTGATGCCGTACTCCAGAGGATGAAATGGTATGGGGGAGAGGAACGCCCCGCGGTTACCATAGGTCCGATCCGGGGAAGACTTGTCCGGATCATGATAGTCCTCCGGAGTCCAGTATCCCTCTGGAACCTGATCCACATGGTCAGACCCTGCACGCATTCCAGCCCAGAACCCGTGGCGATCGCGACTGCCCGGAAAAAGGCAGCCGAGTCCAACCACTGCAATGGAGTCTTCTTTGGGAGTGGAATCAGGGAAAGAAGAGTTCTTCATCAACGATACCTCACGGCAGAATTCGGCTGGTTGTCGGGGGTGAAAGTTTGTAGTGCGAAGTCGGGAGTCGCCCATGGGCCCACAGGGATGGAACACCCCATCCTCTGGAGATCGAGAAGTCGCCAATGGAGGGCGGCGCCCTGCATCAGTGCTTCGGCAACGGTGGCCACTTTTCTGGATGAAGCGTGCTCCAGAGAACTGCCCTGAACCCATTCATTGAATGCTCCCATGGCAGGCCCGCACCAGACCTGATAATCGAGAGCCCTGTCAGCAATTCCGCGATTGGCCCAGTCGGAGGATTTCCCCAGGTACCAGCGGAAGACCAGTGCCATTTTATGGTGAGCGTCCTCTTCTGCGCGTTGAACCTGTGAAGGTTCTCTCTCAAGGAAAAACTGGCGAGTCAATTGCCAAACCTCTTCGAGTGGCATGCGGAAAATCTCTTTCTCGATGCGTTGCCTGTCCGAACTGGAGAGCTCCTCGAGAGAAGAGTGATTGCGATAAAGTTCAAGAAGCCTTTTGGCTCTTGGTCCGAACATGGTTCCCCGGCGAAGCACTTGCAGGTGGACACCCATTTCAAACATGTCGGAAGCGGGTGCCATGATGACATCCGCCGGACCTGCTTTTGCCAAATGCTCCCGGACGACATCACTGGTGCCCGATTCAACACAGGACTGATGAACCGAACCGACGACCACATACCCTGCACCGAGCGCGAAGGCGGCGGCGATCGCTGCTGGAGAGCCGAGGCCACCTGCTGCACCGATTCTCACGGAGTTGACCCGTGGGAGAGCCTTGCCGAGACGGTCGCGCAAATCACAGAAAGCGGGAACCAGTGTGGAGAGGGGGCGATTGTCTGTGTGTCCCCCCGAGTCCGCTTCTGCGGTAAGGTCATCACAAATGGGCCATTCCCTGGCCCAATTGGCCTGGTCTTCGGTGATCTCGCCTTGCTGCAACCAGCGTTGGACCCATTCTTCGGGAGCGGGAGAGAGAAACTTGCTCGCCACTTCCAGACGCGACGCCTTTGCCATGATGGAGAGATCAGAAATCACCTCCCCAGAAGCCAGGCGGCGAAGGCTTTTCAATCTCATTTTGACGAGTGGTTCTGTGAGGTCGATGTAGGCACTCGCTTCTACATGGCGAACGCGTCGCTTCAGCAGAAGCTCGGCAACATCCGATTCAATCGTTGGCTCCGATGGACTGTGGATCAGATTGGATCCCCACGTTCCTCCGGGGTGGCGACGATTCAATTCATCGATGGCTTCTTCAACCCTGTTTGGAGTTTGTCCCGCTGCTCCATAGAAGGCCAGATTTCCGGAGGAGGCCAACGCGGAGACCAGATCGACACTGGCGATACCGTTGGCCATCGAACCACCGACGTAGGCATGGCGCAGTTGGTGTTGTCGGGTGAAGTGACGGTCTCCCAGAAGTTCTGGAGGTGTGGGAGGAAGATATCCCAATATAGAGGTGGAGGAGCCAGAAGTTTGAGGTGCTCCCTGTGTTCCGGGATTCTCTATTTCGTGAAGACGGGGCTGTGCCGGAGATCCGCAGACGAGCCAACCCTTGCCCAGGTCTGCGAACGCCTTCTCAAATGGGATTTCCACTCCGGGTTGGGTAAATGGGACCTTCGCCGCCGATGGATATTCGGGCAGTGAATACGGATCAGAATGTTCACCGAATCCGGCTGCCATCGACGCCCCCCGAAGTATTGGAACTGGAGACCGGGAGAAACCCCGATCAAGGGGATCCAAGATACATCCGGTAATCGGCGGAAGCACCCAGAATGAGGGGATAGGAGGCGATTTGGGGACTTCTTCCCAGATCGCTCAAGGGGGGGCTACTCGACTCAGGGCTGGACAAACAATTCGTAGGAGAGATCCCCCAAAACAGGTGAATTAGGCCCTGAAACACGTATCAGAACCCTTCCTGAAGGGTCTGGCATGACCCCGAGATGGTAGGGGTCGAAGAAGAAGGGAGCCTCAGCTGCGGCCGAGAGGATCAATTCCCCACTGGAAGGATCGTGGATTTCCAGTTGGGGGACCAGCAAAGAGGCCTTTCGACGGGCCAGAATCTCCACTTGCAGTGGCTGGCCCGGAGTCATTTCGAGGAGATACCAGTCCTCATCTGTTGGTGAATCCAGCTGGCCGAGAACCCTGAATGCATTTCCGGTAAGAGAGGGGGTGGAGTCTGCGCTGTCATTGTTCTGATTGAGGTCTGCATCTTCCTCAATCAGTTGTCCGACAGTTTGGGAGAGGACCCGATACAGGTCCGATCCATTATCAAGACCAGCGTGGGGCAAGATCTCAATCAGTGTTTGATCTCCCGGAATCAAATTCGGGTAGTTGAGTTGAACCAATTCGCCTTCGACCGTCATTTCCAGTTGAGCCCTTTGGTCCACTCCATTGACGCTGAATCGGATGGCATCCGTCAGTTGGAGTGATGGAGGTCTGGTGAATCGCAGTTTCCATGAGGTGGAACTCTGAATCGTCGAAGAGGACGGACTGATCGACATCAGTTG
>CAJXMG010000001.1 GCA_913056395.1 uncultured bacterium | reverse complement strand
ATGATGACGATGAGGAAAGGTTCAATGAGAGAAGTCAGCTGCTTGACAGTGCTACGGACTTCGGCGTCATAAAATTGAGATACTTTTTCGAGGAGTTGCTCTAGTGATCCCGATCGCTCACCAATGGTGATCATTCGACAAACCATTGGCGGAAAACGACGTGTTCTGGCCAATGGTTGCCCAAGGCTTTCACCCTGACGAACCATATCCGCAGAAGTCTCAATCGCTTCTGCATAAAGGGTATTACCCGTTGTCTGACCTACGATTTCGAGAGCACCAAGGATTGGCACACCACTTCTGATGAGTGTAGAAAAGGTACCGCTGAAACGACTGACGATGGTCTTGCGAATCAAAGGGCCGAACACAGGGATTCTCAAAATCACCATGTCCCAAATTCGCCTACCCTTCTGGGTTCCCAAAACCAGTTTCAATCCGACTACCATTGCCGCTAATGACAGAATAATCAGACCGAAATTGTTTTGTGCTAATTCACTCAACCCCATGACTGCTGCCGTTAATGCAGGCAATTCCTGATTGAGACCTTCGAAGATGTCCCGAAACTGTGGCAATACAAACACGAGTAGACCAAGACTGATCACACCAATCATCACGAGACTCACCACCGGGTAGGTCATTGCTGATTTAATCTCGCCCTTGAGCTCCTCAGATTCTTCCATATGAGTCGCCAACCGATCGAGAACATCATCAAGTTGGCCACTGGCCTCACCAGCACGAACCATGTTGATGAAAATGTCATCGAAAACTTTCGGGTGTTTGGAGAGCGCATTTGAAAAATCTTTACCCTGACGTACCTCAGATGCGATATCTGCCAGAACCAATTTCAAATTTTCGTTGTCACACTGCTCTTCAATTACTTCCAGCGACTCTACGAGTGGAATCCCTGACTCAAACATCGTTGCCAACTGACGAGCCATCGGTACGAGTTCCTTACGCGGAACTCTCTTACCGAGAGCACCACCGGAATAAGAAAATGCCGGCAGGGAGATAGGAAATTTACTACCACTGCCGCCACTTTTCTGGCCCCTAATGGAAGTAACGGTCAATCCACGACGACGCAATTCCTGAATCGCTTCCGATTCGGTTTCTGCCTCGACTACTCCGGTAACTGATTTACCTTGAGGATTTCTCGATTTGTAATCGTAATTCTTCATATGTTCTCCTACTCCTAATCGCCTTGGGTAACGCGCAGGATTTCCCCAAGAGAGGTTTTTCCGCGCAATACATTGAGGATTCCGACTCTTCTCAGAGTCAGCATCCCATTGGCCAAGGCGGTATCCCGAATCTCAAGAGCTGATCCTCCCCCGACGACAACACGGCGAACTTCTTCTTCCATTGGCATCGTTTCGAGGAGTGCAAATCGACCCCGATAGCCTCCCTGACAACGAGAACAGCCACCGGGTTCAAACAAGCGAGCTTGCGCTGCTTCTTCCTCAGTAAAGCCAAGCGCGATGAGGCGTTCTACGGGGAGGTCACCGGCGTCCTGTTTACAATCTTCGCAGAGTCTTCTGCACAGTCTTTGTGCAGCAATACATTGGGTAGCCGAAGCCACCAGGAAGGGGTCGATCCCCATGTCGACCATCCTTGTGACCGTCGAGGGGGCATCATTGGTATGCAAGGTTGAGAAGACCCTATGACCGGTCAATGCGGCTTTCACTGCGATTTCTGCAGTTTCAAGGTCCCTGATCTCTCCGATCATGACCGTATCTGGGTCCTGACGAAGAATCGAACGGAGGGCTTTGGAGAAGGTCAATCCGCGTTTCGCGTTGACCGGAACCTGAACCACTCCATCCAACTGGTACTCCACAGGATCTTCGACCGTTGTGATGTTCTCTGTCGGAGAAAGAACCTCATTGACACATGAATACAGGGAAGTCGATTTTCCCGATCCTGTCGGGCCAGTGACCAGCATCATTCCGTAAGAACTGGAAATTGCGTTTCTAATGTCTGTAAGGGCTTTGTCTTCGAAGCCCAGAGTTTCAAGATTGAGGGCAAGATTCGAAGAATCGAGGATTCTCAACACAACTTTTTCGCCATGAACCGTAGGCAATGTTGAAACCCTGAAATCGACCTGACGTCCCTCGACACGTAACTGGAACTTACCGTCTTGAGGGATTCTCCGCTCAGCGATATCGAGTCCAGCCATGATCTTTAGACGACTGACGATCGAAGCGCGCAATTGAGCTGGAGGCTGCTGAGCCTCTCCCAAGACTCCATCACAACGATAACGAACACGAATCGATCGCTCTTGGGGCTCTACATGGATATCCGAGGCACGCTCACGCAGAGCCTGGTAAATGATGTGATTGACGATTTTGACGACCGGAGATTCATCTCCCTCAAAGGAAAGTTCCTGAACCGCTTCGTCGGACTCGTCATGCCCTTCACGAAGTTCAAGGTCAAGGTTTCCGTAATCCTCGAGGACTTCCTCAATCTCCTTGCTACCATCGCCATAAAGACGATCGATGGCTTCTTCGATCCGGAAATCACAGGCCAAAACCGGTTGCACCTGACAACGTGTCAGATTGCGCAACTCATCCAGCAACAATATGTCCTGGGGATCAGAGACCGCAACAGTCAATACTCCTGAAGCCTTGGAAACCGGAAGAACTCGACAGGAACGGGCAATACGCTCCTTAAAATCTTCACATGGATTTTCATCCAGTGACAATCGATTCAAATCGATGGGTGCTACACCCGTTTCCATGGCTAAAATTCCAAGGAACTCTTCCTCAGCAACTTTTCCATCTTCGATGAGGAGTCGCATCACTGATCCATCGTCACCTGATTTCTGGATGGCATCATCGATGTCCTGATCCTCAACCAACCTGTGGCGGGAGAGGATCTTTCCCAATCTGCGATTGAAACGAACGATAGCTTGGGACATGTTCAGCTCTGCCTCTGGAAGATTCTTTTGAGTTCTTCGGTATCAGTAGAACGAGAGATCGCCTCTTCGTAGGTGATCTGACGAGTTCGATACAATTCATACAGAGATTGATTCATGGTTCTCATTCCCAGTTTTCCTCCGGTCTGAATCGCCGAAGGAATCTGGTGGGCCTTGTCGTCACGAATCAGAGCCCGAACTGCAGGGGTTGCGAGAAGAATTTCACTGGCAAGAACGCGTCCACGACCGTCAGAGCGAGTAACCAGTTGCTGGCAAACGATGCCTTCTAGGACGAATGACAACTGAGTGCGAACCTGCTGTTGCTGGTGTGGCGGAAACACGTCAATCAGACGATTCAAGGTTTGCACCGCATCATTGGTATGCAAGGTTCCAAAGGTCAGGTGACCCGTCTCCGCACATGTCAGTGCTGAACCGATACTTTCCAGATCGCGCAACTCACCCACCATGATCACATCCGGGTCCTGACGAAGAACACGACGCAGGGCACTGGCAAAGGAAGGAGTATCTGTTCCCACTTCCCTTTGTGTAACTCGGCAATTTTGATTCCGGTGAACAAACTCGATGGGATCCTCGATCGTGACGATGTGATCATTACGTCCTTGATTGATGAAGTCGACCATGGAAGCTAGTGATGTCGACTTACCACTTCCGGTCGCGCCTGTAACGAGAACCAGGCCTTTCTTTTTCATCGCAAGACCTTCACAGACATCCACAGGGAGTCCGAGATCACTCAGATCTGGAACTTGGGTGGGGATGACACGCAATATCGCTCCGACAGATCCCCTTTGGTAAAAAACGTTGGTTCTGAATCGACCGAGCCCGCTAATACCAAATGCCATATCCAGCTCCTGATCCCGTTCGAAGGATCGGATCTGATCATTATCCAAAATCGAGTACACGATCTTTCGGACTTCCTCGGCATCGAGGACTGAGTCCCCCGCAGCAACGAGACGTCCATGAATTCGAATCATGGGAGCGGTGCCTGCACCCAGATGGAGGTCAGAGCCCTCCCTTTCGACCAATTGCTGCACCAGATCCTCGATGGTCATCGCCATATCTCCTTCGATTTCCAGGGGCTTTCCCCAAAGATGAATGGCCCTCCGCACAGCCAATTGGATGGACGGATGGATTCACGCTGAAGAGTAGCATCGGGGCTGTAAATCGGGCCAAGCGAGCCCTCGGACAAAATAGTGGAATCCCATGAGAGTACCTTCAGGAGGCATTTCAGGGCTGTTTTTGAAGGGGAAACAAAATTCGACTTCGAGGGAAATCAGGGATGGAATAACTGCCGGTTCTTGGGCCGAAAAACTAAAAAACCACCCTGTTGAACACTCTTTTCAAGAGCGACAACAGGGCGGTTTCAAATTGAAGAATGAAATTAATTCTCGACGATAATCTCCACCCGGCGATTCAACTTTCGACCTGCCTTGGTCTGATTGTCACCGACTGGTTTCTGGTCTGCGAATCCGATCGCCGAAACATGAGAACTCTTTACCGCATTTTCTTTCAGCAATCCACGGAGCACTGCACACGCACGGTAAGAGCTCAACTCCCAATTGCTGGCCCAGCGACTCTTGGTCTTTACGATGGGAGTGGAATCGGTATGACCCTCCACCCGAATTTTGCGATTGGCATACTCACTGCGAATAATCGCTGCCATTTTTTTAAGAGTTTCCTGGCCTTTGCGCGTTACTTCCGCACTCCCTGAGCTGAAGAGCACCGATTGATCCAGAGTCAAACGGACACCACTTTCATCGGAAGTGGCAGTCAGTCCCTCAATGCCATCAAAGCTGCCCAGGTCCTCTTCGACGAATTCTTCCAGCTTGACTGAAGCCGGCTCCGGGCGCGCCAGCAGTTGATTGACTTCAGATTCGAGAGCGATCTTTTCGGCACTCAGATCTGCAAACCGCTTCTGAAGTGCAGACAACTCATCGGTGGCCACTCTTTGCTGACCCTCACAGGTTGCCAACTGGAACTGAAGTCGATCCCGTTCCTGCTCCACTTCCTGCAACTTGCTTTTGTTGTAACTCAATTGCCGTTCAAGACTCGTGGTTTGACAACCGGAAATCAGAGTCAGAATTCCAATGAAGCAGATCATGCGTTTCCACGACATGAAGGGTCCCCTTTCAAACACGTAGACTCCCTGCGGGATATCCACGGCGGCGTGATTTTTTTGACAAAGGGGCAAGAATAATATCGGCCCTAATAAGGCCGGACGATCACAGATTTCCTGTGAAGACGTCTGTATTCCCCCCTGAACGGAGTGAAGGATACCCTCCCGGAAGAGACAGAGAAACGCCCTCATACCAACTTCCGCAAGTGATGCGGGTCCTCGGAGCCAATTACCCCTGAAAAAGCCCCATATAAGCCGCCCAGAGCTGCTCCAGCTGGGGTCTGGCAAAGATCCAGAGGATTGCTCCCGAACTGAGGAAGGGGCCGAAGGGGATGTACTGTTGTCCCTTTCGAAGCCGCAGGTAAAGCCCGATCAAGGATCCCAGCAGGCAGGCGAGGAAAAAAGAGATCACCACGGGAAGCGCACCCACCGTCGCCCCCAGCATCCCCATCCACTTCACATCCCCGAATCCCATGGCAGGTTTGCGAAAGATCCACTGGCCGATGAGACCGATCCCCCAGATCAACCCCGCCCCCACCATTGCCCCGAGCAGGGCCTCTCCTTCGCGGCTGGCCAACAGCTGAGACCCTGGCAAAGAATCGGAGATCCATAAGCAGAGGATTCCGCCGAGTTGAAACCCGAAAACATACGCCAGAATACTCTCGGAAAAACCCCTTCGATTCCCGGACCAGTTTGGAATCCAGCGTTGAAAGGCATAACCAAGAATCGATCCGACTCCGATGGCCCACAACCAACCCTCCACCACGGATGATGCCTCCGGCAAGGGGGCCAACCCCAATAATGGATTGAATCCAGCAAACAACAGCACCAGACAGGTCATCGGAATCGAGAAACGATCCGGGATGATTCGGTGATCCAGATCAATCCCACTGACGACGACGACACAGGAGATCCACAGCCATGCTGCCAGTAAAAATCCCCCCGCCATTCCGAACGGATTCACCAACAAGGTGGATATCCCTACCAGCTTCAAGGCGAGAAGAAAAAGAACCGCAGTCAATATTTCGACAAACGGGTAACGGAAGCTGATGGGAACCGAACAGGTCCTGCATTTCCCTCTCAACCACAACCACCCGATAATGGGCAGGTTCTCAAACCAGCGCAGAGGTGTTTTGCAACCTGGACAAAAGGAGCCCCTGGGAGAGTTCACGCTCAGTCCCTCGATGGGGATTCGGTAGATACAAACATTGAGAAATGAGCCCACCGCGGCCCCGATCATGAATGCAAATGCCTGAACGAGTTCGGGAATAGGCGAAGCAAAGTTCACCGGAGTCATTTCCACAGGACTCAATACCTCTCCAGGTGTTTCAAAATCTCAGCCACCACTTCCCCAGGGTCGATGTCGGAAGTATCCACCGCCTCAACTCCGAGTTCCCTGTACCACGCTTCACGGCTGGAGCGCAGCTGGCGGGCAGATTCAGCATGGGTCATGTCCGGCTGAAGGGGGCGTAAAGAATCATGGGTTCGCTCGAGAAGGACTTCGTCTGAAGCATCCAGCCAAACGCAGATCCACTCCTTCAGGATCTCTCGATTGCGGGAGATCTCGACGACTCCGCCACCACATCCCAGTATGACATCCGATTGAGATTGGAGACTCTTATGAAGTGACTCGAGAGTGACTGATTCCGCAGATCGAAAGGTCTCCCAACCCTTGTTCTCAACCCATTCTCTAGGAGACCAGCCTGAAGATTCTTCCAGAACCTGATCCGCATCGACAAAGGGAGCTTGCAGGGCTTCTCCGAGGAGAGGCCCGACGGTGCTTTTCCCACTGCCGGGGAGACCGATCAGAGCAATTCGAGCCAAAGGCAGGTTCCTTTTCCACTCAGGGGTCAGGGAAGCAGCAAGGGAACGGAGAGTTCCAGAATTTCGATTCCCCGGCGAACCTTGATCATGATCGTGTGGAGCCCCTGGTATTGAAGCGCCGTCGCCACGTCTTCAATCGAGTCTACATTGGAATCACAGATGGAAAGGATCCAGTCTCCGGCGCGCAATCCACCCTCATGGGCAGGCATTCCCTCGACCGTACCGGTGACGAGGATCCCCCAACTGTTCTCCTCGATATCGAGGCCCAGAATCGGCGCCTCCTCCATTTCGAGGGCTGCAGCTGCGGGAACCGGGGTCGGTGCCTCTTCAACGGTGGCGATGGCTTCCCTGGGCCGGGTCATCAGGACGACCTGATCGAGACCCCTCTGAACCTCGAATACCACTCCAAACTCTTCACGGTTCTTCAATGCCGCCTGAATCGAATCGAGAGAGTCGATAGTAGTGCTTTCGATACGGATCAGGCGGTCACCGAGCTCAAGGCCCGCTTCCTCTGCCAGCGATCCGGGGAAGACCCGTTCGATGGTCACGCCCGCTTCACTCCAGACCACAGCGATTCCCAGTACCGGATCTCCTTTGTCAGCGGTCGACGCAGGGGCACGATTTCTCTGTTGTCGCTTCACCGGGGCAGGCAGGTTTCTCGCCACCTCAGTTCCGCTTCGCACCGTACGAGAAGACTGCTCCTCGGGGAACGCCCCGAGGGTACCTCTTCTTTCCATCGCCTCTCCATCGCGGGAGAAACCGATTTTCAGGGAATCACCCTGGCGGAGATCCTGAAGACTGGCTCGAAGGGTGGTCAGGTCAGAGACCGTTTTTCCTCCTACTGATACGAGACGGTCTCCCTTGCTGAGTCCCATCTCTGCAGCGCAGGAGCCCTCGATCACTTCCTCGATAATCAGCCCACCCTCAGATTCTGCGGGCACGATGCCCAGGAATCCGCGAACACTGGAAGCACGCTCCAAAGAAGTCTGCGTTGCTCCAGCGCCGGAAGCCTGAGCCAGCATGCCCTTGGCGATCCAGGCTCTGCTTTCACGCTGAAAATGCAGTTCCACAGGGGCCCCGGGCATCGTCCGCATGAGAATATCCCGAAGACCGTCGATGGTACGGATCCGTGCGTCCCCCATTCCGGTGATCACGTCCCCGGCGATCAGGCCCAGAATTGCGGCATTGGATCCCGCTTCGACCTCCGTCACTCGAATCCCGAAGTCGTCTTCCTGGATCACACTGATCCCCAATGAAACTCCCGGATTACTGGAAGCTGGAGGCTCGGGTTCAGCAGAGGTCGTTTCACTGATCACTTCACTGACCACTTCACTGACCACTTCATTGATTACTTCACTGACAAGTGCGGCAGGCTCTTCCACTTTGATGTCAACAACGGCTGAGACTGGAGCGGGTACGTTTCCACTTTCGGCAAGAATGCCACGGACCTGAGTCCGCATAACCCCATCGGCTCCCCGTCGAGCCCAGATCAAAGTGATCTCGTCGCCCTCTTTTTTGTTCATGACGATACGTCGCATCGTTTCGATGGAAGCCGATTCTCCATCCACTTGAACGATGACGTCTCCCTGTTTCAGCCCGAGACGATCGGCGCTTCCTCCTGGGGAAACTTCGGCAACAATCGTCAGCAACTCTGCAGCACTGCCCACCCAAGCTGCGACAGTCGGATCGCCGGGAAGAACCGACATCCCCATCCGGGCTCTGGGCCGATTGTCCTGCGCACTGGTATCGACCACTTCAGGTTCATTCGGTTTCTGAGCGGACATTTGTGCCGCCATCGCTTTCAGATCTTCGACCACCTGTTTCAGGGTTTCATTTTCACGGGTGAGACGTTCGATCTCATCCTGCGCCTTCGCCAATTTTTCATCTGCAAGGTTTTTCAACTCTTCCAGCTGCTTCTCGAATTGGAGTCCAATCGAGACCAACTCTTCAGCAGCACGATTCTGGAGGAGCTCCATTTGCTTTCGTGCTTCGGCCCGGGTCTTGTCGAGTTCCTCTGCTGCCATCGCCCGAATCTGTGAAAGCCGGTTCTCAAAATCCTGGGTACGTCCCTCCAGTTGTCGGGAAAACTCTCCTCGGAGTTCTTCCATCTGCTTTTGGAACTTTTCCTTGATCGCTTTTACATCGTCTTCAATTGAGAGAAGACCCGGATCAACGACGGCACTCGCCGAAACTGCTGGACAGAATGCCAACAGCATCGAAAGAAAGAATACAAGAGGAGTCACTTTGGATTGGGCCATGATTCAGGTCCCTTCCCTTAATTCAAATTCTGCCATGTCGGGGGACCGGTGATGCGGTCAAAAGATGCGAGTCTGTTTCCCCCGGTCCTGAAGTGCATGAATGTCGACCATTCATTTTCCCCGCACATAAATTCAGGACACTTGGATTCTGTCTCAGAAAAAGCACCCCATCAACAACCCGAAAGCGTTCCAAAGGCTAAAAAGGCACCTTTAAAGGGTGTTTTCTGGGAGTTTAAGAGGTTTTCTGCAGAAACTGGTCCAACCGATTGAGGGCTTCGGCGATTTCCGCATTCGGTCTGGCATAGGAGAGTCGCAGGCAGCCGGGGCTTCCGAAGGCATCTCCGGGAACGGCAGCCACTCCCATCTCTTCCAGAAGGCCCAGGCAAAACTGGTTGGCATCAGCGACCCGTTTGTCCTGTCCCAGGAAATTCGAGACGTCAACGAAGACATAGAACGCCCCCTTGGGAGCGACAAACTGGACACCGTCCATGGCATTCAGTTTTTCAACCACAAGATCTTTTCGATCACGGAAAGCGGCATACATCTCCTGCAGTTCCGGGTGGTCCATTCCATCCAGTGCTGCCGCCACCGTTGCCTGGGAGATACTGCAGGGATTGGCTGCGTTATGACTTTGCAGCCTTCCGATGGCATTGGCCCGCTCAGGTTCACTGACACTCCAACCGAGCCTCCAGCCCGTCATGGCAAAAGATTTGGACAGACCCGAGATATAACTGACCCGCTCCGGGTCGATGCTGAACGGACTGTTGAGTTTGCCCTCGTGAACCATCGCTTCATAAATTTCATCACTGATCACCCACAAATCATTATCGCGGGCAAACTCGATGATCTCCAAGACTTCTGACGCACTGCTGACAACACCTGTCGGATTACCTGGCTCGTTGAGTATGATTCCCATCGTCCTTGGAGTCAGTTGGGCTTCGAGTGCTTCACGGGTCAGGCGGAAACCATCTTCGATACGAGTTTCGACGACCACCGGAATCCCGTCTGCGAGACGAATCAGTTCAGGATAGGAAACCCAGTAAGGGGCACCAATCATCACTTCGTCTCCGGGATTCACCAGAGACAACAATGCCTGAGAAAGGGAATGCTTCACTCCGGATGACAGAATGACCTGCTCAGGTTTAACTTCGACATTTCGTGTCCGAAGAACATGACGGCAGACCGCTTCTCTGGCCTCGGGATGACCACTCGTTGGTGTGTATCGAGTCCAACCAGATTCCATCGCATCATGGGCAACATCCCGAATGAACTTGGGAGTCTCAAAGTCCGGTTCCCCGACACTGAGATTGATGATCTCTGACCCCTGAGCACGCATCTCCTGAAGTCGTGCATTCAGGGAAAGGGTTGCTGAAGGGGTAATGGTTCGGACTCTTTGGCTGATCATGCATCCTTCTCTCGACTATTCCGGCTGTAATTCCCGGCTACTCAGGCCGGATCTTAGCCCTCTGGAGTCGATGAATCGAGACGAACAGCTTTACAACATTGGGAAGGGTGAAGTTGCGGGCCGCCTTGAATGCGATAAAATGGGTACTGGCCTATACATCTGAAGCGGTCCCAAAGCCGCAAAATGAAAAACCTGTCCCGCAGTTGAGGATTGATCACATGACAAATTTGAGGTTTATCAGCCCCCTAGTGGTGGTCCTGTTTGCCATGTTTGTGGCAACCGTTCCGGTTTCAGCCCAGGAAAATTTCAGCCGTGGCGATTGCAATTTGGATGACCAGATCAACATTGCCGATGCGGTCCTTTCATTGAGTATTCTCTTTTCCGGAGCTGGCCCGGCGCTCTGCCCGGATGCCTGCGATGTCAATGACGACGGAAACACCGATATCAGTGACCCGGTTTCACTACTATCGATCCTGTTTTCCAACGCCGGCCCTCCGCCTGCCCCCATCACTTGTGGACAAGACCCCACTCCCGATGGACTCGACTGCCCCACCACAAGCAGCGGCTGCACTGCTCCCCCGGCAGAGATTTGCGACAACAATGTCGACGACGATCTTGACGGTGACATCGACTGTGCGGATTCGGACTGTGCGACAGACCCGGTTTGCCTGCCCCCCACATATTCCTATTTCGGAGATGTATACCCGCAGGTGATCCAGACCAAGTGCACCGTTTGCCATGCTCCCCCATCGAACTTTGGGGGCTTGAACCTTGAAGACAGCATGACCAATGACTCCTACGCCACTTTGGTCAATCAGCCCTCTGCGGAGTGCGGTTCTTACGACTTCGTCGAGCCTGGCGACTCCTCCGCCAGTTGGCTCTTCCGTAAAATCGAGGGAACCCATGTGGCTGCGGCTCAGGCTGCAGGCTGTTCTACTGCCGCGGCCGGCTCACAGATGCCCATCGGCGGCTTCTGCTGTCTGACCCCGGCTGAGATCCAATTGGTCAAAGATTGGATCGATCAGGGAGCAGCGCCCTAAATCAGCGTTTTTGAAGAAGTTGGGAGGCAATATTCCGGTCAAACTTGACACAGGAATATTGCCACCTAAACTTCCTGTTTCCGATCATTGCCGAGGTGGCGGAACTGGCAGACGCGTCAGACTAAGGATCTGATGAGCTTCGGCTCATGGGGGTTCGAGTCCCCCCCTCGGCACTCTTTTCTTTTCTGGTCCACCTAATCCCTGTTTGGATCAGTCTCATCCATGGTTGACATGCTGGTCTGATTAACCGGTTTATGTGGGCCCTCCTCACCGGTGCCTGCAGTTTGCCTGATCAACCTGAGTAAATCTCTCCGATTCCTCTTTGTAATCAGTCCCACATTCATGAACTCCCTTTTCCTGAACTCAAAATCCGAGGACACAGGTCAAGCCACACCCTTTTCCAGATCAGTTTCAACCCCGTTTATGCGAGAAGAATGGGGAGGACCTGTGCAGCAGTGCCCGTGATAGAGACGGTCTGATTATCCAGAGCGGGTTGCGGATTGATTTCAACCACGGGAATCCCCGCTCCTGCAGCCATACCGACGAGACCTGCAGCGGGATAGACCACCGCAGAAGTTCCAATCACCAGGACGAGCTCTGACTCCCGCATGATCCGTTCCGACTCAGCCCAAACTTCTGACGGCAGACCCTCACCAAACCAGACGACCGAAGGGCGCAATCTTCCCCCACAAGGGCAGTGAGTTTTTTCGAGATCACTTTCCGGAGTTCCACAATCATGACAGTGCTGGGACCAGAGAGTGCCATGAAGTTCCCACACCCGGGAGCAGCCACTCCTTTGATGAAGCCCATCCACATTTTGGGTCACGATTTCAACTTGATGGGAATCGCCCCTCGACCATTCACCCAACGCAAGGTGCCCAGCATGGGGTTGTGCGTCTTCGACAATCCCCCGTCTCCATTGATAAAACTCTCTGACCTCCTTCGGCGATTGAATAAACGCTTCCGGTGTCGCCCACTCCTCCGGCCTTCTTCCTCTCCACAAGCCCCCATCTCCACGAAAAGTCGGAATACCGCTTTCTGCACTCATTCCGGCACCGGTAAATACCGCAACTTTTTCGACGGATTGAAGAAGCTCCCGCACCACTTCGATTTCAATCGACAACCTCGGCCTCCCTCCCATCGATCAAAACAAACCGTTTAGGGTTTCATTTCATAAAAAAAGCGCGGAGATACGGAAATGATTCCGTATCTCCGCGCAAGTTGCCCCGGAGAAAGCAGGGGGAAGATTCGCCCCCAGGGTACGCCCGGCTTCAGCCGGGATCCTCGCATTCTCAGTCCCAGTAACTGTACTTGGGACTCGTATCAGGTGTAGACCTGGAACGCTGGGTTCCCTTTCGCCACGGGCGTGACTGACCTGAAGGCGCCGCTACTTTTTTCTACGTGCGGTTTTCTTCTTGGCAGTCTTCTTCTTGGCGACCTTTTTCTTCGCCTTCTTCTTGGCTACTTTCTTTTTCGCCGTCTTCTTCTTGGCGGTCTTCTTCTTCGCCGTCTTCTTCTTGGCAGTCTTCTTCTTCGCCGTCTTCTTCTTCGCTACCTTTTTCTTGGCAGTCTTCTTCTTCGCCGCCTTCTTCTTGGCAGTCTTCTTCTTCGCTACCTTTTTCTTGGCAGTCTTCTTCTTCGCCACCTTTTTCTTGGCGGCCTTCTTCTTCGCTACCTTCTTCTTGGCAACTTTTTTCTTAGCTGCCTTCTTTTTGGCGACCTTTTTCTTCGCCGCTTTCTTCTTGGCCATGAGCCAACTCCTATCGGGGGCAGTGCCCCTCAACCCTGATGCATCCGCTCCCCTCCGAGGGAGCGATCGGTGAACGGGAACAGGACAACCACTGCCCAGGACCGCTCGCCGATAGAAATCTCCAAGAGTATGACGGAAAAGGCGTTAAAGATGCAAGGAACATCTTTCACCCCTTAATTCCCCCAACGAGTCACCATCGCATCTTCGGATTTTCAAAACTCATCCGAAAACAACCGTGCACTGGATTTGCCATCCCTAGAACCACAATCACAGCGGCACAACATTTGAGCACCCATAGCGATTCGCAAGGATTTCACCATTGCAAAGGGCACAAGATCTGCTCAAAAGTTACAGCAACTCAAACCAGTGGAAAACCGAGACGACTTAACCCAAGTCGTTCGAAAAGAAACAGGTGTACCCAGCCTGCAAAAGAAAGTTCGGAACAACGACCTATCAACCGGCATGAAACCAATTTTTTGTGCCTAGTAGATCTTCGCTGTTTCGGAAACTGCCCTCTTCAGGCCGATCACCGGATCCCCTTCCGGCCACCTCGTCTCCGCTTTCCCCTAACCTTGGGAATATGGTAACGGGATATTTTCTGTCAGTTCAACTTTTTTTTCAGCCAACTACAAAAAAAAAGTGCAGAGCGAATTCTCGCTCTGCACTTCTTTTGCTCATGACTAGAAAGATTTTGATCAGGGGTTCAGGCGGACAAACTCCATTGATTCCATTACAGATTCTAATACATGGCGTGTTTCATCCTGACAGCTCAGCGACCTGTAGAGTGAAAAAAGTTGCTGATTCTCACCCGATTCATGACTCACGAGGGCATGAACCGAATGGTGGTTTTGACCTGGCGAAAGACTTTCCACTTGAAAACCTGCGTCTAAATTCCCCATGAATTCGCTTAAACCATTTTGCACCTGCTGAAATCCCTGGTCGTTCAACATTCCCTGAAGTCCAACCGCTGCCCTGCCAGCAGACAGAGTCCCACCTTGGTAACGATCCAGAGCCAACAGTACTCCCCCACAATCAGAGCGAATGCTGAGAGAATCCTTGAACTCTTGAACAGTCCATGAATCAGGTATATTCAGGGAAAGTCCAAATCTGGGAAAGTTTCTTTGCTCGAGAAGCGGTATTGAGAAATTTTCCACTTCTGAAGAGGTCGCAACTTCATCAAATTCAGTTCCATCTTCACTGGAGCTAGAATCGAGTTCGTCTTCATTCGCCACTACTTCAACACCAACTTCACCATGAAGTTCACTGAACTCTGGCAACTGGATCGCCTCTGTCACCTCTCTTGAAACAGAATCCGACTTAGCGGTGTTGTATTTTCGGACGGCGAGTTTCTCTTCTTCCGTCAAAGAAACCGACTCTATAAACCGGTGGTAAATGGTCGTTCTGCCATTACCCCAACTCATGATCACTTTTTCATCGTCACTAACGATGACTTTACCGTTGATGACGTGTCCATTTTTAAGAACGATTGTTCCTGATTGAACCAAACCTGGCGTAAGAATCAGGCAGACTGTCATGATTATGGTCAGTGCTCTGAGCATTAGAATTCTCCGATCTCGGACAGGTGGCCACTCAATGCCTGATCGACCCACTGATCGTAGGCTTCTGCCGTAGCATTGACTTCCGAGGTGGCGGAAGCTCCTTTTGAATCACTTCCACCTGGGAAAAGAGTCGCAACAACAACCAGCAAGAGTACTGCAGCCGCACCGGCAAACCATTTTCGATGCTCGCTAACAAAATCCCTAGCTCTCTCTAAAACAAGTGCATGATCAGCAAAGAACTCTGACCAATCTGTATCGACCTCTTCCGAAACCAGAGCGGTGACGTCATCCACGCTCAAAACTTCTGGAATATCCTCAACCAGCTCAGCCTGAACTTCGGGAAGTCTCTCAAACTCGGTCAGCACGTCTTCCTCACCTGGGCGATGGGAGAGCAGGTCCGGGTTGTTTTCCGGATTGCAGACTTCAATGTCGTCGTCCAGATAGACGATGACGTCATCTTCATTGAGCTCTTCATGAGAGATAATTTTCGGTTGCGGAGGAGAATCCACTGGGACCGCCTTCACTTCCGGCAATTCTCCGCTGTTTGCGGAGGATTCTTCAGGATTGGACTTCAAATTTTCGTCCTTCATCTGTTTCCCCTACCTGTCACGCATTTCCAGCACAGTCGGTGCTGGTACCTCATAGAAGACTAGGATGGGAAGTCCAAAACTGGCAAATGGCGATCACTGCCAAAAATGAGTACCAGGTCCTTAGACGACAGGGCACAGAAGTGGAGCAGACTGCAAAATTTGCCCGCAATGACAGATTTCTGCCGTGAATGGCGCTACAGATTGGCAACCTGGGCATGTTTTGGATCGCTGACCTTGCTGCTCGAGAACCGACTCAACCTGCTGACGACTGAGAAGGCCCATTTTGAATAAAATTTCACCCAATCGAAATTTGAGGCCGATTCGCCTCAATCGGGATTGCTCCAAAAGGGCATTTTCCAAGTCTTGGTGGGAGATCCAACCTGCAGAAAGGGCGATTCGGCCAAACCTTCCGTCGAAAACCCGTGTTTCGGGCAACTCAGCATGGATTCGGCGCATTTGATTTCGGACTCTCTTGACCAGCGATTCAATTCTATCTGAACAGAGAAGGGCCTCTTCCTGAATCACCCCCAATAATCCGTTCAGTCCGCTTCTGGACTCTCGGAGAGCCAGCAAGCGGTCCAGGACTTCGCTGTCGAGCCAATCGCGTTGCCTCAGAAATCTCACCGCAAGGCTGATTTCCACCAACGGAATATCACGTTCGCGCATTCAATCTCTTTTCGGCATCTTCCACAAACTGCAGGATCATCGAATCGAGAACGTCGAATCCCCTTTGAGTCGCGCGCACATAGCCCGCTTCCTCTGTAAGAAAACCCTTTTCAGTGAAGTTACGCAAACTCCCTTTGCAGAGATCCTTAAACTGGTGTTTCGTCAGATTCCGAAAATGATTGAGGTCTAAACCGGAGGACAATCTCAACTGCAACATGATCAACTCAACGACAATGTCCAATTCACCAGACTTTTCGAGGTCTATCCGCTCAGGTGAACCACCAGCTGCGATATAAGCCCCCACGTCAGGCTTGTTTTTCCACCTTTGTCCTTCAATAAATGAAGCAGCTCCACTTCCAATCCCCCAATACTCACCCCGTTGCCAATAATTCAGGTTGTGCCAGGAGACACCTCCCCGCTTCTCCAAATTAGAAACTTCATATCGCCGATAGCCTTGCAATCTCAAACCACTGAGAAAAGCATTGGAGAATTTTATACAGGTATCGTCCAGCAATGGCTTCAACCCACCTCGTTCCCGCATTGCGTGCAACCAAGTGCCTGATTCATAACTAAGGTGATAGAGACTAATGTGGTCCGGATCAATCCGCTCAACTGCAGCAAGGTCATTATCGATAGACTCCAGATCTTGTCCGGGCCAACCCACAATAATGTCCAGGCTAGTTCGAGGAACTCCTAACTCTTCAAACCACCGGTGTACTTCCACAACCCTCTGCGCATTATGCCTGCGCCCCATCAAGGAAAGCCCCTTCTCTGAAAAGGTCTGTGCACCGGTACTGAATCGATCCACGCCAGCTTGTAATGCCGCTTTAATTTTTTGGGGATTGATCGACTCCGGATTCGCCTCGATGGTCCATTCCACTAATGAATCGGAAAATGACTCTGCAAGAGCTTCCAGGAGCTGAATCCATTGTTCTTGGGGAAGAGCACTAGGAGTGCCGCCTCCTATAAAGATCGTTTTCGGAATGAAGCCAGAATTTGCGACTTGATCGATTTCGGATTTCAAAGCCTCAATATAGTCAACCATCACTGTCGGGCGCATAGCTGCCACGTGGAAATCACAATAAGTACACCTGCTGCGGCAAAACGGGACATGCACGTAGAGGCCCGGAGAGGCATTATAATGACATCTCCCATTCTCACTGTTAAATCCCCAGTTGGTTGATCTGGCATCCATTTTGTATCCTTATTCGAGGTCTACTGAAGATGCTACCCGTTCTGATACAGATGGGATACAGCACCTTTCGACCTCCAGATAAGAGTACCAGCGGTACCAAAACGGAAGTTGAAAGATGAGCATCTTAAAAGGACACCTTGAGCACTTCGGACTGCAGGAACTCCTGCAGACACTTTCACAAGGGGCTCGTTCAGGAACTCTTGAGATTTGTCGTGATGACGAAAAGGTGTCGATAGTTTTCGAAACCGGACACATTACTCTTGTGCGAACCGGATCTTCGAGACAACTCCGCTTGAGAAGCATTTTACTCAGAGAAGGTCTCGTCTCAGCTGAGGAACTCGAACAGGCTGGTAAGGATCATGAGGAAACAGGAATCCTGCTCGGGCGTGCATTGATAGACCGAGGCTTCATTGAAGAGAAAGCCCTTGAAAAAGCATTAAGAAAAAAAATCGAAGAAGAACTATTCGATCTTTTTTTATGGACAAAAGGAAACTTTGAATTTTTTCCAGAACAATTGAAGTCAACGAATGAAGACGATGCGTCTCACGTCACACGGATTCAAGTTGACCCAATGAGTGTCATCATCGAAGGCCTTCGCCAGGCAGATGAATGGACAGTGATTCGCCAAAGAATAAAGAACTTTAAGTGGATTCTTATTCCAGTTGAAGGAGCCCCACAACCTGCAGAGAACCATGCAATCTACAAGCTGGTTGATGGAAAAAGTACTCTTGAGGAGATTCTCGAGTCATCCCCCCTCACGAAGTTTGACACGTGCATGGTAGTTTACAGATTTCTCGAGGAAAAAATCATACGAGAAGCTGATACGAATGAGATGATTCGTAGGGCAAGAGATCGAGCCTCTGAAATTCCACAGTCAGCCTTGGCGCTTTATGAAACTCTGCTGGAAGTACAAAACTCTGACGTATCGATGGATTTGCTTGAAGAGGCGAGTGATTGCGCAGGACATGCGAACCCAGAAATTCAGACTGATTTTCTAAGAAAAATAGTCTCGCTCTTACTAGCCAAAGGTGAAAAGAAAGAAGCTTGGAAGAAGTTACAGCGCTTATTGATTCTAACAACAGGTCAAATTGAAGATTTATTGACCTGCTGGCAAATCCGCGACGCCATTCCCACAAAAAAGCTCCCTCAAATCCATGAAGATCTTTGCAAAGCTTTACGAAAGAACGGCGACTATCAAAAATTGACGACTGTTCTCAAAGAAGCGGAAGATCTTCGAGGTAAAGAAGCGGCGTATTGGCTCCAACTAGGGGAAGCCCTTTACAAAACCAAATCACCCGAAGCTCAAGATTGCCTTAGAAAAGCGATCGCATTATCACAGAAAGAATCCCCAGAGATTGCACTTAGAGCAGAAAAAGTACTCAGGTCTCTGAGCCCTGATCAGGGCTTGGATGATAAGACGCTTGAAGAAATTCTCCAGAGACAGAATGAGATAGAAGCAAACAAGCAAAGAAAAAAAGTCGCTACGATTTCAGTAGGGTCACTGCTTTGTATTGTTTTGATTTATTTTATCTCTTCCGAATGGAGAGCCAGAGGGATGCTCGTAGCAGCCAAGCAAATCGAAAAAGACGCAAATGCAATCCACCAGTACATCACTGCTGCAGAAGCTTATGAACGAGTTAATCAAATCCACCCATGGACTCTTTCAGCGAGAAGTGGCTCTGAAAATGCTATTAGAATGCGTAAGTTGATCTCCAATGAGATCACTTCTGAAAAAGACAACCTACATAGAGCCAGGGAAGAAGCCCGCTTTCAGCGTCAGAGTCTTAGGCATAAGGTGGAAACGGCCATTTCAAAAGCAAACCAACTGCTTAAAGAGGGGCAGCCTCTGAAAGCAAGGGCGTTAGTCGACGACATCGCAGAACTTGATCTAAAGACACTTCCAAGTGACCTCGTTAACATGGTTCGTTACCCCGTAGTAATCGAAAGCATACCCGCGGGTGCAAGAATTCTTGACAGTATGGGCAATCAGTTGGGTAAAAGCCCATTGATCCTAACACTTTCTGATCATGAGTATTCGGAAGTCATACTTGAGAAAAAAGGTTGCCGATCAAGAAAAATAAAAGTAACGGCAGACACGGTTCCACATTTATTGGTCTCACTTGTAAGGAGCCCCGATCAAACCATGAAGGTCGCGGATTCTGCAGAGCACTTAGCAGTAATCGGGGATTGGATTTTCACCTCTGACAGGAATGGAAAAGTCACCCGATTGAGTAAAGATCTCTTACATGCTGAACAAACCTATTCTGTAGGTATAGAGGGACATCCTGCACCTAAACTTTTCATGTCAGACAAAGAGATTTTGGCATTGCCACTTGCTGGCAAACCAGTTGTGTTTTCTCGAAATGGAAAATCTAAACCAATTGGCTCGCTCAATGATGCCCCGTGGACCAGCGCTACCCCTTCTGGCGATAACAGGTGGGTCCTCGGCGATGCAAACGGAAACATCTACTTTCATAATTCTAAGGGTAGACGGATTCATACTCAGAAAATGCCTGCTCCAATCGCTTCTCTCATTGAAGTCGATTCAAGCGAAATCATTGCCATAGACTCTATGAGAAATTGCCAGCACTTCACAAGTTTGGGAGAAGTCTTATCGTCTCCCTACGTGATCCCTGCAGACCACTACAGCACTCTGACAGAGGTCAGCAAGTTGTTCCGAGATGAAAACAATTGGTTTAATGGAAAAATCAAAGACCTTCCGACACCCAAATCGACACCGAGATCATTTAATGACATCACCTTCTACAATTCATCAAAAGGCTGGGTCCATGTGACTGGGCAAGATTTCCAGGAAAATCCACTCTCTATCTCGAGTACATGCTCCCCTCTTAGACACTCAACAAATACCAACCTTGCTTGGGTTGCTGGTGAAGATGGTATTTTACGATTATTTGACCTTGTCGGTAATTTAATGGGAGAAGTAGCTCTTGGTGCACAAGCGAATGATATGAGTGTAATCGATTCAGGGAAAATCCTGGTCAGTCTATCAGATGGAACACTCTGTGTTGTGAAGGAGCAGAATTAATGTTTTTACAATTCACACTTCTCGTAACCTTAGGGTTTGCTGCACAACCTGAAAACCAGTGTGTCAGTGATCAGATAAACCACTTCTCTCCCCCTCATGCAAAGGTGTATACCCGATTATTAGAGCGTGTAGGAAATTCCGTTCGTATCTCAGGTATCAAGCAAGAGGTACTCGTCTCCCATAAGATCCAAATACCACGAATCAGTGATCAAAATCAGGATTCATGTCTGAATGTACGATTATTGAATCATGGGGACCAACTCGAGATTGTTGATTACCTCGGAGAAGTCCCCATCTCCGTGGTGATAGAAGAACAAATGGTAGCCAGGGAGAAAGCTCTCGCTAACTCGGACGTGAATCTTGTCAGTGCTATTGACAGATTCCTGGTCAGAGAATCCAACTCTTCTGAAAGATGGGAATTGTGGAAGTCTCTTCGTACGGGATCCTCGGATCATCAAGCTGAATGGTTAAGACTGGGTGGCGATTTCTTTTCTGGTTCACCAGAATTATCGAGTTTGATCGAGGTGTCTAAAATTGAAAAGGCGGCTTCCCTTGCTGGATTGCACCCCTTTAATTCAACTTGGATATCCTCTAGTGATTTAGCAAAAAGCCTTGGTCTGGTTGCAACACCCCATGGGTTTATCTCGGAAATTAGATCGAATCTGTTAAATCAGACTAGGCACGGCTTGAACGAAATGCTCAAAAAGACCTCAAGAAAATCCATAAACACTCCCGTAGGAATTGGTAGCCAGAGAAAGTCTGTACGATCTGCTTGGGGAGACCCACAAAAGGTAGACTGGGTTCGAATAGATCAACAAATGATTGAACAGTGGACTTATCAGGATCGCCATGTGCGACTGATCAATGGTCGTGTGTATGAACTCAAGAAGTCGACGGATATCTCCCTGAAGTCGAATTGATCTGCTTCAACCATCTTCTCCATCCGGGTTCGACTCCTTCGGTTGCCGTAAAGGCATGTCGAGTGGTTTTTGATCACTCTCGTCTACAACACTTCTCTTTGGAATATCCCTAAAGAGTCTCTCGCTATCAGGTTGCTCTCCACCGATACCTGCATCTGGGCGGGAAATCGGATCTCCAGAAGGGGTCAAAACCGGTTCTCGACTGGAGTGAAACATGAACCCTCTGCCTGAAACTTCTACCCATTCATCTGCCCTGACCGGTAATGGAATTCGCTTACCCCACTGAACCATGACCTCTCCAGCCAGCACAAAAACTTCGGTTCTCCCTACTTTGTCCCATCGGCGGACAATAAACTCTGTCCCCACCACTGAAACATCCACTTCCTCAGTGCTGACTTTCAGCCTGCCCTCCCCCGGATTCAGTGTGAAGCGTACCTCACCCCGATGAATCCGGAATTCCCGAGGTGATCTCAACGTAACAACCGATTCAAATGAAACCTCAGCCTCAAATCCGTTGTCGTCAAGCAGGCGTGCACTCCCTTCATTGCAGGTCAGCGTTTCACCAACCTGAAATGAAAGCGAAGCCATCTCGCTCCCTGAGATATTTTTGACCTCTCCCTGGCTTTCAATGAGCGACATTCCCGAGATTTCAGCTGTCACTGGGTATCGATCTGTGGGCGTTTCAGATCGCATGAGGTAACCGATCACTGTCAAAGCAATCAACATTAAGACCAAAGAGAGCCTGGAGGCCGCAACTCCACCTCCATGGCGGGACTCCGTGTCTTCAGGTTTCGGATCAGAGAGATCAGAGGTTTTCAGGTTTTCCCGAAGCAGATCATCCAGTTCACCGGAAACCTCACTGAAATCGGTGTCGATGTTTTCCAACCCTGATTGAAGCAAACGCTCCCACTCTCTGCACTCCTTGCAGTCATCAAGATGCGCATCTAATTGAACTCTTTGCTGATCATGGATCTCGCTATCGAGTTCCAGAGAAATCAAGTGACGAATGTTTTCGCAATCCCTGTTTTCAACCATTGGAATCTCCTGACTCAATGTCCTGGAGTTTTTGCCACTTCTCAGCCAGCAACTTTCGGGCTCTGGACAATTTTGATTCCACCGCCTTCGGTGTTGTCCCATGAATTTTTGCGATCTCTTGATAACTGTGCTTCAACTGGTGTTTGAGCAATAAAATCTCACGATACTCATCCGGCAACTCACGAAACATCTCACGGATCAAATGCGATCTCTCCCGAGTTTCCAACTCTTCAGCAGGTCCTTTTTCAGCACTGGAATCGATAGACTCATCGATGCTGAAAGATTCCCTGACCTTTGAGAATCTTCGCCTTTTCAAATCGATTGCCCTCGAACGAACAATCATCAGAAACCAACTTTTGAACTTTTGATTTTCCTTTAGTTGCCCTAATTTTTGCCATGCGTGAACGAAAGAATCCTGAACCGCATCTGCAGCAAGGTGAGTATCACTCAAAATTCCGTATGCCACTCCTCCAGCGATTCGCTGGTACTGCAGAACCAGTTGACGAAAAGCTTCGCGGTCACCGGACTTTGCCCGACGCACCAACTTTTCCACTGACTCCGATTCATGGCGATTCAATGGCTAACCAATACTTTCTTGCCTGTATGACGATTGCAGAAGGCCTGATCCCTTGAAAAAAACCGGATTAACGATCCCTTTCGATTCTCTCCAGCACCGACTCCAGTATTCCGAGATAGGATCGATAACGACGGGGGTCCAGATCCCCACTCTCAACAGCTCCCAGAATGCCACAACCCGGCTCTTCCCGATGCATGCAGTCGTTGAATTTACAATCGTGAAGATGTCTTTTGAGATCCGGCATCCAATGGGCCAGTTCTCTGGGCTCCAGGCCCCATAGAGCCCAATCACGAAAACCGGGTGTATCAACGATGGCAGAATCAGCGGCTCCCGGATGCCATGTCACGGCTGTGGTCGTGTGCTTCCCTTTTTCATTGTGCTCACTGACTTCACCCGTCTTCAGATCAATTCCCAGCACCTTTGAAATCAACGAAGATTTACCTGCTCCGCTGGGACCAGACAACACCGTCGCTTTTCCACGAAGTTTTTTCTCGAGCAAATCGAGACCTTCACCTGTCTCAGCGGAAGTGCGCAGGATTTCATACCCCAAATCCGGGTAGACAGAGAGTCTGTCCTCAATTTCGTCAGGTATCCCCAGATCTGTCTTGTTGATGACCACCAAAGCAGGAAGCGACATGCATTCACTGGCCATCAAGATTCTATCAAGCGCCCCGAATTTGATTCGAGGTTTTTTGACAGAGAAAACGCCTGCAACCTGGTCGACATTTGCAGCGAGAATCAGTTCACGTGCTTTGCCGACGTCACGCCTGCGTGATAACCAAACTTTGCGTTCCTCAACCGAAAGGACACGACCGTCCGACTCGACGTCCGTGTTCTCATTACGCTCAAACTCAACCCAGTCCCCTACAACGATGGGATTAGCCCCCGCTTTTCTCAGGCGACCAGCGAGATCACAGCGAAAGACCTCTCCTTCGTGAAGAACACGAACTTCTCTGCTGGACCTGAAGATGACCTGTCCTCGCAGGGCTGACATCAAACCTTCAGATCCGTGAGGTGATCCTCACTCGGTTGGGGTAGTTTCGCGACGATTTGATCAAGGTACCGCACAGTTTGATCTCCAGCCCTTCCGGTAAATCTCTGGGCATCCCAATCGGGCAATGCTGCTACGACCGGAGAGAGGATTTCATCTGCTTCGAGGAGACTTCTCAGAGGATTTTTTTCTCCCCTGACGACGGCTTCCCGGGCTGCCCACGCGTGTTTCCGAATTTGCTCATGGAGTTGCTGGCGATCTCCCCCCCGGGAGACTCCTTCCATCAACAATTCTTCAGCGGCCATAAATGGCAGGTGCTCATCGATTCGCTTCATGCGGACATCATCGTGAACACCCAATCCCGCAAAGACATTTCTGGAGATGATCAGGATGGCATCCAAAGCGAGGAAGAGTCCTGGAATCTGAACCCTTCTCTGGGCACTGTCATCGAGGGTTCTTTCCATCCACTGGTTGGCAGCCAGTTGACCGAGACCCGGTGCCAAAGTCATCACATGGCGACAAAGAGCACACAATCGCTCGGATCGCATAGGATTGCGCTTGTACGGCATCGCCGAGGATCCTACCTGTGTTGACTCGTAAGGTTCTTCAACTTCTCCCCAGGATTGCAACAATCGGATATCGGTGGCGGCCTTATGAACCGCAATGGCCACATCTGTCAGGCGGGAAGCCAGCTTGTGGTCCCAAATCCTCGGATATGTTTGCCCACAAAGATCAAACACGCGATCGAAGCCCAATTCACGGGCCAGATTGGACTCCAGTTGATCGACCTTGTCACCATCGCCCCCACAAAGGTGAAGGAAAGTTGCCTGCGTTCCGGTTGTTCCCTTAAGCCCCCGCAATGGAAGTCTTTCACGGAACTCGACCAGATCCGTATAGGCATCCACCAGATCCTGTAACCACAAGGAGGCGCGTTTTCCTATTGTCGTCAACTGTGCGGGCTGAAGATGCGTCAATCCGAGGGTGGGTACGTTTGCCTGTTTGCGACAGAAACTTCCGAGATCGTGAATCGCCAGGAGGAGTCGATTCTCAATCATCTCCAAAGCACGCCGGAAGAGAACCAGATCTGCATTGTCAGTCACAAAGCAGGAGGTCACTCCGAGGTGAATAATTCCCGCTGCTCCCGGCGCCACTTCTCCGTAATGGTGAATGTGCGCCATCACATCGTGACGAGTTTCACGTTCAATCTCTGCAACCCTGTCGAGATCGATCTGATCTCTGGCTTTCTCCAGCTCGATGACCTGATTTTCCGAGACCGGAAGCCCGGACTGCTGTTCAACACGGGCGAGGGCAATCCAGACGTCACGCCACGTCTTGGCCCGCTCCAGGGGTGAAAAGAGCACCTGCATTTCGGACGAGGCATACCGCTGTGCGACTGGATCGACATATCGTTCCTGAGACACCGCATCCCTTCCTCTCGAACATGTGAAAAATCCCGGAATTGGCCTTCAGGGCCCCTCCAGGGAGGTCGATAAACAGATGTCGCCACTGTAGGGCCTGGATCGACCAGCCCCCCGTGCGTGACGCACCGGGTAACCCCCGGAAGAAAGGATCATCACTCGTGGTGAGTCCCCTCGTCAACTGCTCCCGGAAAAGAGAGGGAAGTCCCCCTGCACAAGCAGAGGGCTTCGTTTTCGCCCTCGCTTTGGCTGTATTCAGCCTTTGCGTCCTCGGGCCTGTCCGGGTTCAGGGGGATGAAGTCTGGCTCAAAAATGGCCACCAGATTACCGGCAAGATCTGCGAAATCGGTCGCCACCACCTGCTTCTGGAGGTCCCGGAAGGAACGATCCGCCTCCAACGCCACCTCGTCGACTACGTTGTCAGAATCCCTGCCAATGATTCCATGCTGGCAGAATGTCGCCGGAGACTGCAGGGAGGATTCCCGGGCTCGGCATTGCCATGGCTGCGCAAGGAGTACATCCATCGTCCCGATCTGCACGGATTACTCCCCCTTTACCGGGAGTGCCTCGTGGCAGAGTTGAAACTGGAACTCAAAAAAGAATCGGTCGAAACCGCACTGACTCTGTGGAATGAAGTCGTCACGCTTCCTGGGACGGACCCCGAAGTCAGTCGACTTCGCCCTCTTGTCCTGAAGGAGCAGTCGAGACTTTTCCAAATGGAAAAAGAGATTCTGTCGTGCATCGAACGCGGTGAATCTGAGCAGGTCATCGACAGACTGGAAGAGCTGGCTCGCCGATACCCAGCCGAATCCAGAGGCTGGTTGAAAGTTTATGAAGAGCAATCGCGGTTAGCGGCGCTACAACTTCTCGAGCGTTCGGACTTCCCTGCCTTACAACAGACTCTGGAAAAACTGCTCCGACGATCGACAAATTCATGGCCGTTTTGCCGATCTGCACTGGCTCTGGCATGGATCGAAAATGGTCACGAATCATTGACCGGAGTATTGACCTGGCTCCCCGATTCACCTGCGTTGCATTTGGCCCTAGCCAAAGAATCCGCCCAATCGGAGCACCCCCTCGACATGACTCCTCATTTGAAAAAAGTCACTCAGTTGGTTGGCGAAGAAATCGATGCCGTGAAGATTCGTCAAGATCTCTCCCGAGCAGCCGTGGAAGAGTTACGCGGGGAGACTTTCACAGATCCCCTCCTCGAGAAAATCGCCACTGAATGGTACCGTCAATTCTGGAACCGGTTTGCATTTTCAGGATCCCCTCCCCAGATCCCTGTCATCCTCGAACATTCCTCCCTCGAGGAGCTGGATCAGTATCTGGGCAGCACCGGAGGGCCGGTTCGGTTGGAATCCTTCAGCGAGTATGGACAGATACAAAATTTGACCCTGCACGTGGTCCGCGACATCCCCTTTTTGTGTCAGGATCAACTTCCCCGAGAACTGTTCCGCTCACTGATCGACACGGTTCTCGAGACGCCGCGTTGTCCTCCATGGCTTCAGGAAGGACTCTCAGCAAGGGCGAGAGGGCCATTGGCGAGAGCCAGGGACCAATTCCTTCTCGTTCAGGCCCTTGAACAGGGACGCCTGCCCGACGTCAGGGACCTTATTGAAATGGTGCATGTGGACCATGAAGTTCACAGGGCGGCATGTGGAGCCATCGTCGACCAGTTGCTGGATACGACTCCGAGGGCCTTGATCCCCCTCAGGTTGCAACAAATTCGGGATCTGGGACTGGAGGCCTTCTTGAGAAGCACCAAAGAGGCCGATACCTTGCATAAACTCCAGCAACGCTGGGTAGGGGATTTGGTCGACCGAAGGGGGTAAGCGGAGATGAAGGGCAAAGAGATCCTCACTACCGGTATCTCCCGTGCTCTCACCTTCCTGCGGTCTCTCCGAAATTCACCGTCCGCTGCAGATTCAGATCAGCCTTCCTTCTTTCCAAAGAAATCCTCCTTCAGTGAAGACACCTGGTTGCAGATTGCAGCACTCTTCTCAATTTTCCTTCATTTGGGTCTGCTGATCCTGTTACCCGCTCCCGGAAACCGGGGAGCACTGCCCGCCCAGTCTGGCCCCATGTCCATCCAATTACTCGCGAGGGAACCGGAACTAGAGCCTGCACCTCCTGCGAAAGAAGAAATCAGCACCACCGAGGAAGAGCTGGATCAGGAAACCATCGAAGAACAATCGCCCATCGAAGAGGATCCTCCTACCGACCTTTCTCCAGAATCCAATCCACCGATCCCGCCGACGATCCCCAGCCCTGAATCGACAATTCCCGATCTCCCACTCGATGCTCCCGCTGAGCCGGAATCACCCGTGGAAGATGGAGAGATTGAGAGGATTCAGTCACTCCTCAGCGAAACTTTACAGCTGTCCAAGAGCGACAAAGCCCGAGACCGCTGGCTGATGCTCGAGGTACGGGAACCGATTCGCCGGGGATTGAGCGTACTTCATGGACGCGGAGTCTCTGTCTCGGATGCGGAAGGTCAGGGCAAGTTTCTGCTCTCATTCTGGATAGACGGTGAAGGCTGGATCTACGATCTCTCTCTCAAACCGGCTCCCGGTGTAGAAATTGATGCCTTCGGGATTCGTGACATGATCGCCGGTCTCAATCCTTTGAAAGCTGCCCCCGCTGGGGTGAAAACACCGATCAAACTGCAACTTCGGGTTCAAAACATCGAATGAAACAGCCCCACCCGGTTCTATCCGCCGTCGATTCTTTTCTTGATTCACTGCCCACCCCCAACGAGTCGGGATTACTGATCAGCCTCTCCGGAGGAGTCGATTCTGTGGCACTTCTCGCCGCCGTGGCAGAAGTGAATCAGAGCCGGGAAGTTCCAAGGCCCATCGAGTCTTTTCATTTACATCACGGGCTGCGCGGTGAAGAGGCAGATCGGGATGCCGCACACTGCTTTCAATTGTGTCGACGCTGGTCAATCCCCCTGCACATCGTCCATGAAAATCTGGATCTGCAATGGGGAAACGGCAAGCCCTCCATGGAAACGGTGGCCAGAGATCGCCGCAGATTCCACTTTGAAGAAATCGCCCACGCTCGCAAGTGCAGCCACATCCTCCTCGGCCATCACATCGAAGATCAGGCTGAAACACTGTTGGGTAACCTCCTCAGGGGTTGCGGTTTGCGGGGATTGGCAGGGATTCACCCCCTGACCCCATTGGGAGATTCCGGCCTGAATGTCGCGCGACCTCTGCTGGGGTGCCGGAAAGAAACTCTGGCCGACTTCCTTCACAGTCGATCACTGAAAGCCGTGGAGGATTCCACCAATACCTCTCCTCAACACCGGAGAAACAGGATTCGCCACCGTTTGATTCCTCTCCTTGAAGAGGAGAGTCCCGAGTTGATCACTCACCTGCATCATCTCTCCGTTGAGATGAGAGAACGCTGGTATCAGTCAAAACAGAAACTGAACCCCCTTCAAAGTCGTCTCTTCAATCGGGAGGAATTCATCTCTTTCCCGCCGGAGACATGGGAAGAATTGGCCGATCATGAGTCGACCGACCTCTTTCGCGAAACTTTGCGGGGTGACGGTTCGAAGCAGCAATTGGATCGAGGACATCTGCAGCAACTGCTCCTGCTGACCCGGGGAGAGAAGACCTCTGAAACCGAACTCCCCGGACAGAGAGTCGCCCGTCGGTGCGGAGGTTGGATTCACGTCTCGCCAAAAAAATTACCGACAACTGCCCGATGGGAGCCGGTCATGACCCATCCTGACCACCCTCTCTTCCACCTCGATCTCAAATGGGAGGTGGAGAATCCCACCCCCCTGCTCTTGCGCTGTTGGAGTGAAGAGGATCGTTGGCCAGGCAGAGTCACCCGTTCTGTGGAATCACTGCGTCTTGCCGGTATTCCAGCGGAACTCAGATCCTTGTGGCCTGTTTTTGAGGACCCCGAATCCGGCGACGTGATCGGTTCTCCAGGGATCTGTGGGCCACAAGTCCGATTGAGCTCCAAGGCATCGACAAAACCGGGCCCCCTCGGTTTCCATTTACTGAGAGTCACTCACCCGCAAATTGACTGAAATCAGCCCACACAAAAAACCGGTGCCGACTCAAATCGAATCGGCACCGGTTCAGAGTCTTAACAGAGACGACAACTTACTGTTAACGGCGAATCTGGATTCTCTGCAGAAGCCCATCACCATAGACCAGCAACATGCCTTGACCAATGGCCTCAACAGAATCGCAGGCCGAGGTATCGAGGGACCAACGCTCCCTGCCATCACTCGCGGAGCAGTTCACCAATAATCCTGCAGAGTTCAGCAACGAAACAGAATCACGTCCACTGAAAAGGATTCGGTCGTATCCTCCAAGGCGCCATTTTTCTTTGCCATCAGCGCTGTCGAGGCAAACAACCTCACTGACAGGGACCCTGTAGCGATCATCCGTCAAGACTGCAAAAACGGAGGAGCCTGAGACAACTGGACTGGAAACTACTGGCTTTCCGGTCGGTGTGGACCAATGCAAAAAGGCCTCTTCGCCGGCATCGGAGAAGCAGTGCACTTTGGTGTCCCTGGAACCGACATAGATTCGATCACCGGAGACTGTCGGGGAAGCCTCGATGGCTCCGTAGGTTCGGTAATCCCAGCAGTCACTTTTGACGAATCCCGCACCCTGAAGCAGCTTGTAGACGGTTCCGTCTTCACTGCCCACATAGGAGGCATTGAGGTAGTTGGCGGCGTCCGCCGTCACTCCACCCCCGGTCAGGAAGGTCCAGTTAACGAAACGGTCCTTCTTCGAAATTCCGTAGGCACGCATGTCAAAGCCACCAATGACCAGATTCTCCATTCCTGGAGAGACACCGGTGGAAATGGGGAAGTCGCACTTGACCACGTAGTTACGAGCACCGTACTGATCATCCACACAGTGAACCCGACCCCGCTGGACGATGAAAAGCTCATCCGGCTGGCTGGAGCGCAACTCTTCAGGATAAACGTAGACTGAAGGGGCATGCTCAAGGCGCTCCTCCAAAGGGTAAGTCCACCGTGGAAGGCCACTCTCCCCATCGATCTTTACCAATACTTGGGGATAATCTCTCGTGCTGGACACGATGTAGATATTCCCATTGGCGACATAACTCTGGTGGATCGGTCCGGAGTGACGGTAATTCCAGCGAAGATCCAGGCCCATGGGGGCGACATCCTCTTTGCTGAAACCGGCAGCTCCACTGTCATTCCTGCTCGCTGCAGTGGCCTTGGATTGCATGCTGGAAGCAGATCCCTCATCTCGAGTTTCCCCACCACCGGAACATCCGGCAAGCACGGGAATCACCAGAAGCAGAATCATCAAACTCAGTGAAATGCGCGAGTTCATGGGCTCGGTTCTCCACTCAATATCGAATCACAAGCCGGACTTGGAAAAAATCCGGTTGCAGTCCAATCAGGTCTTAATTTTCATCCTCGAGGTAATCCCCGAGATTGATGTCGTGTTCCTTCTCGTATTGCGCCAACTCCTCGATTCGTTCGAGGTCGGCCTCAATCGTTTCCGTCAGCTCAAAGACCTGGGGTCCTTTCTGCAGCCTTGCAGAGAGATCCAGAATCATTTCCTTCCAGGATCCTTCGTAAAGTTCTTCACGCAGGATCAGGAGCGTGCGCTCCTTTTCGGAGAGTTCGCTCAGAAATCTTCCATGATCTGGCGTCATCTCCGAAACCCCTCCTCTGTTCAACTCCATCACTGATCCCGGGTAACCGGGGTCAGATCTGGTCCGCTGAACTCGAGGGTATTCATTCTCCAGGCCTTGCTCTTGAAGCGGAAGAGGTCCATGGAGGTGTAGAACTCGTCACCAGGACGTTCGAAATTCAGACGCAGGACTCTCTCGGTCAGCTTCAAAGAGCCACCGGGGGTTTCCTCCACCTCGATATCGTCAACAAGGCCGTGGAAATCGACCATCACCTTGTCCGCCTCTGGGTCGATGGCATTAAAGATGGCCACACATTCCACCTTGTCACCGGCATTGACCTTCATTCCCAGATCTCCGGCACCATTCTTCTTCAGCAGATCGGCTCTTGAGAAGAGCATCTTGCCCTCCCGACGCTCGACTGCATCTTCCACCCAGGGCAAAGCGATGTTGGCGTAACGACGATTCTTGTCGGAACGGGCCTTGATACCCACATGGAAAGTGCCATCGATGCCGGACTTGTTTTCGACGGTGTAGCGGAGGTACCAGTAGGTCCTCCCCGACTCCGGAACTCCATCCGGTCGAAGATCGTTGCCTTCACCACCAAAAACAGTGATCTGGCGTGGACGCTCGAACTTCAATTCGAGACGGGCGATACCAGGATCATCCTGTGCGAAGGCAGTGGATCCTTCGAATCCGGAATTCAGGAACCCGAAGGGTGCAGAAAACGTCACCATGAAAAGAGTGACGAGCCCCAGCAGTACGACCCTCTGGAAGTTGTTCTTCATGGTCATTACTCCGTCGTATCTCGTGTGTCTGAAAGAGGATCGCAAAATGCCTCCCCTTGAGTTGATTCACAGTACTTTGAATTGCGGTGCTGTAACACCAAAGACAGAAAACCAGGACGAAAACCGATGATCCACTTCACTTCAGGCCCCAATACGGAGAATCCTCTGAAGAGAACCAGAATCAACAGCAGCGATTCGAGCGAGACAGCCCGTTCGAATCCTGACGGCCCATCGACGGATCCACCGCCAATCGGGCCTCCCCGAACCATTTTCCTTCCGCTTTCAATCCCGGCAAAAGCACAACCTCAAGAGAATCCCGTTGTTTCGGGCACCCTTCCGGCCTCTATCCTGCCTCTATCCAAAGCAAGGGCTCGAATGATCATCTTCGCAGGGATGAAGCCAGAATCATAGCAATCCCCCATCGAGGGTGTCAACGTCCCCGGTAGGGTGGTAATCCGTAAAAATCCGGCTTATGATGCTCGCTTAGTCAGGGCAGATTTGGGAAAAGGAAAGAATTCCCCCGTCTGACCCACGCAAGTTCAACAGTGAACTGGACAAAGGTCGCCTGAGGGGGCAAGGGGAAGCCCTCTGGCACAGATCGAGATCGGAGAAGCCCAATCGATCCTCAGACAGAAACATTCCTGTTTGCGGTGGCTGGCCCTACCTTGAGACCCGCTCCAGTACTGTCACGAACCCCATTTAATCAGGACTCCCGGAAGGAGACTTCATGAAACAGCAATCATTGCAAGACAGCGCATCCCTTCGAGGAAGAGGCGCAGAGGGATTCACCTTGGTCGAGCTGCTGGTGGTTATCGCCATCATCGGAACCCTCGCCGCACTCTTCTCCGGAAACATCCTGAGTGCACTGCGCAAGGGTGACGAAGTCAGCTGCACCAACAATCTCAGAAACATGGGCCAGTCGGCGATCGCCTATGCACTGGATAAAAGATTCTTCCCAGTAGCCAAAGGCAAGAACCCTCCCGCTTACGAGTCCCTGAATGTGCTGGTCAGCTCGGGAGAAGGCTCCGATCTGAGCCCGGAAGTTTTCATCTGCCCCTCTTCTCTTGAGGTTGCAGCCGAAAAAGATGCCGACGGCAACTTCGTTCTCGATGAGGACTCCTGCTCTTACGCATGGCTCGGTCAGCGCACCAAGTCCTCGACTGCCACCGACACCGCACTCGGAAGTGATGATTCCATCGCTGACAAGGAAAACGGGATTGAAGAGAACCATGAGGGATTTGTCATGGTCGTCTACGCCGGTGGTGACGTGAAGAAAGTCAATGCTGACGAACTGCCGGAAGGCCGGGTTCTTCCGAAGCGTCTCGTCAATCAGGCTGGCGAGTAAGACTCGATCTGGACCAAAGAAAAAGAAAAGGCCCGGGAGCGATTCGCTCCCGGGCCTTTTCTGATGCCAATAGTCAGCAACAGCAGCTGTTGCCAACTTGCCGAAGCGACTCAATCCCCCGCTGGCGTGTCCGTAAATCCATCCACCTCGTCTGACTCCAGGGGACGGGATCCCAGACGGTACTGATCCTGCAACCAGCCTCCCAAATCGCGGTCACGACAGGATTCACTGCAGAAAGGAAAGATCCTCGGCTGCGTCTCCCCGGTCGTTTCCTCCACCGGCTCCCTACAAACAGGGCACTTCGAAGATCGACTCACGAGGAACTCTTTCCCTTATCTTTCTTCGAGGACTTCGAAGCCTCCGACTTGGTCTTGGACTCGGGCTTGTCCTCTTTCTGACGCTTCTTGTAGTTGTCGCTGCGGTAATCAGTCTCATAAAAGCCTGACCCCTTGAAGAGAAGTCCACTGCCTGCGCCAAAGAGACGACGCAATGCAGATTTGCCACATTCCGGGCAATCTGTCAGAACCTCTTCGTCGATTCTCTGAAAAGCCTCAAAGGAGTGCTCACATTCATCACAGACATAATCATATGTTGGCATGAGTATCTCTATTCAGCAGATTCACTGCCGCGGGCAACTACGACTCGTGCAGCCCTGACCAAAAGGTCTCCGCAGCGGTAACCCTTTTCAACTTCCTCGACGATTTCACCCTGACGTGCATCCGGTTGATCCACCTGCAACATCGCTTCGTGCAACTCAGGGTTGAAGTCTTCCCCTTTGGAATCGATTTTTTCGACCTTGAGGTCCTTCAAAACCGAATCCACGCGTTCGGCGATCATCGCCAATCCCTCGCGGATGGCTTCTTCACCGCCCTCGTCGGCCCCGGCTTTTACTGCTGCCTCAAGACCGTCGAGAACAGGTAGAAATGACCTGACAACTGAAACGGTCGTTCGCAATCGCTGGGTAGACTGATCTTCCAGGGTTCGGCGGCGAAAGTTGGCTAACTCTGCGTGTGCACGCTGAAGCTGATCGAGAAGAAAAGCCTTCTCTTCTTCAGGATCCTGCTCAACGGTCTCAGTGTCTTTCTCCCCCATTTCAGGGGACTCCTGATCGACCGCTTCCTGTTGATTGACAGATTCCTGCCCCTCACCTGATTGCTGGGTCTCTTCAGGCTGACCTTCATGCTCCATCGATGTGTCCTGCTTGTTGGTTTCCATGGTTCGGCTCCTAACCGAAGTATTCCTTGAAGCGATCAAGGAATCCCTTCCTTCTAGCACCGACTTCAGTCTCTTCAATCTCTGCGAGTTGCCTCAACAACTCTTCCTGTTCGTCACTGACCTTTTTGGGAACCTCGATGGTCACTTCGACCAACTGGTCCCCCTTGCTGCGACGGGAATGCACTGAAGGGAAACCCATCCCTCGCATACGCAGGATCTCACCGCTTTGTGTACCCGGGGGAACGGTCAATACAGCTTTCCCCTCAAGGGTGGGGACTTCCAGATCTGCACCGAGCACCGCCTGGGAATAGGAGACAGGAAGTTCAAATCCGACATGATCATCGACGCGCTGGAAAAAGGCATGACGCTCATAGCCGATGACGACTTGCAAATCCCCTGCAGGGACTCCGCGAGCACCTTCATTACCCCTGCCGGTGACTCGGAGAATCATTCCCTCTTCAACACCCGCGGGGATTTCGATCTCGATCTCTTCATTCTTCTGTTCGAGTCCTGCTCCCTGACAGGTTTTGCAAGGGTTTTCGATGATCTCCCCCTGCCCCTGACAGGTGGGACATGCACTGCGAACACTGAAGAAACCCTGAGAACGCAATACCTGACCACGGCCGGAGCAGGTGTTACAGGTTACGGGGCGACTTCCCGCTGCTGCTCCGCTACCGGAACAAGGTCCGCAATGAACCTTGCGTCTCAACCTGATCGTTTTGCTGGTTCCGCTGGCGGCCGCTTCAAGGGAAATCGTGACATGAGCCCGAAGGCTTTCTCCCCTGCGGGCAGCCCCCTGACCTCCACCAAAGATGTCTCCAAAGATTCCACCACCGCCGCCGAAAATATCTCCGAAATTGCGGAAGATATCCTCGATGTCGGAGAAGCCTCCACCACCCCCCATGCCGCTGAGTCCATCATGACCATGGGTGTCGTAGATTTTTCTCTTCTCGGAATCACTGAGGATTTCATAGGCCTCAGCCGCTTCCTTGAAATGCCTCTCAGCAGCTTCATCCCCGGGATTTTTATCCGGGTGATACTTGAGAGCCATCTTTCGATAGGCTTTTTTGATCTCGGAGTCGCTCGCATCGCGATCGACTCCGAGAACGTCGTAGTAATCCCTGGTTGCCATGCAACTCCCCTAGATGAGTGCGCCCTGAACGGCGTCCTCGTCTTTTTCCAGCTCGGTGATGGTCGTATCAGATGTGAGGTAGAGTGCAGCGACACTGGCTGCATTCTGCAGAGCAACCCGCAATACCTTAGCCGGATCGATCACACCCGTTGACAACAGATCAGACACCTTGCCTTTTTTGGCATCGAATCCCATTTCGAAGTCTTCGTACTCGAGAACTTCAGAGACCACTGCCGGGCCATCCAGGCCGGCGTTGTTGGCCAGTTGGGTCGTCGGGGCCATCAGCGCGTCGACGACCACCTCCACTCCGAACCGTGCGTCACCAGAAGCGCGAGTTGCTGCGACCTTTTCGGCGATCCGCAAAAATGCGGTTCCCGCACCAGGAACGATGCCCTCGGCCATCGCTGCACGGGTTGCACTGAGAGCATCCACGGCCCGGGCCTTGCGCTCAATGATCTCGGCTTCCGTCGTTCCGCCGACTCTGATCACGGCAATCTTGCCCTGGATTCTGGCCAGACGCTCTTCCAGTTTCTCACGGTCGTAGTTTGAATTCGTTTGCTCGATTTGGGCCTCGATCTGGGCACAGCGATCTGCAATCGCCTCCTTGTTGGTGTTTCCACGGAAGAAAATCGTGCGGTCCTTGCTGACCTCAATCTTCTTCACCGTTCCCAACTGTGCCTTGCCCACCTGACTCCAGGAAACTCCCGAATCCTTGGCAACCATTTGCCCACCTGTAACGATGGCCAAATCCTCAAGGAGGGCTTTGCGGCGATCGCCGAAACCAGGGGCCTTGATGGCCACCACGTCCATGACACCGCGCAACTTGTTGAGGAGCAAACCTGCGAGGGCCTCTCCTTCGACATCCTCAGCGATGATCACCAGAGGCCTCTTCGTCGGAACCACCTGCTCAAGGATGGGCAGAAGGTCCTGAAGACTGCTGATCTTGTGATCGGTGAAGAGAATGAAGGGCTTCTCGAGGGTGCAGATGGCATTCATGCGATCGGTGACGAAGTAAGGAGAAATCCAGCCCTTGTCGATCTCAAGTCCCTCGACCAAATCGAGCTGGGTACCGACACTGTCATTTTCCTCGACGGTCACGACACCGTTCTCACCAACCTTGTGGATCGCTTCACCGAAAAGTTTGCCCAACTCGGGCTCATTTGCGGCGATCGTTCCGACATGAACGATTTCCTGCTTCTTCTCCACTGGGGCTGAAACTTTCTCCAGCTCTTTCACAGCAGCCGCCACTGCTTTTTCGATACCTTTGCGAAGTTCGACAGGGCTGACACCAGACAGGGCGAAACGACTGCCTTTTTCGATCATCGCCTCGGCAAGGATGATGGAAGAAGTCGTACCGTCCCCCACTTCCTTGTTGGTCTTGCTCGCAACCTCGTTGAGGAGCCGTGCGCCCATGTTTTCAAAGCGCTGCTCGACTTCGATCTCCTTGGAAACGGTCTGACCATCCTTGGTCATCTCAAGTTTGCCCATGCTCTTGCCCAGAAGCACATTTCGACCGGAAGGCCCGTAGGTCACCTTCACTGCTTTTGCCAGGGTCTTGATGCCGTTGCGCAACTGGCGGCGGGCGTCTTCGTCAAAAAGAATCTGCTTGCTCATTTTGAGTCTCCTCTATTTCTAGAATGCGCCAACGCCTTCGTGGTCATGGTGGTGATGATCATCTTCCTCAGTCTCCTTCGGAATGTCGGTGACGACCGCATTCGAAGTCAGAAGCATCGTTGCCGTGCTCACCGCATTTTGCAGGGCACTGCAAATCACCGCACAGGAGTCGATAATTCCATTTTCATACATGTCACAGTAATCAAGGGAGGCAAAGTCGTAGCCATAGCTTTCACTCTCCTCAGCCTTGATCTCCCGCAGAATACGGGACGGCTCAAGGTCGGCGTTGACTGCAAGTTGACGGAAAGGCCCCTCAAGAGCCTTGGCAAGGATCACTGCGGCCAACTTGTCGAGAGGATTCTTGAATCGTGACAACGAAACTTCCGCACTGGCATGGATCAAACCGATTCCACCTCCAGGGAGAATACCGGCCTCGAGGGCAGAACGGGTCGCGGACAAGGCATTGTCAAAACGCTTCTTGCGCTCCTTGACCTCACCCTCCGTTGCTCCACCGACACGGATCACAGCCACGCCACCTACCAGACGGGCCAAACGCTCTTGCAGTTTTTCTCGATCGTAATCGCTGCTTGCGTTGTCGATTTCCATGCGAATCAGGCGAGTACGCTCCTTCATGTCCTTCTTTTTCCCGCCACCCTCGAGAACCGTGGTGGTCTGGGAGTTGATCTCCACCTTTTTGGCTTTACCCAAATCAGAAATCTTCAGGCCGGAAGGCTCAATTCCCAAATCCTTGAAAATGGCACGGCCACCGGTGGCGACAGCAATATCTTCCAGCATCGCCTTGCGACGATCACCGTATCCGGGAGCTTTTACGGCTACGACCTTGAGGGCCCCCTTCTGACTGTTGACCACAAGTGTCGACAGCGCTTCACCGTCCACATCCTCTGCAATCAACAACAGCGGCTGGTTCTTCTCGACCACCTTCTCCAGAACAGGCAGGATCTGGGAGATGTTCGAAACCTTCTCCTCCATGATCAGAATGTAGGGGTTCTCCAGAGTGATAGAGGCTGAATCGGCGTCGGTAACAAACTGCTGCGAAATGTAACCACGATCGAAGTGCAGTCCATCGACGACATCAAGAACCGTTTCCGTGCTCTTGCCTTCCTCGATGCTGCAAACTCCGTCCTCACCCACACGCTCGAGAGCTTCCGCGATGCATTTGCCGATCGCTTCATCATTGTTGGCAGCGATAGTGGCAATGTTGGTCACGGCATCATAGTCCTCCACCTCGGCAGCCATCTCCCTGAGGTACTTGTCGATCTTGCCGGTGACGGTCAGGAGACTACGCTGCAGCAAAACAGGATTCTCCCCCGCTGCGACCTGTCTCATTCCCTGGGAAAAGATGGCATGGGCGAGCACGGTGGCAGTGGTACTGCCATCTCCGGCTTCACGCGCCGTCAATGAGCCCGCCTCGCGCATCAGTCGCGCACCAATGTTTTCCACGCGATCGTCGAGATCGATCTCCTCGGCAACGGTCGCACCGTCCTTGGTGACCTTTGGACCACCCCAGGATCGATCGATGATGGCGGTTCGCCCCCTCGGTCCCAGTGTGGTTTTCACCGCACGGGCCACCTTGTCCGCTCCACTCAGCAGCTTTTCTCTGGCGGAGTCCTCAAACGTCAGTTCCTTGGCCATTGGAGCCTCTCCTCTTGTTTCGAATTCGCAAAGTTGGACACCGCCACAAAAGGGGAATCACTGTTTCCCGAAAGTTCCCGTGCAACAGCCGGGTACCCCCTCTGACCCTGCTCCGGAGGACCGATCACGGGCGATCAACCTGCCAGAAGCCTGCGCAGACTATGGGCGGCCATGATCTTCACAGCAAAGAGCGGGCCATATGCCACAGAATCCGCTGCTCTAAACCTATAAATCAGGGCAACTTAAGAAAACCTCTTCGAAAAAGAAAAAGGAGGGACTGCCACAGTGACAGCCCCTCCTCTGACTCTTCAGCACAGGCCTGCCAGAGTGACAGCCCGCGTTCATCTTCTATTTGGCGAAGATTCCCCCCTCACGGGTGTCATTGACCAGCTTGACCCTGACTCCACGAATCTCGAGCCGGGTGCCGTCACCTGCGTAAAACACAAAACCACCGGTGGAGGGAAGTCGAGTTGTTTCGGAATCCATGGTCAGCCGTTTACCCGAATCGCCGTAGCGGAGTTCCACCGAGTTGCCGTTGACCTCCATGGTGACTTTGAGCCAGCGGTTCTTCGGGAAATCGTCTCCCAATTCCAAAGGCGGTGAAGTGCCATCGGTGATCGCCCCCATTTGAGCATTCGCCTGGGTTCGCGGGGAAATTCGCAATGCCCCCACCTTCAGGTTGAGCTCAAACTCGAGGACATAATCTTCCCAATGGTTCGAATATACCCCGGTGTAGGCATCGCGGCCGGAACGATTGTCCACCAGCATGACACCTGCACCATTGCGATCGAGAACCCTCCAGAGTGGTTTCTCCAACATCTTGTCGCTGGAGGCCACCCAGTTGTACAGGTTGAATCGACTCAACAGGGGTTTCCATGCGACAGAGTCACGCAGCTCCTGCCAGCGCCGGATACGCTCGGCTTGCTTGCGCTCTTCTTCCAGGCGACGAGCTTCTGCCAATTCCGCTTCCAGAGCCGATTCCTGTTCGATCAACAAGGCGAGGCCGTCACGCTGAATTTTCTGGATCAACTCTTCCTTCAAGCGCCAGACATCCGGAGCATCTTCCTCCACTTTTTCGGGGAGGGCTTCGATCACAGCAATCGCAATGTCCTCATAGCCTTTCCGGGCGTAGACCCCGGCCTTGGTCGAGAGTTCATCCAGACGTTTCTTGAAACGTGCCTGCGCCTTGGCGTCTTTCCGCAGTCGATCGATTTCATTTTCAAATGCAGACTCCAAAACGTCTGCCGCCCCCAAAAACACTGGCGGCAATTCTTCAAGCATGCGCTCAGCCTGCTCAAATCGTGCCTCACTGAATGCGGTCAATACATCACCGCGGAGCGCATTCCAGGCGGCGACGACTTCGTCATTCCAGGTCCTGAGCAGTTGGGATCTCAACTCACCCGCTTCAGCACCGGCCTGGGTATTGGAGTAATCGATCGCGACCATTTGCAATCGGGCTGCACATTCATAGCGTTGGGTCGGATTGGCAGAGTTTGCTTTCTCGACCCGGTCGAGGGCTTTTCTGGCCCGCTCCTCACGAATCTCTTCTTGCTGTTTGGGGCTGGGTTTGTTTGCGGCGGTATTGGCGCTGGGGGCTGGCTCAGGTGGCGGATCATCACCCGACATCATCACGATGCCCAATCCACCGATCAATACCACTGCAGCCCCACCTAGAATCCACACCAGTGGTGATTTTTTCTCATCTCCCTCGAACTCATCAAGATCACCTTCTCCGCCTGTCCTGCGACGTGCACTTGCGGGCGGAGCGCCCCGGCGACCTGCACCCTTGCGAGGTGAGGCCGCTCTGGCAGCGGATCCCGTTGCAGCAGGTGCCCGCGAGCCAGGTCTCGCCTTCCGCGCAGGAACTGCTGGCTTCTTTGCGGTATCTCCTTGGGGAGCACCAGCCTGACGCGCTGCGGCTTGCTTTGCTGCGGCTTGCTTTGCTGCGGCTTGCTTTGCTGCGGCTTGCTGGGCTGCGGCCTGCTTTGCTGCGGCTTGCTTTGCTGCGGCCTGCTTTGCTGCGGCTTGCTGGGCTGCGGCCTGCTTTGCTGCGGCTTGCTTTGCTGCGGCCTGCTTTGCTGCGGCCTGCTTTGCTGCGGCCTGCTTTGCTGCGGCCTGCTTTGCTGCGGCCTGCTTTGCTGCGGCTTGCTTTGCTGCGGCTTGCTGGGCTGCGGCTTGCTGGGCTGCGGCTTGCTTTGCTGCGGCTTCTTCTGCAGCGGAGGAATCGACCGATTCTTCAGAAGGAGTTGCGGGCTTCTTTCCCGGAGCGACTCTTCTCGGTGGAACTCTTCGGGAGCTTTCCCCACCACCGGCTTTTTTTCTGGGTGCAGGTACTCTGCGTTTTTTCTTGCCGTCGTCTGCGGACATCAGTCTTCCTCACCGCTCTCTGAGGGGGGATCTGGATCTTCGCCCCCGTCTTCCTCGACGGGGTAGATCACTTCAATCAGTTGTTGCAGTTGTTCCGGGGTCAAATGATTCAGCTCAACCAGGATTTGCCCCAACAGGGGAACCTTGAGTCCCTCCGATCGGCGCTTCTCCTGAACAGACAAAGCTTCGTCGACAGCTTCGGCGGAAACGTAACCCATCTCCTGGGCCACTTCCCCGATCAACCTGCGATACCGATCCGGATTGGACACTCCGGCTCCTTTTCGACATTTTTTGCCTCTGAACAGCTATCAGGATAATCCCCGAGCCTCCCAGACGCTACCTCTCCGAGGGGTTATGGGAGGGATCCGGGGTGATATTCAGGGTCAGTAGCCGGGAGGTGTTCAGCGTTGGGTAACGATCGGGTTAGGACCAGCGAAGAGGCTGATTTCGTCGATGGAGGTTGCCAATGGGACCAATCGATCCTTGTCAGCAATCACTTTTCTCATGGCAGTGATTTTATCCCGCACGCTCCCCGGCAATCTGGACCCGGAACCGGTGGCCTTTCCCCAGGCCAGACGCAGTCCCCCCTCACAGATCAGATACCAGAATCCACCATCATTCTGCGGACTCCAGCGGAGTTCCTCCACAAACCCTGAGTGATCAGAGAGGATTCCGTGATCGAAGAGGTCACCCACCAATGTCAACAACTGACTCCACTCATCTCCAGCCGGCAACGTGCGGAGGTTTGCCTCCACATTTGCATTGCCTCCCATGGATGAATACTCCGGAATCCTCCAGTGAGGATCCAGCGTATATCCCTCTTCGTAATCGATGACCCTTCCCTCTGGGGTCACCAACAGATGCCCTCCAGGACAACGGACGGCGACGACGGGTCTTCTCAAAACTGCGCTGAAAGAAATCTCGCCCATCTGACGTTCAATCGACCCCACAGAATGAACCCATGGATTCTCCAACAATTGACTTCGAACGTGATCACGCCAGTGAACGCTGTCATGGGGAATTCGGGATGGGATCTGCTGTAATTCTTTGAGGGCCGGTGTCAATGTTTGAGGAAACCAATCCGGAAAACTGTCTTCAGTCAGGCTCCAGGAACCTGCGTCCGCAGCTCGTTGAAGGTCGACCTCATTGCGGGCATGCCTGAGAGCAAGTCCCACAAAGACAAAAGCCAGTAAAAAAGCAAAGGCTGTTTTCCATTGGCCCTGAGAAGCATTGGGAGTACTCATTCACTGCCCTCCCCGACGACGATGACTTCCCGTTCCAATCTCACGCCCTCTTCTTCGTAGACTTTTTCCTGCACTTTGCTGACGAGAGCTAGTACGTCCGCCGTGGTTGCAGTCTGCTCAGTGTTGACGATGAAGTTCCCGTGCAAATCGGAAACCTGTGCTCCCCCCTCGCATAACCCCTTGAGGTTCAACTCATCGATCAACTGACCGGCACTGCGACCCGCACCGGGGTTTTTGAAAATGCAGCCGGTCGACTTTTCGTCATAAGGCTGAACACTTTTTTTGTATTGCAAAAAGCCCGCACTCCGGCTTTTCAACTCTTCCGGTTCCTGATCAGGATCAACCTGGAATCGTGCAGCAAGAATGATTCGGTTTCCCAAGCCGGAGGAACGGTATCTCCATGTAATCTGATCTCCCTTGACCCAATGGACAGCACCCTGCGAGTCGAGAATTTTCACAGATTCGACCCGGTCTCCCAGGCTGGAATTTTGCGCACCGGCATTCCCCCATACAGATCCACCGACGGTACCGGGAATTCCCACAAACTTTTCGAAACCACCGAGACCGGCCTCGTTCAATTTTTTCACCAGATTTTCGAGATTGATTCCGGCATCGACCTCCACCACCGATGGAGTGCAACTTCGATAGTGCTCCCCTCTCTGTCGAAACCTGACCATGTGGAGAATCAAACCGGGATAACCGTCATCCGGAAAGAGAGAGTTGGCCCCCAAGCCCATGAGGTGAAAAGGCACTTCTTCACGGAAAGCCCACTTGGTGGCCTCTATCAATTCTTCTTCAGAAGAAGGAGACAGGTAAAACCTGGCGTTACCACCACTGCGGAACCACGTCAGGTCCCCCATCGATTTGTTTTCCTGAATGTTGGTTGGCGGTTTCATTGTGTCACCTGCCTGCGCTGGTTCTCTCGAACGAGATTACCAACCTGGTACACATTCCCTGCACCGATGGAGATCAGTACATCTCCTGATTGGAGATGTTTGGGCAATTCTGAAACCGCTTTTTCAAAATCCGTGACCTGACACTCTTTGCCCTTTTGACGGATTTTCAAAGCCAGTTGATCGACAAGGTCCTCTGGAAACTGGTCTAATTCTTCACGAACTGAAAAAATTGGCAAAAGAGTCACCTGATCTGCTCGGGACAACTCCTCAGCAAAGCCTTTACTGAAGGCACTCAATCGAGTCGCCTGATGCGGTTGGAAAAGTGCGTGAAGTCGCTGATGGGGGTAGACCTCCCGAGCGGTCTCCAGCGTGGCACGAACCTCTTCTGGATGATGCGCATAGTCTTCGATCCACTCAATCCCCGGGAGAATTTCTCGCTTCTCAAATCTCCGGCAAACTCCCCGGTAGTTTTCAAGGCCGCGGGCCATCTCTTCAGATGAGATATTCAGGGCATCCGCCAGCGCCACCACCGCGGAAGCATTGGATCTGGTGTGGGCACCGGGAACATTGAGGGTGGCAGAAAACACCCTGCCGTCTGCCCAACTCCACAGAACCTTTGTAGAGCCTGCAGTACTGACACTTTCCTTCAGCTGCAAATCTGCATTGTTTTCCATACCGAAGGTACGCCACCTCAGTCGATCGTCGACTTTGAGAGCCTCCTTGACCTCGATGGGGCAAACCACCCAGGAACCGTCAGAAAGATTGGCGAGAAATTCACGGAAAGTTTGCCTCACCGATTCGAGATCTTTGTAGATCTCGGGGTGATCCAAATCCACATTGGTGATGATTGCAGCCTTTGGCTTCAGGTCGAGGAACGCCTTGTCAAACTCGCAAGCCTCAACCAGAAACTCGGTTCCCTCTCCTTGATGCCAACCGGCTTGAATCTGGACCACCTCTCCCCCCACGATCAGGGAAGGATCCCTTTTTGCAGCCTGAAAAACACTGAACAAACAGGCCGTGGTAGAGGTTTTCCCGTGGGTTCCCGCCACTGCGATCGTCGACAGGCGTTCGGAGATCAAACCCAGATATTCGCTGTAGGTGTAGATCTTTACTCCCGACCTCTTGTGAGCCTCCAGCAACTCCGGGTTGGAAGGGTGAATTGCACGGGTATGAACGACCGTCTGCACTTCTTGAGCTAGGTTTGAAGCGGCATGGCCTTCGTAGAAGATCACCCCATGTTCTTCCAGAATACTCCGGGAATCGGGATCCTGATCACTGCCAGAAACGGGATGCCCTTGGCGACGAAGCATGCAGGCCAAACCTCGGGTCGCACTGCCGCCGACACCAATGACATGAATCCACTCATTTTGAGGAGAATCAGTCCCTTGGTTTTTCTGTGCCGGCATCCTTGTGCGCCTCTCATGGGATTCAATCATTCGGAATCCTCAATCTCAAACCTGGCTTGAGTTGGTTCGGATCGGAGAGGATATCCCGGTTGGCACTCAGAATCTCGCTGAAGTTTTCATGCCCCAAATATTTGCGGGTAATTGCGGAGAGGGTATCGCCCTCCTGAACCACATGAATCCTGGGTGAAATCGGTGTTTGTGTCTGAACCGGGGGAGCCTTTGGAGAAGGCGTGGAAACTACCGCTGGAATCAACAATTCCTGCCCGACCCTGATCATGCCGTTCTCGGGAATCTCGGGATTCAGTTCTCGGAGCTTTCGGGTGCCAACCCCCACAGAGCCCAAAAATCGCTGAGCGATCTCTCCCAGTGTGTCCCCCTGCTGAACGGAATAGACCCTCGATTGCGTTTGCTGACGGCCCCCGGAAATCATGGGATCTGAAGGTTCATCAAGATCGACGATCCCTCCCCGATATTGACCCGGCCCGGGTTCCAGCCTTTCCGGAAGAATCTCTCGTTGTTCCCCACGCTCCGTCGAAACCTCACCGGTCCCGGAATCGGAAACCCAAACTAGATCGACTCTTGAAACGGAGCGATCACTGATGGCATTGGACGAAGGCACGACCACGGGAGTCCACCAATCGATGGTTCCACTGACCCCGAAAAAGAGTATTCCCAGCACCAGAGTCCAGCGGATCAACGCACCCATCAGGCTTCCACCTCATTCCGTAACAAGGCTGGCTCTCCAGGACGATCGGAAAAGGAACGTCCCTCCCGTGCGTCCAGATGGATACGAATCGTTTCACTGATGGCGGTCGCCGCCCGGGGGCGGCCCAACTCGCCAGCCCGACTCGAATACTCGCGCCATAGGCCATTCAACAATGCTTTTTCCAGAATCTCGGCGAAGTGTTCCGCTGTAGTGCCAGAATCCAATACGATTCCGGCACCCCATTCTTCTAGGAATCGGGCGTTATGAAGTTGGTGTTGATCTGCATGATTCTGATACGGAAGGAAGATTCCTCCACGACCCACTGCTGTCAACTCCGCCAATGTCGATGCCCCCGCTCGCGAGATCACCAGATGGGATTGTGACATCTCTTTAAACATCTCGGGAAGGTAGGGTTCTACACGGGCACTGAAGCCCTTGTCACTCCAGGCCTTCCTGACTTGCTGAGTGTTCGGCTCGCTCGCCATGTGAACGACCTTGAGATTCTGCTTCAACTCCGGCTTGAGGAAATCTGCGGCAGCAAGAATCCGGTGATTGACCTCTTCCGCTCCCTGACTTCCGCCGAGAATCAAGCAACGCAGGGGTGTGTCGGGGGCTTCGCAAGGCTGAAACTCTGGCCGGATCGGGCAACCCAGAATTGCGCTTTTTGAGCGCAGATTTCTGGAAGGGGAAACGAGTGGAGAGGAGAGAAAAACTTTCTCCGCCAGCGGGGCAAGGATCCTGTTTGCCAATCCCATCACCCGGTTCTGTTCATGAAGATAGAGGGGAATCCTGAGACACTTTGCTGCCAACCCGGCGATCACAGAAGGGAAGGCACCAAAACCGACCACTGCGGAGATCTTCTGCTGTCTCAAAAATTTAATGGCGGCTGGCAAGGAGGAGACAAACGCAAATCGCCCCTTTGCATGCCATGGAGCGAGAACTTTTTCCATTCCTTCATCGTTGAACACCCGTTGTTCAAGAGGTCGCTGATGATCCAGCAATACCGGAGTTCCCACTCCCCCGACTATCAACTCTCTGGCGAGAGACTCCGCCGGATAAAGATGCCCACCCGTATGGCCGCCCACGATGAGGATTCTGCGATTCATGCCGGCAAGACCTCCTTGCCACGACATCGTGTCAGGGCCAAGAGCACACCTGACATGCCCATGAATACCGCCAATCCCGTGGATCCATGGGAGAAAAAGGGCAAAGCAATTCCTTTGGTCGGGAGCAAGGCCAGATTGACCATGATATTCAATGCGGCCTGTCCGGTGATGGCCAGAGTCAACACCATCGCCAGCAATGAAAGATCATCGTCTTCCAGTGACTGCCAGAGCTTGCGGCCACACCACAGCAGCGTACCGAAGAGCACCACCACCACTGTCACTCCAACGAACCCGGTCTCTTCTGCGTAGACAGCAAAGATGAAATCGTTGTATGCGGAAGGCAGATAACCCAATTTCCCTGCGCCTTCACCAAGCCCCCTGCCAAAGAGTCCACCACTGCCGATGGACTGGAAACCGGCCCAAACCTGATCCACTGACTGGGGGTCCCAGATCGCCCTGAATCGCTCTCCGAACTCAGGGAATCGGGAAGTCTGAGTCAAAAGGAGGATCGCCATGAGTCCGACCGCACCCATGCTGACCAAACGGCGGAGCCGTCGGGATCTGGAAATCGGAATCAGGCAGAGGCCTCCGACGACGACGGTGGTTCCGAGATCCGGCTGGATCAGGATAAGAAACAGGGGGAAGAAAATCAGGCCCACAGAAAGGATATACCGGGGAGTATTACTCGGCGGATTCAGGGGATTGCCCTGAAACTTCCACGGCCCAGTGAGATAGATAAGTAAAACCGGAAGAACAAACTTGGCCAACTCCGACGGCTGAAAAACGAGACTGCCAATCTTTAACCAACGCTGGGCATCATTTCTCTCAATCCCCATCGGCGAGAATTTGGTTCCCAAAAGAAGTAGAACCAGAACCACTGCAAGGCTCACACTCGCTCCCGAGGTTAACCAACGACGCGGAGAGACGAAGTAACCGATCATAAAAAATAGCAGGCCAAGAGTGTACCCTCTGAATTGACCCGCCCACATCTGCCAGACGTCATCATGCTGAACCTCTGAACGATAACTGGTGGCACTGAACAGGGCGATGGATCCGATGATCAACAAGAAAACCAGAGAAGCAAAGATCGGCACTCTCTGTTTGGCCGGTTGCAATCGGCCATCTGCAGAAGTGATGGAAGTCATCTCGGTAGAGGAACTCATTCCTGGGGTCCCCCCTTCGCCATGGCAAGCCGCTCTTCCATTCGATTCTTTAAATCATGAGCAAGAGATTCGAGAGCTTCCTTTCTGGAAGCCTTGAAGAGCACTCGGTCCCCAGACTGCAACTCTGATAGGAGGCAGGCCAAACCGTGATCATCTCTGGAAAGGATTGAAGACGCCCCACCCGCAGATTGGGCCCCTTCATGCAACCACTGTGCGCCTCGCCCCACACACCAAAGATGGTCGAGTCCCGCATTGGCACAAGCCTGTCCCATTTGCCGATGGTATTCCGCCTCGTCGGCTCCCAACTCCTCCATGGTGCCGAGGACAGCCATTTTGCGGGAAGCAGAAGTGGAACTTAAGTCTGCGATTGCCCCCTCAACGGAAGGGGGTGAAGCGTTGTAACAATCGAGCACCAACTCCACACCATCGATGGAATACAGTTCCTGGCGAAGGCGAGGAAGCTCGAGGAGTGGAGTTGAAGCACGTATTTTTTCGACAGGAATCCCCAACTCCAACGCCACGGTGATCGCAGACTCGAGACAGCGAAGTGAACCTGTTCCCTGTAACGTTGTTTCGAATTCGAAGATCAAACCTTGAGGGCGATGCTCGAAACGATACCTTCCCGGCAAGGATATAATCGGCTGGATTTCCACATCTCCTCCCGGCCCTGTCCACCAACAGGGCACAGGCATCGAATCAAATCGATATTGAATCGGGGCAACAGCCCTTTGAATTCCGGCCTGATCAAAGAGGGAAAATTTTTCCCGGAAAACACCTTCGGTACTCTGCAACTTCTCCAGATGGGTCGCCCCCACTGCGGTAACCACCGCAATGTCCGGTTGCCCCATCGCTGCCAATCCCGAAATTTCGCCGGGCTCGTTGGTTCCCATCTCCAGCCACAGAACTTCTGTCTCTGCGGAGGCTTCGAGAATGGTGATGGGGACGCCGAGGAAATTATTGAAAGAGTTTCTGGGCGAGTGGGTCGAGTAGAGACTGCTACTCAATGCAGACCCCAGTTGACAGGTCGTCGTTTTTCCAACACTCCCGGTGACCGCTACAGTTTTGGGCTTGCCGGGAGCCGGTACCTGCTCTGCGGTAGCCAAGTGACGTAACCCCTGACGCAGGTCCGGGATTTCCAAAAGGGGTATCGGGAGTTCCCGATCGTATCCAGGTTCAGAGATCGCCAGGCAGGCCCCCGACGCTATCGCCTGTTCAGCAAAATCGAGTCCATGACAATTGTCCCCCTGAAATGCGAGAAAGGCGAAGCCTGGCTTCACATGCCGGCTGTCCAGGGCGAATCCGGTGATCGTCACTTCACCCCCATCCTTGTGGGAGCTGGAGTGAACTTTCACATCGATTCCCGCCAGGGAAGCGTCGCCACTCTGGACGGGGGTTCGCAATCGGGAAACAAGGGCTGAAAGTGAAATCGGCTTCACGTGGTCACCCCCAGCCAATCCCTGACCACTTCACAGTCGTCGAAGGGAAACTTCTCCCCCCTGATCTCCTGCGTGGTTTCATGACCTTTTCCGGCGATCAACAGGATGTCTTCTTCACGAAGGTTCTGAAGGGCTGTCCCGATGGCTTGACGCCTGTCCGTATTTTTCTCTACCCGGGGATGATCCCCCACACCGACGAGGATCTGCTCAAGGATCTGATCGGAGGACTCTGATCGGGGATTGTCATCGGTGAGAAAAATGGCATCCGCATGATCCGCAGCCACCTTGCCCATTTGTGATCGCTTCCCCTGATCACGGTCCCCCCCGCAACCAAAGAGGACTCTCAATTCTCCACGGCAAATCTCACGACACACTTTCAACGCCGATTCGAGAGCGTCAGGAGTGTGCGCATAATCGACGAAGACTCCCCGGGAAACTTCTTCCATCCGACCGGGAACTGGCTTGGCACTCACCAATCCCTCCCGAATACAGGCAACAGATATCCCTGCGGAATCGGCGAGAACAGTAGCACACAAAGCATTCGAAAGATCGTGGCGTGCAGGCCGGTTCCAATTCAGTTCGAACTCCCAATCAGCACCCTGAAGGATAGCCCGCACCCCTTTTGCATTCTGTTGAAGAACCTTGCCGGTCCAGCGTCGGCCCGTAAAAAGATCCTCGAATGCCACCGTGTCCTTGTCTACGTGATCGGGAAGCAGGAAAACGCCCCCCTCCCTGACTTGATGGCGAAGTTCCTTTTTGACGGCATGGTACTCTTCGACGGTTCCGTGATAGTCGAGATGGTCGCGCCCCAACTGTGTCACAGCGGCAGCGACCAGCGGAATTCCCGTGACACGGTGTTGATGGATGGCATGGGAGGAGATCTCCAACACCATCGATCGACCACCCGACTCGACATGTTCACGAAGACTGAGAGCCAACTGATCCGCAGAAGGAGTGGTGCAGGAACTCTCTCGACATGCTCCTGCGATCCTTTGATCGACGGTCGTTACCCAACCCGGGTTCATGTTTGCGACATCCAGAATCGAAGCCAACAGATGAACCGTACTGCTTTTGCCATTGGTCCCAGTGATGCCAAAGACCGGAATCTGCGCGGCGGGCTCACCCCAGGCGTGGTGAACCAGTCGGGCGAAAGCCTCCCGTGAATTCTCCACTTGCCACCAGGTCAGATCTGCCGGCGGATTGGCGGGAGGCTCATTTTCCGAAATGATGCCACGGACTCCCAATTCCAGCATTTGTGGGATGGAAGCCGCGCCGTCATGAACCGTTCCGCGAATGGCGATGAAGAGATCTCCGGGAGCCTGTCGGTCATCCCAGGTCAGACATTTGAAGGAGTCGGTCTGCGAACCGGAAAGCAAAGGTGCACCGAGAACCTCTTGCAGGTCCCCAGTCGCGGAATCAATCAGCGATATTCCGTTCCCCTTTACCACCGATCCGGCTCCCCCTCCTGCCCGGAATCCCGGGCCGGCTCCACCTGACTCCCCGAAGGACTCAGGTTATCGGCCGATTCATGGGTCGCCAAGATCAATGGTTCAGAATCCCGCGGATCATCGTATGCCACCGAAAAGGGGTTAAATCCGGGCAGATTCATGGCCGCCGACAGGATCTGGGCCCCCAGTGGAGCCGCAGATTTGGAGGCGTAGTACATGTTGTCCTCTGGAGTAGGCTCCTCCACGAGGACCACTGTCAGGAAGCGGGCATTGTCGACCGGTGCAAATCCAACGAAGCTCGAGTTGTACTTGTCCTCGGAATAGAGGCCTGTTTCCGGGTCCATCAACTTGGTGGTGCCGGTTTTCCCCGCCATCTGCAACTTCCCCTCGCGGATCAACTCCCGCAATTCGGGGCTCACATGATGGACGATGTGCCTGCCGGTACCGTCAGAGACTGCCCGGCCCAGGACGCGACGACACTCCGCTGCGACCTTCTCACTGAGGATGATCGGTGCAGGTGAATCTTGCGATTTCTTGAGTAGTGTCGGCTCCAAAAGGTATCCCCCATTGGCGATGGCCATGTAGGCTCTGAGCACCTGGACCGGGGTCACCATCATTTCATAGCCGTAGCAGGCCGACTCCCAGGAAAACCGATTCCACTTTGAAAGTGGCTTCAGTTGACCAAACTCTTCTCCCGGCAACTCGATGCCGGTTTTCGATCCAAAACCGAATCTCCTGAGAATCGATTCGACGTCACTTTTCTTCATATGCTTCACACCCAGCAGAACCATACCAATGTTGCTGGAGAAGACGACCGCACCTTCCGGAGTCTTCTCCTTCAGCAGGCTGCTGTCACGGAAAAGTCGACGGCGACCATCGATCCTCTGGTTTTTGGACCTCACAGCCAATGGAAGGTCGAGGGGGATTCCCAATTCGAGAGCCCTCGCCAGAATGAGGGGCTTGACCACGGATCCCGGTTCCAATGAAACCCGCTGGAGGCGCGCCATCAGGCCGTAAGCCGTTTCCATTCCTTCACGGCTCCCATTGATCAGATCCTGATTGGCAAACTCGGTCATTTGACCTCGCTGCAATCCTGGAACTGTTGCCATGGCCAGAGTTTCACCGGTGAAGGGGTCGACCACCATTGCGGAAACACTACGCGCCGAGGCTCGTTGATAATTTTCAAAGCAGAGATGTTCCAGTTCTGCCTGCAGTGTCATGTCGATGGTGGTGTGGACATCTGTCCCCTGCTGGCCCGGGATCGCCTCACGATTGGGAGCCATCTTCTTGCCCCCGGGTGCCATCTGCTCTTTGACAAGGCTCTTCACCTTGCGCAAAGTTGGATTGAACTGACTCTCCATTCCCCAGAGGCCCTCACTGCGGCCCTTTTCACCGATCAAAGTCGATCCTACAGTGCCAAAGGGGTAAAACCGGACCATCTCTGTTTCCACTTTTGGGAAAACCCATTTGCCCAATTCACGGCTGATTTCTGACAGGCTCTGATCAAGAATTCCACGCTTCGCATCGGGCGCCAAATCGCCCAAACGGCGATACCTAATTCTATTTCCTTTTCCGTTCCTTCGTACTTTAAGGCTGTGCTGGATGTCTGCAGATAGTTCTTCGATCAGCACCTGACGATCACTCAGAAATTGAATTCCTGAGTTCTCCAGTTTTTGGATGATCGCCTCCACTGACAACTTCTTCGGCTGAATTTGATCCTGAAGGTTCAATTCAAAACAGTGTGACAAATGATCGGGGTCGATGGCCAGTCTGTGGATTTCGCGATCCATGGCCATGGGCTGGTCATTTCGATCCAGAATCCGCCCCCGCTTTTCCCCACCATGAGAAATCCGAGACTGAGCCTCGACTTGGACCCCACGATAATAGTCCCTTTGAAAAAGTTGCATCCATGCTGACCTCACCAATACCAGTGTTAAACCTGTCAGGATGATTGCAAAAGTGATGTTGCTGAGTTTGTTTGGCTGTTTCATATCATCGCGTGGTTCTGCTGACATATTTACCGGGAACCCCTGAGTCTCTTCGTCGATTTGATCTCGTCTAATCATTTAACTGATTGTTCACTCTCTATCCGGGCGTATTTATTTTTCCACTCATTGCTCTTCCGAGTTTCCCTGTGTTGGAACTCCCTGCTCACTGAATGAGTTCCCCACGAGTACCAGAGCCTCTCGCAATTCTGCCTGTCGCATCTCCCTGACGAGGGCTGATTCAAGAAGGATCTTTTCGATCTGCAACTCCTCATTAAGCCTTTGGGTTTCCTTCAGTTGATCCGCGCCTTTGTAAGCATCTCTTTTCAAGACCATCTTCTGGATTCCCACCCATGACATTCCAAAACCGGCGACGACAACCCAAAGCAGCATCCACAGGGATTTGCGACTCATCGATTCGCTCCTCCACTGTTTACTGCCGGCAACCTTCTCAGAACCCGCATCCGTACCGATCGCGACCGCGGATTACGCTGCAACTCTTCTTCGCCTGGACGAACCGGCTTGGGAGTGACAAGCTCGTGATCCCCTTCACGAACCAATCTCCGGAAGGCCTGTTTGACTTTGCGGTCTTCCAGAGAGTGATAACTGAGGATCGCCAGACGCCCTCCCGGAGAGAGCAAATTCCCGCAACGATCAAGGAGATGCTGCAGAGCCGGCATTTCCCTGTTGATTTCGATCCTCAAAGCCTGAAAGGTGCGGGTGGCGGGGTGAATATGGTGATCCGCTTTTCTGGGAACCGCCTCCAGAATGACCTTTGCCAACCCGGAGGTCGTTTCCAGTGGCTGGATCTTCTGGGCCCTGATGATCGCCGCTGCGATCCTTCTCGAATGGCGATCTTCTCCATACTCATGGATGATTCGCGCCAACTCTCCCTCGTCAATCCGTGCGATGTACTCTGCAGCAGTCTCACCCGTCGTCGGGTCCATGCGCATATCCAGGGGACCGTCGTGGCGAAAAGAAAACCCTCGCTCCCCCTCATCGATCTGCGGAGATGAAACGCCCAGATCTGCAAGAATCAGATCCCACGTTTCATGACCGATCTTCTCCCGCAACTCCGGAAGGTGGCCGAAGTCGCCCTGAATCAGGAGAACTCTTTCCTCCGGCAATCGCTGGGCCGACTCCTGGAGTGCGACCGGATCACGATCCACACCCACGAGACGTCCATCAGGAGATGTCCGCTGAAGGATTTCCACAGAATGACCTGCCCTGCCCAGGGTCAGGTCCAGAAGATGCTCTCCCGGTGCCGGGGCCAAAGAATCGAGGACCTCGTCAAGGAGAACGGGGACATGCCCGGCCAACCTGAACGACCCGAATCAAATGTGGTCGAGGGTCGGAGCGGCGAACTTTCCAAATGCCCTGGCGCGTGCAGCCCGGTGCAAACCTTTCGACAGTCGCACGCCTTCAACGCCGCGAGCACGGGCGCGCTGAACGCGATCCCACAGCTCGTCGAGGTCTCTCAGCACCGACTCCGGAGCTTCGTCAAGGTGCTGACCTGTCTGCAAAAATTCCCGAATTCTGCTGACCACCTGTGACTGCCGGTGGTTTGAATCCACGTGTTGATCCAGTAATGAAATCATCTCTGTCCCCCTGTCGATTCCCCGGCTGCCGATTCCCCTTCGGCAGCCATCCCCCTATTTTTCTTCGGTAGATCCACCACCGAAGAACTTGTCCATTCTTCTTGCGTAGTCACCGTGCTCGCCCATGAACACGTCGAGGCGAGTCTGGTAGGCTTCACGGTCTTCATTGCGTTCGGTCCAGACCGTTGAATCCCAAATCTCGATGCGATCGAAGCAACCGACGAAGACCAGTTCCTTGTCCAGTTGCGCCCAATTTCTCAAACGGTCGTTGAGCAATACCCGTCCTTGACGGTCCGGGTTCAAATCTTCCGCCCGACCAAACAGGTCTCGCTGAAGTTCGTGGAGCTCCGCAGAACCCCGCTCGTATCTCCGAACCTCTTCCGAGATCCGATCCCATTCAGCAGAGGTGTAGACCCAGAGACATGGAGCCGTTCCGGCAGTGGCCACAAATCCCTCACCATCGAAACGAGGATCGATCTTTGAGCGCAGACGAGAAGGGATGATCACTCTTCCCTTGTCGTCGAGAGTCAGCTCGAACTGTCCCTTGAAATGCGCGGTCACAGATCTCTCCAGGTCTCTGGGTTGGTTTCACCTCTATGGCGAAAACTCCGGGTGTTTCATTCGGGTCCACAACGTGGAACCCCTCCCCCTTTGTTCCCACTTGGCCCCACTTTATGGGCACTCTTCGCCCCCGCAAGGGACTATTTTTCACATATCTATGCAGAATAAGGACTTAAGAGGTGCCCTCCACAACGGGTTTGGGTCCTCCCCAAGAGCACCCCCACATCTTGGGCCTTCACCCCTCAAAAAAATTTTCCGCCCTAGCTATGGGCCGAAATTATTCCTCTTTGTTTGAATTCAGATCCTCAGAGGCGATTGAACCCTTATTGGGACAAACTCACTCCAGAGCCCCCTGGCAGCCCCCTTGGCCAGAGTGGCTGCCCGGTGGTGAAAAGTGGGGAGTTGAAAGTGGGGAGTATAGTGGAGACCCAGCAAAAGTGATCTGGGGCGGGCACGAGGATGTGCCTACGGCAACTGAGCAGACTCGTGCATGATCAATGTTGAAAGGAAGAAACGGAGAGAACGGAAGCGTCCCCAGGAGGGCGATTGAGCCCTCCTTCTGGGTCGAAGATCAGCCGAAGATGGACTCGATCTCCCGAATCGCCCCCTCAAGGGTCTCGCGATCCATGGCAGGAGTCGGGATTTCGTAAATCTCTTCGGAAGCCTTTTCGCGAACCTTCAGCAGCTCTTCGTCATGGTCTTCCCAGATCAATGCCCTTTTACGCACCAGAAAAAGGGCGAGCAGGTACGCCAACCTGAGGCGGTCGGTGGACTGGTCCACTTGCAATCCCCTGGACCCGAGGGCGGAAACTCCAGAATCCTCCCCTTCCGGTGATTCAGGGGTGGAATCGGGGTCAAAGGAGGATCCGTCCCCCTCTTCGTCGGCGGCCTCCTCCTCACCGGAGGACTTTGAACGCAGAGGCTCAACCAGCTCCAGAAAGGTCGCCAACAGGGAAGCCACATTGACGACACGCTTCTCGGGCCCTGATTCCTCAGGAATCACGGTTCGCCACCGGGCGAAAAAGCTGGAGGAATCCAACTGGGCCATCGCCTCGTCACAGTAGTCCTGTCGTGAAAAGAAAGCGGTCAGCCGGCCAGCAGATTCGGGGGCGTCCCCGGGGTCTGCTGGAGCGAGGACGGTCCAGAAGGGTGTCCCCCGGGGAATTTCCTCCCGTGTCAGGGCACAGAAGCGACGGCTGGAATCGACGCTCCAGCGTCCTCCCCCGGCAACTCTCTGCTCCTCGTCACGTAATCGTGCAAAGGTGGCTTTTTTGCCCCCTGCAGATTCCCCGGAAGCCTTCTCTTCACCGATCTCGGTCACTTGATCCTCCATCTTCAGAAAGGGTCTCACCCCCCGAGTCCCACATCAAGGAATCGCAGCCCTTGCCCGGAGGGAATCCTCCCCATACAACGAAGGGACTCAGGGAAAATCCTGCTCCCAAACACTCATTCACGGAGGTCAATTGTCCAAGGCTGCCGATCGATTCTGCCATCTCCATGTACACAGCCATTTCAGCCTGCTGGATGGGGTCAATACGATCCCGAACATGGTTCGCCTCGCCAAAGACCAAGGCATGAAAGCGCTCGCCTTGACGGACCATGGAAACATGTTCGGTGCGGTCGAGTTTCACCAGACGTGTCGTCAGGAAGGAATCAAGCCCATCATCGGCATGGAGGCTTATATCACCGATGGGAGTCGTCACGACAAAAAGCGTGAAGCAGGGCGCCAGCCCCACTTCCACTTGGTGCTGTTGGCAAAAAATGAAGCGGGATACAGAAACCTTTGCAAGCTGTCGAGCCTCGCTTTTATCGAGGGGTTCTATTACAAGCCGAGAATCGATCATGAGATCCTCAAGCTTCACTCTGAAGGATTGATCGCGACGAGCGCATGCCTTGCCGGCGAAATCAATCGTGCTTTGCTTCATGGTGATTCGGAGAAAGCGGAGGAATGCGCCCGTCGTTACATCGACATCTTTGAGCCCGGTCACTTTTTCATGGAGGTCCAGGATCACGGCTTGACCGAACAGCGCAGAATCGTCGAAAGGGCCCCGGACCTCGCCCGCAAAATGGGTGTGCCGATTATCGCCACCAATGATGTCCACTATTTGACCAACAATCACGCGCGTGCTCAGGAAGTTCACCTTTGCATCAATACCGGCAAGCAGATCGACGATTCCGATCGGATGACCTTTGAATCGAAAGAGTTCTACTTCAAGACCGGCAAAGAGATGGAACAACTCTTCGGAGATTTCCCGGAATACCTGACCAACACTGACGAGATCGCAGCGATGGTCGATTTCGAATTGGAAACCGACAAGATGTTCCTGCCCGTCTATTTTGAGGGGAACGAGCCACCTGCTTTTGACGAGGCCAGTGCGCAAAAGGCAGAAGATGAAAACATCGGACGCTTCCGGGAACTGGTCGAAGAAGGGTTTGCCAGGCTCTACCCCGATCCACCTGAGGGAGCTCGGGAAAGGCTGGAGTACGAAATCGGAATCATCACCGATATGGGATTCATTTCGTACTTCCTCATCACCTGGGACTTCTGTCACTACGCACGGGAGAATGACATTCCCATCGGACCGGGCCGTGGATCCGCTGTTGGTTCCATCGTTTCCTACTGTCTGGGAATCACAAATCTGTGCCCGCTGAAATACGATCTGATCTTCGAGCGATTCCTCAACAGTGATCGTATCTCCATGCCTGATATCGATATCGACTTTTGTGTCGATGGTCGAGAAAAGGTGATCGAGTACGTCCGCGACAAATATGGTGAGGACCGTGTCTGCAAGATTGCGACCTTTGGAACGATGGCCGCAAAGGCAGCCCTCAAAGACGTCGGCAGAGTTCTCAATATCCCTCTTTCGGAGGTAAACGAACTCACCAAAAAAGTCCCTGACGTTCCGGGCATCAAACTGAAGGAAGCCATCGAGTCGGAACCGGATCTGGCAAAGGCCACTCGGGACCCCCGTTACCTCGAACTTTTCGAAGTTGCACAGAAACTCGAGGGACTCAACCGGCACTGTTCCACCCATGCGGCAGGGGTGGTCATCGCCGACCGCCCTCTCACGGAACTGATCCCCCTTTCCCGAAATGGGGAAGATATCGTCACCCAGTTCCCGATGGAGATTCTGGAAAAAATCGGTCTTCTCAAGGTCGACTTCCTTGGACTGAGGTATTTGACCATCCTCGACAAGGCGACCCGATTGATCGAGGACTCCACCGGTGAAAAATTGGACCTCGAAAATCTGCCCCTCGACGACAAGCCTACCTATGACCTGCTTTGTCAGGGTGAGACCCATGGAATCTTCCAGTTGGAGAGTGGCGGGATGCGGGAGTTGCTGCGCAACCTCAAACCCGACTGCTTCGAAGACATCATCGCAGTACTCGCACTCTACAGACCAGGTCCTATCGGATCAGGCATGCATCACCTTTATTGCGATCGCAAACATGGTCGCGAAAAAATGGAATACCTTCACCCCTCACTGGAAGAGCTCCTCCATGACACCAATGGAGTGATCCTCTATCAGGAGCAGGTCATGCGTATCGCCAACCAGATGGCCGGCTTCTCCATGAACGACGCAGACAACCTGCGCAAGGCGATGGGTAAAAAGAAGATTGAACTGATGGAAAAATTCCGCGATCAGTTCATCAACGGAGCAAAAGAAAAAAATCAGGTTCCCGAGAAAATTTCAAAGGCGATTTTCGAACAGATCGAACAGTTCGCCAAATATGGATTCAACAAATCACACTCGACAGCCTACGCCTTGATCTCTTACCAGTGTGCCTATCTGAAAGCCAACCATCCCGAGGCGTTCCTTGCTGCAGTGATGTCCTGCTACATCTCCACCGTCGACACCATGGTTACGTATTTGGAGGAGTGCAAGGAGATGGACATCGAGGTCATTCCGCCTCATGTCAACTTCTCCAAAAGCAACTTTTCCCTGAGAGAAGACAAGGTGGTTTATGGTCTAGTGGCCATTAAGGGAGTTGGCGAAAAAGTCATCGCGCATATTCTTGCGGAGAGGGACAGGAAAGGTCCCTTCAAGTCCCTTTATGATCTGACTACGAGAGTCAAACCGGAGTTGATCAACAAAAAGGTACTTGAATCCCTGATCAATGGTGGAGCTTTAGACAACCTCGGCCAATCACGTTCGACGATGACTGCAGCGGTCGGCGACGCCCTGGAGGAAGGAAAGCGAATCCACGCAGAAAGAGAGGCAGGACAACTCTCTCTCTTCGGTGATGGCAGCGAACCCGTAGCGGAAGAAAATTGGCCTAAGGTCCCGAAATGGACCGACGGAGAAATGCTTTCCCGCGAAAAGTCCGCATTGGGGTTCTATCTCAGTGGACATCCTCTGGAGCGGAAGGAAGAGGAGCTTCTTCCCGTACGAACCCACCTCATCCGTGAACTCAGTGAAAAACACCACAAAACGCAGGTCACTCTGGCTGCCATGGTTTCCCAGATCGTCCCCCGGCAAACCCGCAAGGGCGACCCGATGGCCGTCGTCACCATCGAGGATCGATCCGGATCACTGGAAGCCATCTACTTCCCCAAGGCCTATCTGGAATTCCGGGAAGACCTGGCCGTTGATGAAATCCTTGTGATTCAGGGAACCGCTGAGATCGTCGCCGAAGAAGAGGGCATACGCGGTGAGAGAAAAATTATCGTCAATCGGGCATTCTCTCTCTCATCTGCGGCTTCAAAACTTGCCAAGCAGATCGGTATTTCATTCCCGTCAGACGTGAATGAAAAAATGCTCTTCGAGACCCGTGACATCATGGAGCGATTCCCTGGCAAGATCCCTGTCACCCTGATCTTTGACCACGTGGATGAACATGCATGGCGGGTTCCCTGTGGCAATCGCCAGATGGTCTCGGGAGAATCGGGCTTTATCGAGGAGGTTCGCACCTTGCTCGGGGAAAGCGCCATTCGGATGGAAATTGCCAAGCCAAAGGAACGTGCATGAGGAAAACGCTCCAACTCGATCTCGACTTCTTTCTCCAAAAACGACAAGAGATTGAGAATGAAGCCGCAAATCTGGCACCAACCGGTGCTGATGAGTTGGATCGATTGAGTCCGTGTGTTCTTCCGGTCACCAAGTACATCACTGCTGAAGAGACCCGATTGTTACTCGATGAAGGCCAGGCTCCCCTCGGTGAGAATCGTGCCCAGGAACTGGAAGCCAAAACAGACCCGGGGCAAGACCCCGGCGGGTGGCACTTCATCGGCAAACTACAACGAAACAAGATCTCCGTCGTCGCCCCCAGAGTGGACCTGATCCACAGTGTCGATTCACAGCGACTGGCAGAAACCCTTGATCGCTGGGTGGAAGATCATTTGAATCGCCGTTTGGGCGTTCTGATCCAAATCAATATTGCGGGGGAGTCACAAAAATCGGGGCTCGATCCGGTAGAGGCTCTGGAGTTGATCCCTGAATGGATCGATCGGTGCCCCCAATTGCGTTTCGAGGGATTGATGACGATGGCTCCGCAGATACCTGCTGAAGAGTGTCGACCGGTCTTCCGCTCCCTGAGAAAACTCCGTGATAACCTGCGGCACTCCATGGAATCTTCAAAAGCCGAGGATTTTCGTCACTTGTCGATGGGCATGTCTGCAGATTGGCAAGTCGCGGTCAGTGAAGGCGCCACCCTTCTGAGGATCGGCCAATCTCTTTACCCACCGGTGAGCCCCGACTGATGCCCAGAATTCTCGCTGAAAAAGGACCCGATCGGGGTCGATCATGGAGCGTCAAATCGGATGGTGCTTTTCTGGTGGGCAGAGACACTGCTGCTCAGATAAGTTTGCGAGATGAAGAAATCAGCCGCCGCCATTGTCAGATTGAATTCAAGGACTCCTGCTGGTGGATCCGCGATCTGGAAAGCACCAACGGCATTCAGATCAACGGTGAAACCATCGCCGACAGGGTCAGGCTCAAACACAATGACCATATCGACCTCGGCCTCACCCGACTGACCTTTCTGGTTGAAGAGGACCCACTGATTGGCAAAACCCTGGGTGGTTGCAAGGTACTCGCAAGGATCGGTCGTGGTGGTATGGGTACCGTCTACTCTGCACGACAAATCTCCCTGGATCGCCCTGTCGCTCTCAAGGTTCTCTCCGACAAGTACACCCGTGACCCCGCCTTCATCGACCTCTTCATTCGCGAAGCCCGTGCCGCAGGCTTGTTGAGCCACCCCCACATCGTTCAGGTCTACGACGTAGGCAGGGAAGACGATCTCCATTACTTCACCATGGAGTTGATGGATCATGGCAGTGCTGAAAAAAGGATTGATGAGAATGGTGCCCTGCCCCTCGACATCGCCCTCGATATCGTTCGCCAAGCAGCAAAGGGACTCGAATACGCTGAAAAGCAGGGGATCGTTCACAGGGATATCAAGCCTGGCAACCTGATGATGTCGCAGGATGGAACCGTCAAGATCGGCGATCTCGGCATCGCCCGCAAAGCGGATGCATCCGGTGTGGTTTCCCAGAAGGAAGGCGTCAGCGGCTCTCCGCACTACATCGCCCCCGAACAGGCTCGTGGTGAAGCCATCGATCAACGGGCGGACATTTACTCCCTCGGAGCAACGCTCTTTCACTGCCTGACCGGGAAGACTCCCTATAAGGGAAAAGGTGCAAGGGATGTGATTCTCAAGCACATGAATGCCACCGCAGCTCCCGACCCCTGGGCGTGGACTTCCCGATCCCAAATCCCCCTCGACGTGCGCGCACTGATTCAGCGCATGATGGCTCCGAAACCGGATGATCGCCCTGTGAACGCAGAAAAATTAGGACACGATCTCGATCATCTGATCAGCCGTTACCCCGCAGGCAAATCCACGATTCCCGTGGGCTCCATCGTCGCTGGTGTTCTCATTTTCATTTCGATCGGTGGTTGGGCCCTGACGTGGATTCCTGACAGGGACTTGCCCCCCAAACCTGATCCGCTGGAACAAATCGAATCCACTGCCATGAATCTCTCCCAAATTTTGGGTGCCATCGAGGAACGGATATCCCCGGAGGTGGACCTTGCCCAAGTCAGAAGTGATCTCGAAGACTTCGAGGTTGACCTTCGTGGCTGGGAGTCTCGGGAAATCAGCGGGTCCGATGCCCTTCTTTCTCCCCTGCGTGACCGTTATCGGGAAGTGGTGAAAGCGGTCGAAAAAGAGAGCTCCAGACGAAAAGAGTTGCAGAAGGAAGCACAGGCAAGAGAGTTGTTTGCGGACTTGACTCGTGAAACAGAGAATACCAAATCCCCCGCTGAGCGCATGCCAGCACTTCAGGCTCTCGTCACAGACTTTCCCGATACCCGGGCAGCCCTTCGTGCTACCCGTCTCATCGAAGATCTGCAAATGGAGATACGTATACAGACCCAAAGGAATCAGGCTGCTGAAAGAGACTGGAATCGAATCCGTCCGCGGGCAGAGGGCTGGTTGCAATCCAATCAACCGGCGAGAGCACGGCAAGAGATCACTGCCTACCCGGAGGAACATCGAAACACTCCTTCCTGGGATGCCCGGGATCAATTCCTCGCGCAAATCGATCAGCAAGCCATCGACCTTTGGCGTGAGACAGGGCCGCTGATTCGGGAGAAACTGCAGGAGGGAAGAAAAGCGGAAGCAAAAGACCTGTTTCAGGGACTTGTTTCGAGGGCTTCCATTCCGGCAACCGGGCCCTTTGAAACTGAACTGCTCACCGCGATCGAAACCGCAGAGATGGATTCCGGGGATTCGGGATATGCTTCTCTCGCACCCGTTCTCAAACGCACTTGGGATCTTTGGAATCTGCAGTTCCGTGGCCTGGAAGCCGCCAGAGAATTGCGGGCGATGTTGCTCGAAGAGCGTTTCTCCAACGCTGACCTCGAACTCGCCGAAAAACATCTGCAGTTGTTGCAACAATTCGATCGGACCCTGGACCGGCAAACGGAGGTTTCATTGCCTCGCAATAAATCCCGTGTGGTCGCCACTGCGGATAAACAGATCTCTGCACCATGGGTCACCCTTCGATCAGATCGCGTCATTTACAGGGATACCTCAGAAGGTCCTGGTCGTTACCTCCTGTGGAAGGAGCTGACCCCCGGCGGTCGTCTCGATCTGTGGCAGGAATCCGAATTGGACGCTGAATGGGCCAAACTCCTGGCTCTGCTCCTCGAATTCAACGGAAGAAGCACGGAAGCAGACCAGATTTGGAAAAATGAGTCTGACAAATCCCTGCGCCTCCTCCTTGAGGATCTCCAGCGCGAAACCGGGGAAGAGAAAGAGTGAATCCACTGGAGGATCTTCCCCTCAAAGAGACTACTGACGGCATCGAAGTGAATATCCGGGCGATCCCCGGGGCCTCGATCAATGCCATCTCAGGAATCCGACAGGGGGCACTGGTGGTCAAGGTGACCACAGCTCCCGAGAAGGGTCAGGCAAATGTCACCCTTTCAAAGGTACTTTCAGGTACCCTTGGTATTCCGAAAGGTCATGTTCGCCTTTTGCGAGGAGAGCATCAGCGAAACAAGACTTTTTTACTCGCCGGGCTCGATCGGCAAAAATTGACGACCACGCTCGAAGAACTTGGAATTCGAAAAGTCTGAAGGAAGGCGAAGTCCCCCATGGGCACCATTCAGGAAGAAGGCCAGAGACAACGTTTGCGCATCGAGTCCGCTGCTGAAGCGGTCGCCGCTGCCAACCCCGGCGATTCTCCGGATACGGTAATCATTCTGGGGACAGGGCTCGGTGGCCTCGTCGAGGAGATCTCGGAGAAAACCACCATCGATTACTCGGCGATCCCCGGTTTTCCCATTTCGACTGCACCCGGCCACAGTGGCCAACTTCACTTCGGCAACATTGGCCAACATCGGATCCTGTGCTTCCAGGGCAGATTTCATCTGTATGAGGGTTACTCCATGGAAGACATCGTCATGCCAATGCGTGTGGCCGCAAGACTGGGAGTCGAGCATGCGATCATTTCCAATTGTTGTGGAGGACTCTCCCCCAATTTGGAAAAAGGAGACCTGCTGATCCTCGATGACCACATCCATCTCCTTGGAGAAAACCCCCTCACCGGTATGAATCATGACGACTGGGGTCCCCGTTTCCCCGACATGAGCGAGCCCTATTGCCGGGAATCGGTCAAAAAATGGCTCGAATTGGCCCAATCCTCCGGAATCCGTGCCTCCAGCGGAGTCTACGTGGCCGTCCCGGGCCCTAACCTCGAAACAAGGGCTGAATACCGCATGTTGAGGGGTTTGGGAGCGGATGTGGTCGGGATGTCGACCGTTCCAGAGGTGATCATCTGTGCTCATGAAGGGATTCGGGCCTCGGCAATTTCCGTGGTTACCGATCTCTGTGACCCGGATGACTTGAAGAAAGTTTCCGTAGAAGAGATTCTGGAAGTCGCAGCAGGAGCCGAACCCCTCCTGACTAAACTGGTCGTCCAGTTCCTGCAGTGAAGGGGTTCGAGAGACTGAGTACCCGGAAAGGGGTCCATAGGATGAACCATCCCGACGAATACCTTTCTCCCACGTTCAATGACAGTGGGGACAAGGACGAAAACAAAAAAGAAGCCGGTGCCGGCAATTACCTCAAGGATTTGATGGAAAAGCAGAGAACGCTCTTCATCTCCGAAGAGGTTTCTCCAAAGCTGACCCGCAAACTGGTCCCCGCACTTTTGTGGCTCGATTCCCAAAATGACGATCCGATCCGTTTGTTCATCAATACGCCCGGCGGATCTGCAGATGACGGTTTCGCAATTTACGACGCCATCAAGTTCATCCGCAGTCCTGTCCTGTGCATCACCAATGGACTCAATGCTTCTGCGGGAACCGTGATTCTTCTCGCCACTCCCAAGGAGCGCAGATTCTCGCTACCCAACTCGCGGATCATGATCCACCAGCCATCCAGTGGGGTTCGCGGAAAAGCATCCGAAATCGAGATCACTGCGGACGAGATTCTCAAACTTCGTCGTCGTTGCAATGAACTGATCGCCAGCGAGACCGGCAAGAGTGTTGAAGAGGTTGAGAAGCACACCAACAGGGACTACTGGATGTCTCCTGAGGAAGCCAAGGAGTATGGCTTGATCGGTGAAATCCTGACCAGCCTGAACGACCTCTAGAATTGATGTCGATGCAGAACCTGCACAGTGAGAACCCGACGGCGACCAACCCGGTCTCCGTCGGGTTTCTTCTTTCCGGAGGAGGCAGAACCCTCGAAAATCTGGTCGAGGCGATCCAGCGCGACGATATTCCCGCCAGAATCGATCTGGTGATCGCCAGCAAAGCAGGGCTCGGTGGCATCGAAAAGGCTTCCCGAGCAGGAATCCCCCACCAGGTTCACCCCTGTAAAAGGGTCGAGGATTCAGAAGCCATCTTCTCCGCTCTCGAAGACGCCGGTTGCCAGTTCGCCATACTCGGTGGTTGGTTGCGCAAGTTGCTGATTCCCACTGCATGGGAAAACAGGGTCATCAATATTCACCCCTCATTGCTGCCACGTCATGGCGGCAAGGGCTGTTATGGTGACAGGGTTCACCAAAGGGTCCTCGAAGCAGGGGACCAGGAATCCGGCTGCACAGTTCACTTCGTGGACAATGAGTATGACCAGGGCCCGATCATTCTGCAGGAAAAGGTTCCTGTTCTTTCAGGAGACGACGTAGCAAGTTTGAGCAAACGGGTCTTTGAGGCGGAAATGGTCGCATTACCCAAAGCGGTGAACGCACTGGTGAGGAATCAGATCCGCGACTGAGGACGAGTCGGATCAAACCAGTTTCAGTTTACGAAACTTACGCTTCCCGACCCTGAGAACCATGCCGTCTGACAACTCGACCCGCGCATCCGCATCATCGACCCGGAGATCGTCAAGACGAACCCCTCCAGCCTGTACGTTGCGTCGTGCTTCGTTGTTACTGGCTGACAAACCGGCCTCGACCACCAGCTTGACGATCCAGACCTTGCCCTCTTCAAGCAAATCTCCCTGAACTGCGAACTCTTCGATGTCATCGGGGACTCCCCCCTTGGAGAAGACCTGAACGAAGTGCTGCTCCGCTGCTTCTGCTGCGGCTTCGTCGTGGTAGAGACGAACCAGAGTACGGGCCAGGAAGCCTTTGCACTCTCTGGGATTGAGAGCCAACTTTTCCTCGATCTCGGAAAGACTCAGATCCGTAGCGAGGGTGAAGTAATCGCGCATGGCTTCGTCCGGAATAGACATCGTCTTGCCGAAAATCTCTTCAGGGGAATCGGTAATGCCGATGGAGTTGCCATAGGTTTTGGACATCTTTCGGCTGCCATCTGTTCCGACCAGCAGGGGCAATGTCATGCAGACCTGGGCTTCCAGACCCTCCTGGCGCATCAAATCCCTGCCAAGAAGCAGATTGAAGGTTTGATCGGTTCCCCCGAGCTCCACATCCGCCCTGACCTTCACCGAGTCCCATGCTTGCATCAAAGGGTAGATAAATTCGTGGAGGTTGATGGGCAATCCCCCACTGAAGCGCTTTTGAAAGTCGTCACGCTCCAACTGTCTGGCTACGGTGGTGCGGCCGCAGAGAGCGATCACGTCCAGAAACGACATCTCCCGAAACCAGTCGCCGTTCCAACAGAGTTCTGTCCGATCCTTGTCGAGGATCTTCCATGCTTGCTGGAGATAAGTTTCTGCATTTTCACGAACCTGGTCATGGGTCAATGTCGGTCGGGTTTTATCCCTCCCTGACGGATCTCCCACACAGGCGGTGTAATCACCGATGATCAGGACCGCTTGATGACCCGCGTCCTGAAATTGGCGCATTTTTCTCAGGGGTACAGCGTGACCCACGTGCAATTGCGGGTTGGTTGGATCGACACCCAACTTGATTCGCAAGGGCTGCTGGCTCTCTTGGGAAGCCTGCCATTTCTTTTGCAGTTCTTCCTCAGTATCGATGGTGACCGCACCTCGGGTCACCTCCTGAAAGGACTCATCAGGTACGAATCCCATGCTATCTCCCCTCGCCACTGTTCGGTCTAACGTTCGGTCTAACGTTCGGTCTAACGTTCGGTCGAACGTCCCGTCGAACCTCCCGTGACAGTCCCCATATCTTCCATGCCCGAGCAGATCGTTCCATGACAAGCCCGGTGACCTCTTCCAGTATTCCCACAACCAGGCGGTCAAGTTTGCCGTCATGGTCACCGAGAAGCGAGATCATCTCCTCGATGATCGGATCGGTCAAATCCGGACCTGCTTTTGTTTCCCGCCTGCGCTCGAACCAGCGATGACGGGCCAAAACCATCTCCGCGACATTGCCTCCGATGGCCGCCTTTTTCAGGGCCTCTGTGGGTGAAAGAGAACTCACACCCAGCTCCGGTGCGACAAATCGCCCCTTCTCTTCGATCCACGGCAATCCCCGGGTAATCTCCCCTTCCGGTGTGGATATGCGCAAGGGACGAGTGCTGCCCGTCACTACCCACTCTTGCAGAACCGGCCGCGATCTTGCTACCGGGATCGGTAACTGGACCGGAATCCCCCGACTCTCACCAGGCTCAACCCTGAAACCGCCATCGATCCTGATCACCCGAGTATCTGAAGTGATCCGTTCGGTACCATCGAGATAGACGTCCTTCACGCTCCAGACCACCTGACCGAGGATATCCTCCTCCACCGCTTCATTCCCGAAGCGGATCACTTCATCCGAAAGGTTCTCGAGGATGACCATTCCGGTGAGATAGGCCTTCGGATAGAGGGGCGGATCAGTCCCTTCGCCATCGAGGGAGGGAGATTCATCTTCCCCGAGGGGGTCCTCCTCGATCGAAAAGCGAACCGCGACTGTACTCTGACTCAGATGGCGACCATGTGCCCGGCGTCGCAAAGTGTTTACCTGGTCGTACAAATCAAATTTGGCGGGAGCGAGGACCAGAATCGCCTCAGAAATCTTCCACGCTTTTTCAAATTCCCCTGCCCGGTAAGCTTTGAGAGCATCCCGAAATCGACCATTGAGAAAGCGCAGAATGATACGGTCGTCGTTGGCTTCAGTATGAGTCTGTTCGAGGGTGACTCCCCCATGGAGTGTCGGTGCAACAGACATTGCTGATCCATTCACCGGCATCAAAAACGAGAGTGCCAGAAGGGATGCAGAAACGATGACGAGGAGAGCCGGGAAATCCCGACTCTCCCCGAAATGGTCATCGACCCTGTCCTGAGGAACAGGATTACTCCTTGTTCTCGGAATCTTCCGCATCGCCAGCACTCTCTTCCGCTTCTTCAGCAGCAGGCTCTTCAGCCGCTTCTGAATCAGCAGACTCCATTTCTGCAACGGGGGCCTCTGGCTCGTCCTCGATGTCGGGGACTTCGTCCGGAATATTCTCCGGCACCGATCCCACAGCGGTCGGGGATTCACCTTCAGCGGCCTGAGCGTAAAGCGCAGCAAGCTGTGCGCTCTCCTCCTCAGTCACCTCCTTGAGACTCAAACCGATCTTGCGATTTTCATCGTCGACGCGAATCACTTTCACGTCCACAACCTGACCGATGGAGACCACTTCTTCAGGGCTCTCCACCTTGTCACCTGAAAGCTCAGAGACGTGAAGAAGACCTTCGAGGTCCTCTTCCATCTGAACGAAGGCACCGAAGTTGGTGGTCTTCGTCACCGTGCCCCGAACCACGGTACCGATGGCGTAGGTGTCCGGAATCTCGCGAACCCAGGGATCCTCTTCCATCTGCTTGAGGCCAAGGGCGATCCGCTTGCGCTCCTGATCGATCTCGAGAACCACTGCATGGACCTCTTGACCCTTCTCCAGTTTCTCGGAGGGGTGGATGATCTTGCGGGTCCAGGACATGTCGCTGACATGCAGAAGACCGTCGATGCCATCCTCGAGTTCGACGAAGGCACCGTAGTTGGTGAGATTGCGAACCTTGCCGCTGATGTAGTGCCCCACGGGGTACTTCTGGGCAACGATCTCCCAGGGGTTCACCTCGACCTGCTTCATGCCAAGGCTGATCTCCTGTTTGTCCTTCTTGATCTCGAGGACCACCACATCGACTTCCTGTCCCTCGGAAACCACTTCTCCGGGGTTGGAGATCCGACGGGTCCAGGACATCTCGGAGACGTGAACCAGTCCCTCGATACCCTCTTCCAGTTCGATGAAGGCTCCATAGGAAAGAACGTTGACAACCTTGCCGCTGATCTTGGCACCGATCGGGAAACGCTCCTCGATGTCGTCCCAGGGACTCGGCTGGGTCTGCTTGAGGCCCAGAGAGATTCTCTCGCGATCCTTGTCGATCTTGAGAACCTTTACATCGATCTCCTGCTCGACCGTCAGGATCTCGTTGGGGTGATTGATACGGCCCCAGGACATGTCGGTAATGTGCAGAAGGCCGTCGATGCCACCCAGATCGACGAATGCGCCGAAATCGGTAATGTTCTTGACGATACCCTTGCGCACCTGATCCAGTTCGATTTCGGTCATCAGGTTCGACTTCAATTCGTCGCGACGCTCCTCCAGAAGCTTGCGACGGCTGACGACGATGTTCATTCGCGGCTCGTCGATCTTGATGATCTTGCACTCCAGATCCTTGCCGACGAACTCGGAAACGTCGCCCACCCTGCGAATGGCGATTTGGGAAGCGGGAAGGAACACCGGAACACCGATGTCGATCAACAGGCCACCCTTGATCTTGCGCAGGACTTTTCCGGTGACCACATCCCCCTCGTTGTGGGTGTCGACCACCTTTTCCCAGCCCTTGATGCGATCCGCTTTGCGCTTGGACAGCATGATACGACCGTCTTCTTCATCGACTTCCTCGATGAGCACATCAACGGAATCTCCGACGGTGATTTCAGCACCCTCAAAGTGGCTTCTGGGAACTTCACCCTCGGCCTTGTAGCCCACATCGACGATGACCCAGTCATCGGAAATGCTGACCACCTTGCCCTGGATAATCTTTTCTTCTTCAAAATCGATCACCGAGTCCCTGAGAATTTCATCGACCTTGTCGATGGAGTCACCTTGCAGGAAATCGTTGACTTTGTCCTCGAGGGAATCGCCCTTGAGGTCAAACTGCTTGAGCAGTTCTGGTTTGGCCATGGAAAAAGGCCCCTTCAGTGGGTCACGGATTGCCGTCGAGCGGATCCGACCATCGGACCCCTCCACTCGCACAGGCACTCCTGGTTTTGGGGAACGACTGCTGTCGACGACCATCGCAGACTCCGCAGTCCCTCCGGGAATGGAAGAACTGTGGCAGAGTTCAATCGACGGAACCGGGCTCCCCTTCGGGGATCAGTTCCACCATGGCCCTGCGCAGGACTTCCAACCCGTTATCTTCCTCGGAGAAAGCCTCCTTGTCGATGCATTCTCCGAAGGAGATCCGGGTTCCAAAGGGTCTTGGGAGCCATTTTCCACGCCCCATGGCCTTGTGACTGCCGGAAATATAGGCGGGAACCACAGGAACCTGGGCCATTTTGGCCAATCGAACCACCCCGCCCTTGAAACGGCGCAACCGGCCATCCGTGCTGCGGGTGCCCTCCGGAAAGACGAGAGCAGCCCCTCCCGCTTCCAAATGGGCCATGACGGAACGAAAACCTGCGATTCCTACCCCTTCCCGTTCCAGGGGCAAGGCGTTGAGATTGCGCAGAAACCAGCCGAGTGGCGCAGGGCTGAAGAGGGTGCTCCGTGCCATGAAAGCCAACGGTCGCTTCATGGCGATGCCGGCGAGGACCGGGTCCAGATTGCTGGTGTGATTCACCGCAAGAAGAAACGGTCCCGTGGTAGGCAGATTTTCATGCCCTTCCGCCCGATGACGAAACAGGATCTTGCAGATCACCCAGGCGATGAAACGGATCACTCGATAGAAGAGTCGGTTGCCGGGATCCAATCTTCCGGGATCCTTTCCATGATTGTGTCGACCACCTCATCAATTCCCAACTCAGTGGAATCGATCTCAGCCGCATCGTCTGCAGGTCGCATGGGAGAAACATCCCTCTGCCTGTCGCGGGCATCACGCAACTCGACCTGCTCAAGCACCTCTTCAAAAGGGAGATCCTCTTCCAGCCTCTGCCGCAGTTCGGCCTGCCTGCGCACTGCCCGTTGATGGGAACTTGCGGTCAGAAAAATCTTCACCGGAGCATCGGGGAATACCACCGTCCCCATATCGCGCCCCTCAGCAACAACGGGAAGGTCTTCCGGCAACATTCTCTGGATCGGCAGAACGCTTTGACGCAACTCTGAATTGCCGGAAATGAAATGAATATTGCCGGTCACCCGTGTCGAATCGAGAACGTCACCGGGATCCACTCCATCGACGAGCACCTTGAAGTCATCCCCCGGAGCAGTGATAGACAAGTCATGATGGATGGCAAGGGCAGCAACTGCGGCAGGATCTGAAAAATCGACCCCGGTCTCGAGTCCGATCCAGGTCAGAGTTCGATAGATACGCCCACTGGAGAACATTCGCCCGCCCAGTTTTCGGGCCACCAATCTTGAGACGGTACTCTTGCCGCAACCTGCCGGCCCGTCGAGGGTCACAATTCGCAACAAGCTCCGCCTCCGATCATGCCTGAGTTCGATCCTGTGGAAATCAAACTACGGAATCACTGACGTTGCGGCAAGGGGAAGAGAGAGTGGTTCCTGCGGACTCTGCAGTCCCCCGGGATCGGGTCCCAAGAAGACTCCAGAGCAGCCCAACAAAACTCATCGAGATCAGCGGCAGAACCGACCAGGCACCGATCCATGCCACCTCCACGATCAGCCATGCTGTCAGGATAAACACGGCCCATTCCCAAAGTGTGGCACTTCTTCCTCCGGTGGCTCGATTTGTTTTCGGAGTTCGTTCAAATTCCGAGACCCTGCCGAGAATCCCATCAAAGCAGCAAAGGCTGGCATAAAAAGCAAAGCCGGTTCCCAATAGAAGCACGAGAAACGATTCCAGCCACCGACTGTATCGCCCACCACCGGTAGAGGCGTAGTAGACCAACACTCCAACAAAGGCAAAGCTGAAAAAGAGCCACTCAAACACGGGGGTCCCCAGTGATCGGAATACCCAGGGCTCAGGTCCGAGTTGATCGGGAAAGATTCTTCTCAGGGAAGCCCATATCGCCAGCAGAACCACGACCACACTGACCAGTGGTGCAAGTCCTCGTGCGCTGAAATCAAAACGGGTCAGGAATGGCTTCCCCGAGTGATCCCTCTTGCGCTTGAAGAACAGGTCCATCCCGCCTGCAAGCCAGCGTCTCTGCTGGGTTCTGAAGGCTGAAAAATTCTCGGGAAGCCAGCCGTCGCAGACGATGTCATCGCGGTAGACCCCTTTCCAACCCTGATCCCATGCCCTCATCGAAAGGTCCGTATCTTCAACCACCGTTTTGCCATTCCACCCGCCAGCCGCTTCGATGGCAGCCCTGCGCCAGATACCGGCAGTCCCATTGAAGTTGAAGAAACGCCCCCCACGACTGCGAGCCTGATGCTCGATACGGAAATGGCCATCGAGAAGACGCGCCTGAGCACGGGTCAGAAAGTTGCTGTTTCGATTGGCGAATCCCCAGCGGCATTGAACCCATCCGACACTGGAATCCTCAAAATGGGGAAGGGTCTGGGAAAGAAAATGCTCCGGTATCTGGAAATCCGCATCGAAAATGGCGACAAACTCCGCATCGGATACGGACATTCCATGGGCCAGTGCCCCCGCTTTAAAACCGGTACGCTCTTCTCTGCGAATCACAGTGACCGGAACCCCTTCAGAGACCAAAGCTTCAACGAGGGCGGCATTTTCATTCGCTGACCCGTCGTCGGAATCATCCAGAATCTGGATTTGAAGAAGTGAACGGGGATAGTCGAGACTCTTCAGGCAATCCAGTCGGGACTGCAGGGCATGGGCATCGTTAAACACCGGAATCTGTATCAGAACCCTTGGAAACATTTCCATGGAACACTGTTGCTTTTGCGGGGACGAAACACTCGTTGAAGAGGTCGTTGCTGAATCAGAATGCCATACAAACCCACTGCCCAACCAAAGCATGAATCGGTGGATACCGGAAAAAACCAGCAACAGGACGAGCAGGATCTGAAAGAGTTCAGCCCACATCCTCATCCCCCGCCAGAGCCTGGAGACGGGGTGATCCCGATCCACCATATCCACGCAGGTCGAGCCAACGCTCTGCGAACCCGAGTTGACGGGCGATTGCATCGAGACGCTGTCGCCAGCTTCCCCCGAGACTTTCCGCCAACTCCTCCGGAGAGATTTCAACGACGAGACGGGATTCCTCACAACGTGCCCGGTAGACGGAAAAGCCCTCCCCCGAGAGGACCGACTCGAGGGCCTCGATCTTGCCGAGCAACTCGGCATTGACGGTGGTTCCTACCGGAACCCGACTCGCCAGACAGGGACGTGCAGGGCGGTCATGACTCGACAGTTGGCGCTCTTTGGCCAAAAGCCGAATCGATTCCTTGTCGAAGCCGAATGCTCTCAGTGGACTGTGAACTCCCCGCTCACGGGCAGCCACTGCTCCGGGACGGTCCGAAACTACATCCGAGGCCTGAGTCCCATCGATGGCCGTATACCCGTTCAATCGGGGATGATCGAGGATGACGTCGTACAACTCCGACTTGCAGTGATAGCAACGATCTCCGGCATTGGCCCTGTAGGATTCACGGTCCAACTCACGGGTTTCCAACTCCAGATGCCGGATTCCGACCTCGCTCGCCAATCTGCGAGCGGATTCCAATTCCTGTTGGGAAAGGCTGGGAGAAACACCGGTGACGGCTATTGCCTGTGCCCCCAGCTCTTCGTGAGCCAGAGAAGCCAATAACGCAGAGTCAACGCCACCGGAGAGAGCCACAGCGACCGGAGCATTCTCTCTGAACCAGACACGCAGGGCATCCAGTTTGCCGGAGAGGTCGCGGACAGATCCGGCGGACAGGTCCTCTGACCCGTCCGCCGGCTGACCGGAACGACTAGATGTCGTAGTAGAGTGCGAACTCATAGGGGTGTGGACGCAGACGCAACTGGTCCACCTCTCGCTCCCGCTTGTAGGAGATCCAGGAAGCGATGGCGTCGGCAGTGAAAACGTCGCCGGCGAGAAGGAACTCGTGGTCCTTCTCCAGGCAGTTGAGAGCATCTTCCAGCGATCCCGGAGTACTCGGAACCTCTGCCAACTGCTCAGCGGGCAGGTCGTAAAGATCCTTGTCGAACGGAAGACCCGGATCGATCTTGTTCTTGATACCGTCCATCGCCGCCATCAACAGGGCGGAGAATGCGAGGTAGGGGTTGCAGGACGGATCAGGACAGCGGAACTCGAAGCGGCGGGCCTTCGGATTGGAGGCCCCCACCGGAATCCGGACCGCTGCAGAACGGTTACGGGAAGAGTAGGCCAGGCGAGTCGGTGCCTCGAAACCGGGGACCAGACGCTTGTAGGAGTTGGTCGTCGGATTTGTCAGGGCAACCAGCGCAGGAGCGTGCTGGAGGATTCCTCCGATGGCGTGAAGTGCCATCTCGCTCATCCCGGCATATCCATCACCGGCAAACTGGTTGGCGCCATTCTTCCAGATGGACAGGTGCATGTGCATGCCACTGCCGTTGTCATTCCATACCGGCTTCGGCATGAAGGTGACCGTCTTGCCATTCTGGTGGGCGGTGTTCTTGACGATGTACTTGTACGCCATCAGATCGTCGGCAGCCTTCAACAGAGTGTTGAACTTGATGTCGATCTCTGCCTGACCGGCAGTGGCCACCTCATGGTGCTGGCACTCAATTTCGAGTCCACAGTCCATCAGGTTCTTCATCATCTCATTCCGCAGATCGTTGTGCTTGTCGGTCGGAGGAACCGGGAAGTAACCTTCCTTGTAACGAGGCTTGTAGCCGAGGTTTGGTCCCTCTTCGCGACCGGTGTTCCAACGCCCCTCGACACTGTCGAGGAAGTAGAAGCCACTGTGCTCATTCTGGTCAAAACGGATGTCATCAAAGATGAAGAACTCCGCCTCAGGACCAAAGAAAGCCTGGTCGCCGAGCCCGGAATTCTGCAGGTAGGCTTCCGCCTTGCGGGCGATGTTCCGGGGATCACGGGAGTAGCTCTCGTGAGTGATTGGATCCTTGATGTCGCAAACGAGCACAAGGGTCTTCATCTTCGGGAAGGGATCAATCCACGCAGTCGTCGGATCGGGAACCACGAGCATGTCGCTCTCTGCGATCCCCTTCCAGCCACGCATACTCGAACCGTCAAACCCGAGACCATCTGTGAAGGTGCTCTCATCCAGTCCGGCAGCCGGAATCGTAAAATGTTGCCAGAGACCCGGGAAATCCATGAAGCGGAAGTCCACCGCCTCGATGCCCTTGTTTCTGATCAGTTCGAGGATTTCGTTGACTGTCAAAGCCACTCCCTTCGCTTCGGCCCCCCTGAGCCTTGATACACTTTTGGTCCCGACCTCAAAGTGCCGGGGAATAATCAAAATTATTTCCGTGAGTGGAATCGTCTCCGATTCCCGCTCACTTAAATCGCATCCGATCCCGATTCGCCGGTTCGAATCCGGCGAGCGTCTTCGAGGGAACCGACGTGTACATTCACTTCGTTCCCTTGCGCAGACAATTCGTCAAGGACAGCCAGCGTCGGCGAAAGAAACTCTTCGTTCACCGCAACTTCAACACGCATCGCGTGTACACCGTCCACCGACTCTGTCTCCCGCCCGAGAACTTCCACTTCTGCTGCTGTGAAGCGAACGATTCCCACTTCCTCAAACTTCTCTCTGAGAAGATCCAGAAGATCGACGGGAAGCGTTGCCACTACCCAGTAAAGCAACCGGTCCTCATTCCTGGTCGGGTACTCTGAGGAGCAACCCTTCGATTCCCTGTTCCACCGAAAGTTCGCCGGCCATCACTTTGGCCACGGTTTCCACGATGGGCATTTCCACTGATCGTTCCCGTGCCAACTCGGCTGCTGCGCTGCAGGTGTGAACACCTTCCGCAACCTGCTCCATCCTTGACAGAACATCCGCGACAGGTTGTCCCTGCCCCACCGACTCTCCGACAACACGATTACGGGAGTGAGAACTGAAACAAGTCACGACGAGATCCCCGATTCCGGAGAGTCCCGAAAAAGTTTCGCGCTGTCCGCCGAGCAGACAACCCATGCGCGAAATCTCGGCACTCCCCCGAGTCACCATCGCTGCTATGGTGTTGTCACCGAATCCGTGGCCCACCGCAATACCACAACCCAAAGCGATCACATTTTTCAGCACCCCGGCCCACTCGACCCCGATCCGGTCGAGGCTCCTGTAGATCCTGAACTCGGGAGTTCTCAATGACTTCTGAATCTCGACCGTGAAATCCTCATTCGGGTGAGCGAAAACGACGGCAGTGGGCAAATTTTTGAGAACTTCCTCGGCGTGGCTCGGTCCCGACAGGATTCCCGGGTCATCGACAACACCGCAATCCTTGAGGATCTGACTCGGCAACGCCTGGTGGGTCTTTTCCAGACCCTTGGATGCAGAGATCCAGTGGACGTCTCTGGGCAAGTCCGCACCGGGCCCCTGCAGATAACTGCGGATCATCTGGGTCGGAATCGCACTGATGACCATATCGCAAGCCGGCACGGGATCGGATCCGGCAACGCAGACCTTGAATCCCTCACCCAGTGACAAATCGGGCAAGAAGGAATGACGCCCGCTTGCCAGCTCTGCGGCCCGCTGCTGTCGCCGACACTGGATGGTCACGTCCAATCCCGCATTTTGGGCGACATGGGCGAGAGCCGTTCCCCAAGTTCCTGAACCGACTACCAACACCTTCATGATTTGGCCGCCGATCGGGCTTCACGATACTCACGAATATTGCTTCGATGACGCACTATGATCAGCAGACAAATGATGACCAGAGTCAATCCCAGAATGCGTTGATCATCGACGGACCCACAGTTGATCAGGATGCCCTTAAAGGAAAACACCTGGGCCATCATCGTGGCTCCCAGAAGGTTGCCACCCAAAGCGGCGACTACGGAAGAGATCCCCACACTGCGAATTCTCATGAGGGCAATCCCCCAAAACGCCAGTATCGAAATCGCAATCCACGGTTCGTAAGCCAACAGAACCCCCGCAGTGGTTGCCACTCCCTTGCCACCCTTACCCAGAAGGAAGGGTGAGAAACAATGACCAACGATCGCAGCGGCTCCGACAGAAAGCCCAAGGTAGACCGGGAGCTGCTCGCCTGTTCCCAAATGATCAGACAGAAAAAAGGGAGCGAGCAATACGGGGACGACTCCCTTGAGGAGATCGAAACCGAGACCGATGGCACCCAGTTTCTTTCCCAGATTCCGGGAGAGATTGGTCGCTCCGGGATTTCCGCTTCCCACTTTCAAGAGATCCACACCGTTGAGGCGGGCAATGATGTAACTGAAGGGAATCGAACCGATGAGATAAGAGCAGAGAAGAGCAGTCATAAAGGAGGAATCGGAAAAAAGATCTGTCATCTTGTCCCCCAGCTCCCACTGCAAACCATGGAAATCCCCAGTGTTTCCGCCACATCCAAAGGGTCAGTACAAACTGCGGCGGGCCCCTGTGCAACCCTTCACACCCAAAGGAACCGTCTTGGTCCCCTTCCTCGAAGGTTCGGCTAGAGTCCTGACCATCCCTGGGCTAGATTCGACCTTCAGTCGTGAGAAAGGGATCCTGTGGAAAGAGATGACATCCAGAGATATGACCGCCAGAGAAGGGTTCGCAACGGTGCCAACCTCGACGACCTGTGGGCACAGACCTCTGTCCTCCTGGTCGGCGTCGGCGGTGTCGGATCCCCCCTTGCGCAGATGCTCCACCGCAGTGGTCTGGGCAAATTAACCCTCGTCGATGGCGACCGCGTCCAGACCACAGACCTCCATCGGCAGATTCTTTACACCGCTGAAGACGTTCAGCAAGGTTTGCCAAAGGTTCGAGCCGCAAAGAGAGCCCTCGAATCTCAAGGGGGGCGCAGCGTCGTCGAAACATATGAGGGTCATTTGACCCCCCGCAATGTTCTCGATCTCTTCACGGGCCATGATGTGGTCATCGATGCCACCGATCACGTCGCTGTCCGCTCTCTTATCCAGAAAGCATCTTTGCAGACCGGAATTGGGTGGATCCATTCTGCTGCGATCGCCGATAAATGGGTTGCGGCCTCATTCAATCCACCTGGCTCACCCTGTTATCACTGCTGGGTCGATCCAAGAATGGACTATTATCCTTTGGGAACCTGTGAAACTGAAGGAGTTCTTCCTGCGTCGTGTTTCGCCGCCTCTTCAGCAGTGATGAGACTTCTCACAGACAGTTTTATATCCGGGCCCGACAAATCGGTTCAGCAAAGTCAAACTCGCAAAATTCTCAGGGGGTCACTGGCAACTGGAGAGTCTTGGGTAGAACTGGAGAGGGACCCCTCCTGCCCAACCTGTTCCGATCAAGGAAACACCTCGAAAATCCTGACTGGTAAACCTTCCCCAATTAAACAACCCATTCGTCGGTTATGCGGTAGCGGTTCATTGGAAACCTGGTTCGACGAAGACCTCGATCAGATTGAAAGCGCATTGGATCATTGCGGAAATGATAGCTACATCCGCACTCCCTGGTCTTTACGTATCGAAGATCCTTCAGGAGCCATCAGTTTCTATGAAGACGGAAGAGCTTTGATCACCGGAGATCTCGCAAAGGATGAAAAACAGGCTAAAAAAAGGCTGGCACAAATCCTCAATATATGAGGATTTGTGCCAGCCAGCAAAATTCAGGTTTTCAGAACTCCGATTAGCTGATCAAACGCAACTTTCTGCGTTCTTCACCGATCTGCTGGAACAAATTCTCCCTCTGAGTCTCTTGCTGCATTTGCATGTCAAAGACTGCCTCACGCGTTTCTTCTAAACGCTTGTGAAGCCGCTCAGATCGATCGAGTCGCTCTTCCACAATACTCAGGACATCTTGAAACTTGGTCTGCTTGAAGACATCACTGAAAAGGTTTTTGTAAAATGGAAGCAAGATCGGGGCAAAATCGGAAAACTCAAAGAGATCATAATCCTCATCATTAAGACAGATGAGTTCACCCAAAGCAGTTTTCAGGTTTCTCTCTGCACCTTCAAGCATCTCTCGAATACGGCCGATCAAAGAGTGCTTGAACAGATCAACGAGATAGCCAGTTTCGAGCCAATCTTGGACAGAGTAATGACTACGGGCCTGAAGAACAAAGTTACGTGCAGACGCAAGGTAGTCATTCGCCCTTTGAACACAGAAGAGAGCGTCATCGATGTTGGTCAGGTCTTCGGTTAGCACATTCCAGCGCGACTCCGTCTCTTCGAAATTCTCGGAGATCTTCAAAACCGGTTCACCCTCTTCGAGGATGAAACTGCTCAACGCCTGGGTTCTCTCCGACTGCAGTCCTTCAATCTTGTCGTGGAACACGCGGAAGGTTTGCAACTTCTCCGTCGTATCAGTGATGTCTTGATCCAGAAGGTCGAGCTCGTCGACGATTTCCGGGCGCATACCGATGGCGATAAACTCAAGGCGAATCTCTTCGAAAGCGAAGGTGGATTCCTCTTCCATCAATTTACGGGAAATCTCCACAAATGAGAGACCACCGAGTGAATTTTGCGATCCGCTCTTTGATTCGGGGTAACTGCTAAGGGAGTTTCTCATGTGATCCCGGTGTGCACGTAAAAAATGCACACGGGTCGCAAGACGTTGTTCCTTTTCGAGCTTGATCTGGCAATAACCCAGTTCCTTCTCAATCTTTTCGAGACGTCGAATCAAGGACAAATCCTTGCGCATCAGCATTCCTTTCCCGCGTGCCCTGTACAGTGAACAGGCACGTCACTCCCATGATACGAGTCGAAAAATCGATTCCCCGACTCGAACCGAGACGCCCCTATCGAGGCCTCCTCGTCCCGTAAAAGTTGGATCACTCAGCGCCAACAATGCAGCAATAATAAATGCATCGTGTCTTGCCAGATGTCCTCACTCCAACCAAGATGCGATCGTACCACAAACCGCATCAAAATTGCACGGGTCCATTTCGACAACTTTTCCGTGTGTCACGAATGGGAATCAAAAATGATTTCACCACTGATCCTCATTGCTCTCTTGCCATTTACAGTCGATGACCCCATACCTGTCTCACCCGTTCCGGATAAGTGGGCCTCTCCCCTGCCTTACGTGACAGATTCGGAAATCAGTTGGCGCTGGGTCCACGCAGGAGCACCCGTCGGCTCAACCCGAATTCGCCTGATTCCGCCAGTGGAGCCGAAGACACAGCGTTGGAGACTGGATTCCAGACTGAACTGGAAAAGGGACGGGCGTGTCCTGGACATTCGCCAAAAGACCGATTTCTCCGCTGAAAACCTGCGGCCGATTTCCCTGCAAAGACAACTCACGGTCGAGGCTCTGGCAGGAGCTATGACCGATCAGGTCACCGCAGCAGAGTTCCGGGAAGAGGACGTACGAATCGTCGTCAGGGATCCAAGATCCGGCAATCAGGTCGATCGCGTGATCCCGCTCAAGAAACAGTTCGTTCTCCTCGGCAATCAGTCCTTCGAACATTGGTTACTGATCGGCAAAAAGATAGCGCAATCAGAAGAGGCCACATTTTCGGCCCTGATCCCCGGGGAATACCGCTTCCTCGAACTGAAACTGGTGCGGGAACGACAAGAAAAGATCGGCGAAATCCAGGTCTATCGCTGGAAGGTCCAGTCGAAGGATTTTGAAGCTCTTCTGTGGGTCGGCACCAAAGGGGAAATCGAACGCTATCGCCAGGGAGAGGTGGAAATCCAGAGGATCAGGTGAGATCACCGGTCACCCTTATTCCCCTTCCAGCTCCGACAACTTTTCCCGTATGGCGTTGATAAAGTTGCGCAGTTTTCCCAGAGTCTGCGTCCGCTCTGTCGCTGGATCCCAGTCGAAATCGGCGACGAAGTCATTCGGATGCCTCTCCTTGCCCAGAGCCATGTAGATCACAGTGCTCTCCAGACGGCTGTACTTCACCAGCGTGTGAAACAGCAGGGGGACATTGCGGGCAGGGCCGGGGTATCGGTCAGGCCAGGGAATCGCCCCTTCCTCAACCCAGGGGCTCCAGCGCTCGGGCAATTCCTCATCGAGCAATCTTCTCCAGCGCCTTTCGTTGAAGCGGGCCCCCCGCCCCAGATCATCGAGAACCGGTGCCAGAGGGTGGGTCAACATTCGCGAATAACGGACATCGTCGCGCACCAATTTCGCCCTTTTCCCGCGGGCGTGGGCTCCCGCAACCAGAAGCAGATCCCTGGTCATCTCGACCTCATCGAGAAGTTGGCGATACCACCGGCGAATTTTGTCACCCTGTCGCTTTGCCTCTGCTGCCGTATCGACGCTGAGGGTTCCGCTCCAGCTCCAATCCTGCCCGGCAAACTCCTGACCGCGAACCTCGAGGACCTGATTCTGACGATCCCCGGTGGCGGCCTCCCAGGACCACACCACCTCCACCCTGAGAAGACCCGCATACCACTGCCTGGGTACCAGAGGCAGGTGCCACAGATTGTCTTCTCCGGTGACCTTGAGGATTCCCCCGTCCAGAGTTCGACCATCCCCCACCACCTGAACCCTTAGACGGCTCCCTGCAGGTGCTTTGGTCAACGCAGGGATGACCAACATCGAAGGGGAATCCGGGGAATCCGGACGCAACAGAACCAGTCTCTCGATGGTCAGCAGATCGGAGGGTGAATTCTGGAGTGTGGAATCGACGATCCATCTCCCTGTCGACGGTGGATCGATCTCCAATCGGGGAGTAGATCTTCCCAGCCCCGATTCCTGTGAACCGAATCCTCCGACCACCAATCCCTGAACCTCCAGATCCTGCGAGGAATCGGTCGATTCGATCGGCTCACCCGCAGATTGGAACAACCCTGTCTTCAAACCGGCTGCGACAGGATTTCCACGGGAGTCCATCACCCGAAGCAGAACTTCAAAGGGACCATCCACTTCGGTGATCTCGGCACCGGGTCCGGGTCCGATTTCCCCGAAGGTTTGGGAATCCTGCGAACCGGTTTCTTCCGATCCCGAGTTTTGTGGTCCTGAGCGATCGACCCCTGTCGCTGCCGGCTTGTCGACCCCGCCGGGATCCTTCACAGTTTTGCCGGCTTGCTCAGGCTTCACCCCAGGCCGGATCTCGGGCTGCCAGCGGTTGAGAACAAAGAGTGAGATCACAGAGACCATCAAAAGCAGAAAAACCAGTGAACTGCGGATTCCACTCATCGGGGGCCCCTTCCCTCAGAGGCCAATCTTTGCAGAGTCTCTGTCGCAAGGGCTTCCAGATCAGCCCCGGCAACGGGAGCGAGGGCAAACCCCCACGCCGAATCACCGAGCCTGGCGCGAACCCATCCCTCATCGGTCAGCCCGCCCAAATAAACGGTTCGCAAAGGTTGATCGGTCGGATCCAGCCTAAGCCAATCGATCCTGACCCGGTGAAGATCCTCACTGGGCGCAGGTTCCGACGGATCGAGCCAACGCCCCACCGCCATCCCTCTGAAACGCTCTGCTACCAGTTGCAACTCCTGCTGAAAAGCCTCGACCGACTCGGGTGCAGCTCCACCGCCAACCGCACGCCATTGCTGATTGGGGCGCACCAACTCGACTTCGCCGATTTCGGAAGAGGAGAGACGCATTCGGGTCAATTCCTCCGTCAATGGGGGCAATTCTCTGGAGCGCACCGTGAATGGGGCCCTGCGCATCGCTTCCAGTGAACCGAGAACGGCGATGGCACAACTGTCCCTGCGCGGATTCCAGATGTAGTGGTGACCGGGACGACCTTCGACCGTCGAACCGACGATCAACTCTTCCGTCTCTGCACTGGAGGTTTGCAACTGGATCTCCAACAGAGCCTGATCAAAGCCGAACTGTTGCAACCGACTACGATCGACCTTTTGCCACGTCTCCGATCGCAGTGTGCGCAAGTCCGTCAACCAGGATTCGACGATTCCCTTGTCAGCCTTGCGAACCCGAGATTCTCCAGCCCAGTCGACCCTCCATTCTCCGCTGTCATCCCCCATGATTTCTACCGGGCCGTAGGCACCCGAGGACAACTTCAGGGTTTGGATGCGGGGATTGTCGGTACGAATCAGATAGGGGCTCAACAATCTCGCCGATGAACGATTCACAATACCCTCCGCAGTCGACCCGGCGACGATCAGTACGGCCGATCGGTCGCTCGTCTTGACCGCCACGGCAGTGGAGGATCCTTCGACGGCGAACAGCGGACCGATCTCGATAGTTTTCTGCAGATCTTCAGTTTTCAGGGTCAACACTGCACGGGGATTCTTCAACTCCACCGGAAACTTCTCGGGATCGTCGAGGTAATCGATCACCGCCCACTGGCTGAGTTTTTCCAACCAGGACTCGATGGCATTGGGATTCGCATCACCGCGATAGGGCTGTTCCATCCACCAGAAGGGTCCGCTCCTTTGTAGCAACAACGTCTCTTCACCGGGTCGACTCAAACTCAACTCTTTGATGCGCTGTGGAGAAATTCCGACGACCGCATCCTCGCGCAATTCGGAGAGTTGAAAATCCTCGAGGACTCCCCTCAACTCCGGTTGAACCAACACCGATCTGCCATCGATCAAAGCATGCACTCGGTCGAGGGAGGGATGGTCTGATCCAAATGCGACCTGATGGACTTTGGAACCGGTTTCGATACTCAGGGAAACACGGGGCTGATCGAGTCCACAGCGAGCAAGATCCTCGGGACCATCTCCGTAGGATTCCATATCCCGAAGCATCAACAACAAATCCTCTATGGCGGCGAAACGGCCTTCATCGACGACGGGTGCGGTGATACTCCAACGACTTCTTTCTGCTGTGCTGATCTGCTCGATGCGAATCGGATTCCCATCCCTGCGATCGATCTCGATAGTTTTAACGGCGGGTACAGAAAAATTGAGTGGGCGATCACTGCCAACCACATAGGTCGGACGGGCATCCCGGACTGAGCGATAGGCAAAAAAGGTCAGCACCACTGCGAGTATCGCAAGGATCTGTGTTGTCCGCGGGTTCATGCATTCCTCCTGCGCAATGCACTGACCAGCAATCCGCCAAAGAAAGCGCAGGCGGGAAGTACTGCCAGTGCAGTCCAGAAGAAAGAATTTCGGAACGGTGCGGAAAGCTCCACTCTGCGAGTGATCGGCTCACGACCGGCACCCAACGGCTGGGTTTCTCCAGCAGCCCAATGAAAACAGGAGAGCAGGAAGCGACGACTGTCCCCCTGCCACAGGGCATTGAGAACCGGAGTCCAGGAGGAGACGACGATCAGGCGACCTCCACCGACTTCGCTCGCCGCAGCGATCACTTGCGGGGAAGGGGACTCCCCCGGATCACGCTGGGCCATGCGTCCATCACGTTCGACCCACGCACCGGGTCCGGTTGTCAGCAACGGCGTTGCTTCCTCCGAAAGTTGCAGAACTCTGGCAGGAGAAAAGCGGGCATTGAGCCCCCGTTTTAAAAAGGGCATAGTCACAGGGTGACGGGGATGCACCTGACGGCCGACCGCGACAAACGCGGGCCGGACCAAACCCTGTTCGAGGGCGATCTCCTCCGCAACCAAACCGGGACCGACATCGATCCCCGAGCGCGACAGCATTCCTTCAAGACCACTGATGTTTTTACCAGGGAGGAGAAGGACAACTCCCCCACCCGCATCCAGATATCGTTGAATCGACCTTTCGACCGAAGCTCCCAGGGGTTCCCATGACCCCACCCCTCCAGCCACGACCACCAACAGATCAGTATCCCCGGGGATCGATTCCACAAATGGCAGGCGAATCCCCTCCACTTGTGCCCCGCGGGATTCAAGATCCTTGCGCAGGGCCGCCATCGAATTATTCCCCGCTTCTTTCAGTCCCGGTTCACCGCTTCCCTGACTGATCCGGATCAAAGCTTGGTCCTCCCTGATCAGGCGTCTTAAAGCGGATTCGATCCCTTCCCGGGTTCGATCCACAAGAATCTCGGCAACCCCTTCCGGCTCGAGAGCAGAGGGGATGCGAAAATCAGCCAGTTCTTCCGACGACAGGGAAACCCGGCGTCCGTCATGAAAGAAATGGATGCGGTCCACATCCGTCTCTTCGAGGGCCGGAACTCTTCGTGCCCGTTCTGCAGCCCACTTCTCCCCCTCCTGATTGACTCGAATCAGAATGGGACGCTGCAAACGGTTCGGAGCGACCTGGCTGAGTTCCTCCAGCCAGCGTGCCGATTTCAGAAGGACCCGAGTTTTCAGGGTGTCCTCGATCTCCGGCCCCAGATTGAGAGGGATCACCACCTCGACGGGACCGGTCAATGCCTTGATCAACTCTCGATCCGAATCGGTCACCGTCAGCAGGCCGTCCGCAGTCCAATCGGAGCGAATCGAAGAGTGGAAGACCCAGGCATTGGCGACAAAGACACACCAGAGAGCCAGAAGAATCTGCAGCGGTACATGCCTGCGGGCACGATTTTTTCGTTCTGTGAGAACACTCATGCCCAGCGCCTCCTCTCCAATACTCGTGTGGCAAGGAAGAGGGAGAAGAGAATCAGGGTGGACCAGAAAACAGGGACTCTCAAATCGAGGATTCCACGGGTCAGCTCATCCACCATGTGATGAATCGCACTGACATGTTCGATCCAGAGCAACTCGATCTCTCCCGGTCGGAAGAGGTTGCTGAAAAAATGGACCATGAACAGGGCGATGTTGAAAGTGAAGGACAACCCGGCTGCAGCCAGGGGATGAGCGGTCAGTGCAGAAGCCAGAATTCCATTGGCACAGAATGCAGAGCCGATGAAAAAGATGCCGACGTGGGTGGTAAAGAGCAATCCCGGTTCCACGTCACCCACCAGTGAAAGTACTCCCCAAAGCGGAAGCAGACACACCCAGAGTGTGAAGTAGAAGATGGAAGAAGCAGCCCACTTGGCAATGACCACACTGGCATCGCTGATCCCCGTGACCATCAGCACTTCGAGTGCCCCCTGCCGATGCTCCTCAGCCAGGCTTCGCATCGTCACCAGTGGCGGGATCACCAGAAACATGAACCAGAAAACGAGACCGCCGTAGGCAGAACTCAGAAGCTGCCGGAGGTCTCCTCCCACAGCAATGATGGAGATGTACATGTTCGCTCCCATCACGAGGAGGAACAGCACCAGAATGATCCACGAAACGGGTGAGACGAAAGTCGAGAGCAATTCCCTGCGCAGGAGAATCAGGGTTCTGTTCATGATCCCTCCCCATCTTTAGCGGGGATGCCCGAATCAGTTCCGGTCCACTCGAGGAAAAGGGATTCGAGGGTGGCAGGCTCACTGCGGAGCTCCATGATCACCCAACCTTCCTCCAGGGCTTTTTCTCCGATGCGAAAACCCAAAGCGGCATCGGACTGGATACTCCAGTGGTGCTGATCACGTTTCACCGACTGCACCTCTGGCTGTTGGTTGAGCCATTGAGTGACCTTTTTTGCATCCGCCGATGGCGCGAGTTCAAGTTGCCAGCGTCCCGCCTTGCCCAGTCGCTGAGTCCACGACTCCCGATCCTCCTCCAACCGAATCTTCCCTTTGCTGATCACACAGATCCTGTCACACAACTGCTCCACTTCTCCGAGGACATGACTGGAGAGCAGAAGGGTGTGATTGCCGCGCAGTTCATCCAGAAGGGTACGAAATTGGGAAATCTGACGCGGATCGAGACCGCGAGTGGGCTCATCGAGAAGCAGAACCGGAGGGTCACCCAGCAGGGCATCCGCCAATCCTATTCTCTGTCGATAGCCCTGTGAAAGTGTATCGATGCGGCGTTGCCCCATGTCGCTGGCATTGACCGCTTCGAGAACCCTGCTGACCTCTGCCTTTGCCTGGCGGGAGGGCACATTCTTGATTCCACTGCGGAAGTGCAAAAATTCTGCGACCCGCAGTTCACCGGGCAAGGCCAATTGTTCCGGCAGTACTCCCACACGGGTGCATGCTGTCTGCGGATCCCTGAGCAGATCGACACCGTCGACGACGACCCTTTGAGTCTCGGCATCCGGCAATAACCAGGTCGTCAGAACCCGGAAGGTGCTGGTCTTGCCGGCACCGTTCTCTCCGATAAATCCGGTGACAGCTCCCGCTGGAACCTTGAATGAGATTCCATCGAGGGCACGGCGGTCTCCGTAGCTAAGGGACAGATCCTCAATTTCAATCATCGGTGCAAAAGTACTCCCCGTACTGCGGATCCAAGATGGGACAAAATGGATGAGTCCAGACAGCATAACAGGATTTTTTCGCAGAGGTGGGATTCCCCGCTTCTCTGACTCCATCCCCCCCGGATTCGCTCAATACTGGCGGCGCTCCCTAGAAGAAGGAATATCCTCTGCTTCCCGATACTTGGTCACGGTTCTGCGCGAGATTCGGACTCCCGATTTTTCCAGTTCCTTGACGATCGTCGCATCACTGAGGGGCTTTTTCGGATCTTCCGCGGCAACCAATTCCTTGATCCGGGCGATGACTCCGCCACGGGACTCTTCAGCACCGTCATCGCGAACCGTTCCCCCACTGAAGAGGCTTCGAAGTTCACGCAACATCCCCGGCGATTGGAACCACTTTCCCGAAATCGCCCGGCTCACCGTTGAGACATTGACCCCGATGGAATCGGCCACGTCCTGCATTCGCATCGGGGCGAGGAAGCGGTCCCCCTCGCTGAAAAACTGCTGCTGACGATCGAGGATCTCCTGAGCAACCCTTTGCAGGGTTGAGTTTCGCTGCTGGACAGCCCCCATCAGCCACTCCGCATTTTCGATGTGCTTGCGCAGATACTTGCGCAGCTCCGGGTCCTTCTTGGCACCCTTCAACAATTCCCGGTAGTGGGGAGAAATCTGCAACCGTGGGGTCGATTGCCCCCCGACCTCTGCCCGAAACACACCTTCCGCATCCCTCTCGATGAGGATGTCTGGAACGATGCGCGGATTGGCACTTTGAATAAATGCTCTCCCGGGAATCGGCTCCAGCGAACGGATCACCTCCGCAGCCAATTTGATTTCTTCGAGGGATTTTCCAGTGGTCTTGGCGATCTGCGGAAGACGGTTCTTGGCCAGATCGTCCAAATGCCAACGGACCAGCAGTTCCTCTAATTGGTTATCCGCAGCGTCCCTGTGCAATTGTATGCAGAGGCAATCGATGAGGTTTTCCGCCCCCACACCCGGTGGGTCGAGGGACTGAACCATGTGGAGAGCATCTTCCCACTCTGCGGAAGAGGGAGCGACCTCCTGCCAACGAGGATCGCTGTCTTCTGACTCTATCCCCGAGGCGACTCCTGCTGCGATCTCTTCGAGGGAGTGAAGTCGCCAGCCGCGCTCGTCGAGGTTGAATATAATTTCCTCGCAAAGGGCGATCTGGCGCTGGCTGAGAATCGTCTTCAGTCGCAGCTGTGCCAGCAGGTGCTCCGCCAGGGTTTCCGAAGGACCTTCGACGTGATCAACCCACTCATACTCATCTTCACCGCTTCCCAGTGAGGATTTTCGAGTCGGAGTCGATTCGGCCCAGAAATCGGCCTGCTGCAGTTCACGCAACTGCTCGTACCGTTCGCCAAGATCAATCAACTCGTCGAATTCGGATCGATCCTGATCCAGATCGAAAGCTTCGCTATCAGTCTCGATTTCGATCTCCGTCGTGGAGCCGTCCTCTCCGCCTTTTTCAGCACTCTCCGCTTCCGACCGCTCGAGGGCGACATTGGATTCGAGCTCATCGTTGATCCGCTCTTCCAGCTGCTGCTGGTTGAGCACCAGAATCTCCATCGACTGGATCATTTGAGGAGAAAGGATCTGCTTCTGTGTCTGCTGCTGGAAAAGGCCGGTATCCAGACGCATCGCATCTCCTTTCAGGGACGGGGTGGAGTCTCACAGGCGAACTGGCACTGTGCGGACTGACACAGTGCGGACCTACACTGTGCGGGAATCGAAGATTCCCAAAAAAGTGAAGCCCAATACCAAAAACGGCCTGAAAGTTGCTCTAGATCCCCTGAAATCGGATTTTTGACGCAGTAGCCAAAACGCAAGTCTAGAATTTTGGGGGATCTAGGACTGTTTTCAATATTACGGCATATTTTATGCTAGTCAACCCGGGGAAGGCCCTGCTACCTCTGGAGGGCGATTCGTAGCAATCCTGCGAGAATCCAGACTCCTCCGAGAATCGGTGCCCAGCCTTGGGGCCACTCGAGAAGAGGTCCTTTCCGAATCTGCGGGTGGCTTCTCAGGTGGACCTGTAATGTCCCCGTGGCACCGATCTCCCGATCCAGGGCAATCTCCCCTGCGGCATCGATCGTGTGCCATTCGGGATCACCGGGAAAGCTACGATAGGCGAGAAGTGTCTGCTGACCAAAGGCCTGCGGATCAAAGGCCACTGTCAGGCCCGCATTCGTACATCTTAACAGCGGCAGTGAAGATTCGATGGACCGCGATCTCTGCAACTGAAGATGCTGAGCAGGTTCCAGAAAATCACCGTACCAAAGATCCTCCGTGACATTGACGTGCCACTGTGCCCCCGACTCCTGAAGCCCGCGGCTCGTCCCGGGGAGCAACCCTTCATAACAGATGGAAACTCCGAATCCGTGATCGGCTGAACCCAGATCGAAGACGATGGGCCGATCCCCGGCCACGAGCCCAGTGATGGGCGGCTTCCAACCGATTGCCTCAAAAATCGATTCCCCGGGAATTCTTTCGCCGAAAGGAACCAGATCTTTTTTGAATCCGAGCTGAACCGAATAATCCCGGACTCCCACCCCACTCCTGACAGGCTCAATCAGGGCCACGGCATTGGCAAACCCTTCCTCCGTCTCCACCATCACTCCCGAAAGAAGAGGCTGGTCGACACCCGCCATTTGGGCCCAGCGGCGAAGGCTATCGGCATCGTGAACTCCGGGGATCATTCCCTCAGGGAAGACCGTGAGTCGTCTCAGGTTTCCGCCTTCCGATCGCAACATTTTCTCCGGGTCATCCTCAACCACGGACAGCCATTCCAGCAGCGTTTCATTCAACTCACGCCACTTGGCTCCGTGACGGTCTTCGAGGGGAATCGCTGGCTGTACCAGAGAAACCACGACCTCCTGGCCCGCTTCGTGAAACTGGGAAGAGGAGCCCCGGTTCGGCAGGGGAAGCAGGGTCAGAGAGGCGACGGCCAGTCCCGGAATCAGCAACCAGACCCGGCTCAGGGTGACCACCTTTTGACGCCGATCAAAGAAATCAAAGACCAGTGGAAAGATGTGAGCGGCCAGAAAACCGCTACTGGCGATGACCAGACTGGTGACTTCCACTCCCCATTGCCTTAACAGGATCCAACCCGCCGATGGCTCCACCGTCGCCAACGCTGAACCGACGGACCAGGGGAAGAGGCGTGGCCAGTACTGTTCATACAACGCGACAAAGACAAGGATCCCGAGGCACTTCCAGATCCGCTGACGAGCACCCGGCGCCTCCGGAGCCAGACTCACCAGCGCCAGACAGAGTCCCCACCCCAACGAGGAGAGGGGCCACCAGATCAGAAACAGGCCTGTACCGGCGAGCCAGGCGATCAGTGAATCAGGATCATCGAGCACGAAGATGCCCAGATAATTTTTGGCCGCCAGCATGATCCATGGCAAGGACGTGCCCTGCACACCGAGACCGAAGACCCAGCCCAGAAGCAGGGATCGACGGAATCCACAGCGGTCTGTGGCCAGTGCCAGAATCATGAAAGCGAAAGGCATCAGGAAAGCGAGGCCCCAGGGGTCGAATCCCAGGGGAATCATGACACCGGCGACTGCCGAGAGGATCAGCCGCAATCGCAGGGATTTGCGAGTTTCAGACCCCTCCCCCGAGCCCTCCGGTGAAGCTTCCGAGCTGTTCTGAGGCAAACGGATCATTCAGGTCCCCCGGATTCCCTGCTGAGGCCCACAGGGCTTCTCTGTGAAGATCCTGCGTCCTCGGACCTATCCTGTCCAGTGCTCAAAAACGCTCCGCACCGAATCCAATCCAATCTCCCGCTTCTCTTGCCAGCCCATCCGGTTTCCCCTACAATTCCCGTTTGCCATTGATTTTACGGAATCAACATTTCACTCCGGTGGAGCCCACAGGCTCATTCGCCCGGGTGATCGGCAGATCAACCCCACAGTTGACACATTGATGAGATACGTGGATTCGAGAGAAAGAGGACTGCATTGATTCGAGTGACTATCCGCAGCGGAGAAACTTCCGAAAAGTTGCTTCAGCGCTTCAAGAGAACCGTCGCCAAAGAGGGACTTCTCAAGGAAATCAAGAAGAGAAGCTTTTACGAAAAGCCCTCTGAGGAAAAGCGTCGTAAGCAGAGAGAATTTGAAAAGTTGATGCGCAAGAAAGATCGCAAAACCAGCATCAAGGAAACCCGCAGAAAGCACCGTCGCCGCTAACCCCATCCGGGTTTCGAATTCGGTCGTCGGCTTTGCCAGGGTTTCTGACATTGCCGACCTTCACGATGAATATCCGAACGCTGCGAAGTTGCTGCTTGATAAAACTCATGGGTCTCTTTGACTTCAGCACCGATCTTTTTGAAATCAGCACTGCTCCCCCATCAGAGTCCCTATTGATCCGTTCTGTGCGAGAGGCCATCAGATGAGCAAGCTTGGACTCTGGCTCATCGGTGCCCGTGGCGGAGTGGCGACCACTGTGATCGCAGGACTCGCTGCACTCTCCCGAAAACTGGTTCCATGCACCGGGCTGATCACCGACCACCCCCAGTTTTCCAGTTGTGAAATGCCCCAAGCGGAACAGTGGGTTCTGGGCGGTCATGAGATTCGTTCTGGATCCCTCATCGACAGCGCCCGAGCCATCGAGGCGGACTCTGGCAGCCTCTCCTTGCCCCTGATTGAAATGATTCAGTCCGATCTTGAGCAGGTGGATCGAAGGATTCGCCCGGGAGTACTCGTCAATGCCGACGAGGCGATCAGAGGCCTGAACGGCCAACAGTGCAACGGGGATTCCCCCACTCCGCAAGAAGCTTTGGAACGGGTCACAGGGGATCTGAATGAGTTCGTTCAGAACAACGAACTGGACGGCCTTGTCGTCGTCAATCTTTCCTCCACGGAAGCATCCCTGAAAGACCACCCAGCACACCAGTCCGCCATCGCACTTCAGGAAGCACTTTTTGAAGGCGACTCGACGGCATTCCGGTCGAGCACCATCTACGCCATGGCTGCGGCCAATGTCGGCGCCGCTTACGTCAACTTCACTCCTTCAGCGGCGGCCCTGATTCCGGCAACCCGTGAAATCCTTGAAGAGGCAGGCTGCGCGTATTGTGGCAGCGATGGAAAAACCGGTGAGACACTCGTCAAATCCGCACTCGCTCCCATGTTCGCCCAAAGGGCACTGCAGGTGATGAGCTGGCAGAGCTACAACATGCTCGGCGATCGGGATGGTGAAGTTCTTGCTCATGAGGAAAACAAAAGCAGTAAGCTCGCTTCCAAGGGCGAATTGATTCATGAAATCCTTGGGGAAGATGTTCACAGTCAGGTTCGCATCGATTACGTCCCTAGTCTGGGCGACAACAAGACCGCCTGGGATCTGATTCATTTCAAAGGCTTCATGGGTCACCGCATGTCGATGCAATTCACCTGGCAGGGATGCGATGCAATCCTTGCTGCCCCGCTCGTCATCGACCTCGCCCGACTGTTGGCTCATGCTCAAAGACGGGGTGAATCAGGGCTGCAGGAACATTGCGGAATCTTCTTCAAAAGCCCCATCGATTCTTCGACCCATGCCCTCTCTGCCCAGTTCGACGAGCTGATGGAGAAGGCTCAAATCTGGTCAAGCACCTCCACTTCTGAGTAATCCTCTTTCCCGTTTCCTCCCTGGCTTGAGCTTTCCGGTGAGCAAATTGCTCCCCCGGATGGCACGGTGGCTACCGGTTGGTGGAACCGCTGTCGATTTCAATCGGCGCTCCTGAAATCGGCTTGTGTTACCCGCCCAAAAACAGGTGCAAGAGAATCCCCACAAAAAAAGAGGCGCCGCTGATAGAGGATATCAGGGGCGCCTCATGGGCTCTGAAAGGTGGGATTGCAAATTAATGGATTCTGGTTCGTCTGTCAACACACTTTCCGACGATTGTACTCTTTACTGTAAGTTAACAATCTATTCCGGCCAGTGGTTCGCACTGAGTCAACAGAATTAAATCCTGAAAGGGAGACGCCCGGAACACGAAATTAGTTCCCGGTTCATTTTTCTGATCACTTTGTAGGATCAATTAAGGCGTTCTGGATCCCTCTGAGGTCAGGATTGGTGCTTTCCCGAAGTCAGATCTGGGAGGAAGGACCCGGTTCTTCCGGTTTGGGGAGAATCTCCGGAACAGCATGGAAAGAGACGGTGTCCTGCAGAAACTGCCGTAATTCGGCGGGTAACAAGATTCGCTCCAGCCGCTCCACCACTTGATCACCGTCGAAGATCAGAATTGTAGGGAGTGATCGGACCTGAAAGCGCTGAACCACTTCCACCTGACTCAGTTGAAGTTCAACTTCAATCATCTGCAGGTGATTCTGGAACTCCGGAGAGATGATTGACAAACTGCGACGCATAAAGTTGCAGGAGGTCACCAGTGAACTGCCGAAGTGCACCAGTTTCAGCCCCTCGGTCCGAAGGAGGTGGGTGTCGAGTTGTTCTGCCTCGATAAATTCGAAATCTGCCATTTTTCTCCCCTTGAAAGATAAATAGTACGTCTCTTCACTCGACATCTGGATCTTAACTCTCCCCTCTCCCCTGCGCCCCTTTGAGAAGCGTTTCACGGTACATCGGTCACAAAAGGTAGGATTCCACTCATAAAGAGGCAGATCGAATTGCCGAAATGACGTCTAACGTGACTCCCATCGGGTAAAAATCGACAATTTTGCTTCCTCCGCCACCTTCCGATGAGGGACAATGTGCCGAAGGTGTTGCACGGGAGCGATTTCAAAATCTCCGCAAACCACAAACAACACCCCAATGTCACGTCTGACAGAGACCAGGAGTAACAAGATGGCCTTTGATAAAGCTCGCGTTCTGGAGGAGATCCAGAGCACCCTTGCTGAAATCCCCCTCCCCGGATCCCCCGGAAATGTCGTTCAGGCAGGGTTGATCCAGAGAGTGATCGCCCATGAGGGAGAGATTACCCTGGTTGTGGAATTTCCTCCTGAACTGGTTAACCAACAGGGCTCGATCAGTGAGCGACTGGAGGAAGAAATCGGGCGTATTGAGGGCGTCTCCAAAGTGACGGTCCTCCACAAGAAACCGGAGGATTCACAAGCCGAATCCGGAGATCAGGGCTCCCCCGCTCAGGGTGCTCAGGGACCAGGGCCCAACACGGTTGGAGCCCAGGATATCCCCGGGGTCAAACATGTCATCGCCGTCGCCAGTGGCAAGGGAGGAGTGGGCAAATCCACCGTTGCAGTCAATCTGGCTCTGGCCCTGCAAAAAATCGGCAAGAAGGTCGGACTTCTCGACGCAGATGTCTATGGTCCTTCGACACCCAAAATGATGGGAACCGAAGAAATTCGCCCCCACGCCACTGAGCGTGAAACGATCCTCCCCATCGAATCCCATGGCTTGCAAACGATGTCCATCGGTTACCTGCTCGAAGAGGACTCCCCCGTGATCTGGCGAGGACCAATGGTCACCGGTCTTCTGCGTCAGTTTCTGTTTCAGGTCGAGTGGGGAGATCTGGACTTCCTCGTCCTCGACCTTCCCCCCGGTACCGGTGATGCACAGTTGACTCTGGTGCAGTCCCTGTCCCTCGCCGGCGGAGTCATCGTGACCACTCCGCAGGATGTGGCACTCCTCGATGTTCAGCGGGGAATCCAGATGTTCCAGAGAACCAGCGTGCCGATTCTCGGTGTCATCGAGAACATGAGCCACTTCGAATGCCCCCAGTGCCAGCACGTGACCGAGATCTTCCCCGGCAAGGGTGGTGAGGGGATTTCCAAGCGTTATGGTGTGCCCTTCCTGGGCAAGATCCCGCTCGAACCGACAACGGCGCTGCAGGGAGATTCGGGAGTCCCTGTCATGGTCCAGCAACCGAATGGTGCTTTGGCCTCGACGATGCTCTCCATCGCCCACCAAATGTCGGAAGCATTGGTTCAGGAATAATCAGCTCGATCATTTCGTCTGCTGAAGAGCCTGCTGGATTTCGTTATCCCGCAGGCTCTTTCGCATCGAGCCATGAGCGAACCGCTGCCAGAACCTCAGCAGGCTCGATGGCGGTCATGCATTGATGGTGACCGAGTGGGCACACCTTCTTTTGACACGGACTGCACTCCACCTCTTTGCGGATCACCGTCGTCGTTTGCAGAAATGCAGCGGTGTAGTCGGGACTGGTCGGCCCCATCAGCACTACCTGGGGAGTTTGCATTCCAGCGGCAATATGTCTTGGACCCGTATCACCGGTAATCAACAGAGCCATCTTTTCGACCAGAACCTTGAGTTCGTCGAGGGGCCAAAGATCATCTGCAAGATTGACGACAGGGCCCGTAATCCTCGACTCCAGAGCCCGAGCCAAATCCTCTTCACCGGGACCACAGGTGATGATCAGATCACACCCGTCCACGTCCCTCAGTTCTCTGGCGACTTCTGCCAGGCGATCGAGTGGCCAGATCTTCGAGGGCCCAAATGCTGCCCCCGGGTGCAATCCGATCCACGGTCTGTCAGGGTCACATGACAAATTTTCCATACGTTTTTGGGCCCGTTGACGGCATTCTGCGGAGGCGTCCAGTCTTGAGCCAAGGCCGTCCCCCTCGACACCGAGTGCAGCCGCCACTTCGAGATACTCATGGTGCATCGGGTATGCCCTGCGCCCGGGAGCGAGCTTCGGCATTCTCAGGGGATCGGTCAAAAACAGGCCTCGCCACTGGCGAGACATCCCGATCCTGCGCGGGACTCCTGCCCTCCAGGTTTCCCAGGCGGTCCTGAAGGAATGGGGCAGAAGAAGAGCGATATCAAAACGGCCTTCGCGAATCTTCTGAATGTTGGCCTGAACCCTGCCCCGGCCCGATTCCACTGCGATCCATTGATCGAACAGGTTTGCATCGGCGAGCAGTGGCTGCAGATGCCCCCCACCCATCAAGGTGATTTGGGAATCGGGAAATCGGCTCCGCAACCCACGCAGAGCCGGAGTTGCCATGACCGCATCCCCCACCCAGGTGGGAATACGAACCAGTATTCTCGGGCCTGTTGGCAAACGATCACCCCTTCAGGAGGTGCTGGAACTTCTTCTTCTCGGCTGCCCAGCGATAGGCATTTTCCGCTGAAATCGAGCCCTCTTTCAAGCGTGCCAAAATTGCATCGTCCATCAACTGCATTCCCTTGCCCCGTCCACCTTCGATCAGGGAGACGATCTTGTGAACGGCACCCTCACGAATGATGTTGGGCAGTGCCCCATCGTGGAAGAGCAACTCATTGACGACGACGCGCCCCTTGCCGTCCTTCTTCGGGATCAGCAACTGGGCGATGATGCCCTTCAGCGAACAGGAAAGCATGGTGCGCACCTGGTTCTGTTGCTCTTCCGGGAAGACGTCGATGATTCTGTCGACGGTTTTTGCGGCACTGTTGGTGTGCAGGGTGGCAAAGACCAGATACCCCATCTCGGCAGCAGTGATCGCCAATCCGATCGTTTCCAGATCCCGAAGCTCACCGACCAGGATCACGTCCGGATCCTGACGACCGACAGAACGCAGTGCTTTTGCAAAGGATTCAGAGTCAATCCCCACTTCACGCTGGGTAATCTGGGATTTCTTGTTTTGGTGCACAAACTCGATCGGTTCCTCGATGGTGACGATGTGTCGCGACTGATTCTGATTGATGTAATCGATCAGTGCAGCGAGGGTCGTCGACTTTCCGCTTCCGGTGGGCCCGGTGCACAGCACCAGTCCATTGCGAAGGTGGCAGAATTTTTCAATGTGAGTAGGGACACCAAGTGCAGAAACCGGAAGGATTTCCTCCGGGATCATCCGAAAAACCCCAGCCAGACCATGCTGCTGACGGAAAAAGCTGCACCGGAATCGGGCCACTCCGGGCATCGCATAGGCCCAGTCCAGATCATTCTTTTCAGCCAACTGCTTTTGACGTTTTTCGTCGAGCATCGGCAACAAGAGAGCCTCCGTCTGTTCAGCGGTCAGAGGCTCCTTGGAAACGGGGCGAAGGTGACCGTGAACACGGATCTTCGGAGGCATGCCGGCACTGACGTGGAGGTCGGAACCATTGAGTTCCTTGATCATCGTCAACAGCTTGTCGATTTGTTCGGTACTCATGATCCTAACCCTTCATCGTCGAGGGGTCCTCCGCATGGTAGCGGGCCACCTCCGGTGTGATCACACCTTTGCTCAGCAATTCACGGATCGACTCATCCATGGTGATCATTCCCTGCTTGCGACCCGTCTGCAAAACAGAAGGCAGCTGGAAGGTCTTGTTTTCCCGAATCAGGTTTCCGACCGCTGAAGTGGCAAACATGATCTCCAGAGCGGGAACCACGCCGGTTCCATCCTTGCGGGGAAGCAACTGCTGGGAAATCACGCCGCGCATCGACTCGGAAACCATCGCCCGAATCTGCTCCTGCTCCCGCGGTGGGAAGACGTCGATCAGGCGGTCGAGGGATCGCACCGCGTTGGTGGTGTGAAGCGTTGCCAGTACCAGGTGTCCCGTCTCCGCTGCGGTGATCGCCATCGAGATGGTTTCCACGTCGCGCATTTCGCCGACCATGATCACATCCGGGTCCGCACGCATGGCGGATCTCAGTGCGGAGTGGAAACTTTCCGTATGGCGGCGGACATGGCGCTGGTTAATGTTGGAACCTGCGGGATCAAAGATGTATTCGATGGGATCTTCCACCGTCACGATATGGTCATTCCGGGCCTGATTGATCATTCCGATCAGCGCAGCCAGAGTGGCGGACTTGCCGCAGCCGGAAGGCCCTGTCACCAGAACGATGCCCTGGTTGTACTGGGTAAACTCCTTGAGCACATCCGGCATGTTCAATTCTTCCAGCGTCGGAACCGTATCGGGAATCAGGCGAAAAATCGCCTCCTTGCCCTTTCGCTGTTGAAAGCAATTCGCCCGGTAGCGCCCGTGATCCTCGGTCTCGAGGCAGAAGTCGAGATCCAGATGCTCTTCCAACTCACGCCACTGTTCGTCGTCGAGCAGTTCACGGACCGCTTTTTCCGTATCATCAGCGGAAAGGGTCGGATGCTTGAGACGGATCAACTGCCCATGAAGTCTGACCAGAGGGGCGGAATCGACCTGGAAATGGAAGTCGGAGCAACCGAGTTCCCTTGCCTTGCGCAGATACTCCGCGATGGGCTGGCCACTCATCTCCGTAAAGTCCATCCGCTGGACGTCCGCGACGGTCGGCCCTGTTCCGGCCGGAGTTGCCGCGGCACTCTGTCCAGCTCCCGTTGCTGCCCCCCGAGAAGTTGCTGCCCCCTGAGATGCGGTGGCACTTCCCATACGTTCATCGATCTTCTTCTGAATGGCCGCAGCATGTTGGGCTGAAATCAAGCCCGCTGAAACGAGGGCATCACCCAGATCACTGCCTGCTGGCAATCCTGCCATGACCTTTTTCAGAGCGGCTTCATCGACCAACTTGTTCTTGAGGACGATGCGACCGAACATCGTTGCCCTGGAGGAACGATCTCGCGTCTCTTCTGTCATAAATTCTCCCCGAAGTTTGGGCTGAGGATCATCTGCCCCATGGAAATCTGGGAAATCCACGGAAACAGAACCCCCGGGAAAGGCTAATTGGGAATCCCGGGCAAGTCCGTATCCTAGCCTTCAGGGGTTTCGGGGCAAGATCGTGTCCCACGACGGATCTGCTCAATCAGTCCCGTCGTCGAGAATCCGGGCTTCAGGGTCACTGTTTCAACCCGTCCCCCAGCCGTCTCGACCACTTCCCGGCCCACCACCTCTTCAATGGCGTAGTCCGCCCCCTTGACGAGGACATCCGGAAGCAGCTTTGAAATGAGTGCCGCCGGGGTGTCTTCATCGAAGATCACCACGTGATCCACACTGGAAAGTGCACCGAGGAGCCGCGCTCTTTCAACCGCCGGGAGGATTGGCCTCTCGGGTCCTTTGAGACGGGTGACAGACTCGTCAGAGTTCAACCCAACGATCAGGGCATCACCAAAGGCCCGCGCAGCCTCCAGAAGTTGCAGGTGTCCTGAATGGAGCAGATCGAAACAGCCATTGGTGAAAACCACCGTCTGACTTGCCTGACGATACTGTTCCATCACTTTTGTCATTTCTTCGACACTCTGACCCGGCTGTTTTTGCAAACCGAAATGGGTATCTCTGGCTGCGGAAAGTTCCCAAAGTTCGACAGGTTGAACTCCGACCTTTTGAACTTCGAGGCCCGCACCGAGGTTTGCCAACTGACACGCCTCGTCGATGGACCACCCCGCTGCCAGTGCGAGACCGAGGAGGGAGAGCACCATGTCTCCGGCACCGGCGACGTCGGTCACTGCCCTGACTCGGGTCGGGTGACGACGCAGGCCTCCACCGCTGGAAACACGGGTCATCCCGTCGCGATCCAGGGTCAGAATGCAATGATCGAGTTTCAATTTCTCTACCAGGATCTCTCCCACCCGGGCGTGATCTGCCGCCTGCTCGCCGACCTCGAGCCCACTGGCTGCAGAGGCTTCATAGCGATTGGGACAGATCAACGTCGCTCCTTCGTACTTGGCCCAGTCACCGGATCGGCCCGGGTCTACCAATACAGGAATGCCGCGATCCCGGGCCCCCTTCATAAGACTTTTCAGCAACTCTTCGCTGAGCAGTCCCTTCTCGTAGTCGGAGACGAGAATGATGGACAGGGGTTGATCGAGTATCTGAGTCAGAGCGTTCTGGCACGCGGCCAATTCCGCAGGAGTCGACTCATGGGCCTGCTCACGGTCTAGCCGCAAGATTTGTTGCTGGCCCCTGCCCGCATGCTGTACCCCGGCAAGAATGCGGGTTTTGCAACTGGTCGGACGATCCTCTGAGACGACGATATGGGAGACATCCGCCCCGAGTGATTCCAGAGAGTCGCGTATGTGCATGCCGGCTTCGTCATCCCCCACCAGACCGATCACCGTTGTGGAGATCCCCAATGCAGACAGGTTGGCAACCACACTTCCCGCTCCACCGACCCTGCGCTCGTGCTGCTGGGATCGAACCACAGGTACCGGAGCTTCCGGAGAGATTCTCTCCACATCTCCGTAATGATATTCATCCAACATGAGATCACCGATGACGAGAATCGGCTGATCGACCCGGATCGATTCGAGTGCAGGAATCATGCGGTTCCTTTCGCCAGCCTCTGTAGCAGGGCCAATCTGAACAGGGGCAAATTGATCTCATGGTGACCAATCAGTGATATACCCCGATCCACGGGTCTCTGAAGGACATTGCGGCTGGTTCGATAGTGGGAATTCATGTCGAAATTAATGGCGGTGATCCCGGGTAATTCCTGACCGAGATTACGGGCAATATTGATGACCTTGAGGAAGACCTCTGGCATCACCACTGCCGAACCGATATTCAGCCAGCAACCATTTTCAAGATCGTGAACGACTGCAGCCAACAGGCGAAAGTCGATCCCTGTGGCCTCCCCCATCTCGGCTCCTGCGACTCCCGGGTGCATGTGAACGATGTCCGTTCCCATCGCCACATGAACTGTCGCCGGGATCCCCAATCGTCGGGCACTGGAGAGGATGGAGATCTCCGGATGGGGCATTCCCGAATCGTGGATCAGATCACCCAATGCCGCACCGAGGCCGACCCCTTCTGCACCCGATTGGGCCGCCTTTCTGAAAGAATCAGCGGTCTCTGCGGACATACCGAAAGTACCGTCCGCAATGTGGGTGGCGACGTCTTCCGAAGTTTCACCGATCATCGCCAACTCGAGGTCGTGAATGGCGGTCGCCCCATTCATCGCCAATGCCTGGATGACCCCTCTCTCCATCAAATCGATGAGGATCGGACCCATTCCAACCTTGACGACATGCCCTCCCAAAGCAGCGACCACGGGAGCCTTCGCTTCATGAGAAGCAGCGACCGCCTCGACGGCGGCACGCAATTCTCCAGCAGCAAGAATATCGGGAAGGTGATCGAGCCATTCCGAAAAGGATGCGTCCACCGGACACGGCTCCCGGAATTGACTTCGGCGAACGATGTTGTGTCGGTCCCTGATCGGCGTTGCTCGAACTCCATCGAGGTCGAGGGGTTGCCAACGGTTTTCGCGGTTCATGGAAGCTCCTCTTCGACAGGTGACGATGCTATCAGAGAGCACCCGGAACTTCACGCATCCCTGTGGAACTGATCCCCCTGAATCCGGTCCAGAATCGTCTCCACAGGAAAATCCAACTCAATCTCCAGAACCTTGATCCTTGCTGCCACAGACTCGGAGAGAGGCAATTTCGCGACCTTTACCGCATCTTTGGCGGTACAGACCAATGACTCGCAATGGTGATCGTCCGCCTGCTGGATCAGGGATTCCAGATCACGGGTGTGATAAGGGTGGTGATCCGGGAAACGAACCTCATGCCGGGGCGTGATCCCCGCAGATCTCAGGGTGTGGAGAAATCCGTCCGGTTCCCCGATGGCGCTGAATGCCAGGCAGGTCCGCACATTCTCTGCAGAAAAATCGTCACCGGACAGAGTGCGAAAACCGCGTATTTCAGTCGAGGATTGATCCACAGGAAGACCCGGATGCATTTGTTCGAAATAGGACTTCACCTGATCAAGCCACTCTGCAGAACAACGTTCACTTCTTGTCAGTAAAACATGGTCCGCTCTCGAGACTCCATCCACGGGTTCCCGGAGACGTCCCAGTGGAAGACAGTATCCTCCACCGAATGGGTCCCGGGCATCGCAGAGAAGGATGTTGAGATCCCTGTGCAGCTTTCGGTGTTGATAACCATCATCGAGAAGAATCAAATCAACGTGCGGATGTTGGGCCAACATCAATTGACCGGCATGGGTACGGTCCTTGTGCTGAAAGTGTGGGACATCCGGAAGTTTTTCCTGCAACAACCGAAATTCATCATTGCCCGCAAGTTCGCTGCCTGACTCTCCCCCTCGCTCGGATCGATAGCCCCGGCTGAGGATCCCGGGGTGTCCTCCCCGTTCTTGCCAGGCTTTTGCAAGGGCCAAAACTGTGGGAGTTTTTCCGGTACCGCCAACGGTGATATTTCCAAGACTGATGACGGGAACCGAAAGTCTGAGGGGCCATTCTCCACTGCGAGTTTTCGCCAGCACTTTCTTGCGTGCTCGACCCACTCCCCAGCGCCACACTTTTTCAAGAAGACGAAGGACGGGTTCGGGCAAAGACACCACCGGTTGGATCGAGTTCTGCATACCGCTGTTCAGGTCACTTCTCCTCGACGCCCTGTCGGGGGCGATCGTGAAGAATCGTCAAAACCTCGAGGACCTGCTTTTCCCTCATATGACCCAATTCGACGAGGATCTGGCCCAGAAATCGATGGGGCTCTCCCCGAGCCTCATCTCTGGCCTGAACGGCAAGCCCTTCGTAGAGCTGGGCAGTCGTGATGTACTGAAGTTCGAAGGCCACCTCACCGAAGAGTCTCATTTCCTCTGCCACAAATCCTCCAACCACGAAGTCCATACTCACGATCGGCTCCTCACCTCGGAGCCGCTCCCAGAATAACCAACGCCCGAGAGACGAGCCAGATCACAGGAATTTGGTAAAAACCCGCCTAGAGATCGCGTCGGCGTCTTTCCAGCTGCTGTCGGTCATACAGCTGATCCGCATCCAGTCTCAATTCATCTTCATCGAGCAATCCTGATACCAGATCACTCGGCAAGCCGGACTCCCCGCAACACGCACCTGCCAATGCCCCTCCGAGCGCAGCGGTCAATTGAACCGCTCCCCCCGATTGAAGACAGGAGAGCAATACCGATCGGGGAGACGATGGATCACGAAACCAGGAATAGAGAGCCAGCATGAATACGGGAAGAGAACGGGGCTCGATGCCCATCCGGTCCGGTGACTCCGATCCTTCATCACCGACTGAGGCGAGTTGAAGAAACGCGTCCTTCTCATTCAAGGTCAGCATGCCGGGAATCATCTGGATCGAATCGGCCACGAGGCTGTCGATTCTGTCAGCGGCAGTCGCTGCGCTGTCGAGAACTTCGCCCAGCACGATTTCATGATGAGTGAGGCAATGGGCAATGATGGTCGCCAACGCCGCATTCACAGCTCTCACCTTGGGATCCTCATGGGTAATGGAGGTCAGGCGATCGATGTTTTCATTCAGTTCTTCCGGGTAGTCATGACACCAGAGACCCACAAGAAGGCTGCAGACCAAAGCGGATGCTCCATCTTCACCGGGAGGACATGCACACCCCCTTGCCGAACTACCCTGGCGGAGCCAGCGGGACATTGCACCATCCACATCGTTCAGGCGCTCGATCATGCGGTTTTCACGCCACAGAGGAATCCACTCCTCGACGATGGAACTCTCCCGAATCATTCCCTCTTTGGCGATGGATCGGGAGGCCAGGGACAGCAATTGAACCGCTGCTCCATGCTGACCCGCCGGAAAATATCCTGACCGGTGACGGACGTATCCATCGACCGCCTCATTGCCCAACGCACGCATGAAAACGCGCGAGGATCCGGAATGGGGAAATCCGAGGGCACTGCCCACGGCAGCTCCGAGAATCGCTCCCCTGAATCGATCCTGCAATCGTTCCTTGAGGGTCAGGGAGGATTTCATGACGTCTCATCCTGTTCCGTGGTCTGTGAGTCCGCAGATTCAACCGACTGTCGCCACTGGGTGAGGGTCTGGATCGGGCAGCGCTTTCTCCAGAAGGGTTTCATATCCTTGAACCAACCCAAACCCACCCCCGCGAGCAGGGCGGGACCACGGGAAGGTCGGGCGAAGTCGGCAGAAACGTGAACCTCGTCCGCATTCACATCCCAGTCGAGAGCAGAGACATCGTCGGCAGAATCGTAGATCGCCTCCGAATCGGGGGTCTCACCTTTCCGCGGATCCGCGACAGGATCTGTTTCCGGAAGGTACCAGTGATCACCATGGGGAGCCGGCAAGGCTCCTGCCACCGATTCATCGAAGTCACTGCCCGCGACCACCCGCCAACCCTGGGCTCCACTTTGATCCAGCATGATGATTCGTTGGCCGGGGGTCGGTTCACAGGCGAGCCAAAGGCGAGCCGCAACCGGGGTCGTTCCCGCCATGAACCAGGTTCCCCTCGGCAAGCCGGTTTCACGAACCAGTTCTTCCTGAAGGATTCCCACTCTCTGGTATCCGGGCATCACCGGCGGCAACTGACCGGAGGTCAAGCCGACCCCATCGACCTTGGCTGGATCCCAGCGTTCAACGGAATGCTTACCCGGTGTCAAACCGGACTGCCAGGCAAAAGAAGTGGTCGTCGCGAGAGCTCCGGTCCAGCGATATCTCAACCAGTCCTGAACGTCGAGGACAGCAACCAGACTGCGGGTCAATCCGGGATAACTGGAAAGTGTTGTCGGGATTCTCTCATGCAGCGAATCCGCTGGAGGATCCTCCTCACTCCAGCCGATGGCCCTTGGCGGTACCGGCTCCATCTCTGCATCGACGAGAACGAGACCGGAAGATCCCGCCACACCGATGGCGGCCACGGAACCGGGGCGAATTTTTCCCGTTTCCAATGCATGCTGGAGCAGAGCCCTGACTGAACGGACCTTTTCGTCGGGGTGTGAGCGCCAATCCTCGTCAAAGGAGGAGGCCACATGCTCCCGAACCACCGCAAGGACCACACCCCTGCGATCGACAGCCTGCAAAATCAGATTGTTTCCAGAGAGTTCGAGACCGAGCAGAACACTCAAGGAAAGCCTCCAGTCCTTTAACCCGGGGAGGGATGCGGATCCCGCCCTTTTCCGGTTTCATTTATCGATAACAGGGTCCATTCTAACCCAGGTGAGACCACTTCCCAGCAAACCCCTGTCACCGGAAAGAATCCTCGTCATTCGGCTCAGTGCCCTCGGCGACGTGATTCAGGTTTTGCCCGCGATTGAGGCCCTCAGTCGCCTCTTCCCCACATCGAGGATCGACGCCGTCACTGAATCCCTCTCCTACCCGATCCTCAAGGATCATCCAGGGATCGACCACCTCCACCGGTTTCCCCGCGCCGAGATTCGCAAGGAGTGGCGCACAGCTGAATTCAGGGGGCAAGCCAGAGAGAGAATGGAAGAGTTGAAAGACCAACTTCAGAGGACCCACTACGACCTCGTCATCGATTGGCAATCAAACCTGCGATCAGCGTGGATTCGAATGCAAACCCGGCATCGACACGTTCTGCAACTCCATCCGGCAGACGGTGGCGAGTTGCCCTTCTGGTGGCCCGGCTGGCGCCCCCGAAACCCTGCGGGAAGAGTTCACCGCATTGAGAGAGCGATGCATCTGGTCCGTGAATTGGGATACCGGGGACCCACTCCCCAGGGAGAGATCGCAGGTGAATCGCTTCCATTGGCGGATGGTGGATCCAAGGCCCCCATCCTGATCCACCCCTTCGTCAGCGCCTTTGGCCGCTTTAAGGAGTGGCCACTGGGTCATTGGATAGAGTTGGCCGGGCAACTGGCACAAAAGAATGAAACCGTCTGGGTCTCGGGTACCCCTGCGGAAAGAGCCAGAGTCGAAGAGTGGGTTGCTGATTCTTCACCACAGATCGAAATGGCACCTGAAACCCGCGACACCGCCGACCTTGCCAAACTGGTTCGAAGTTGTCGCGCCGTTGTCGCTGCGGATACAGGGATTGTCCATCTCTCGTCGATGCTCGGGATTCCCACCATCGGCCTCTATGGTCCCAAAGATCCGTCAGTTCACGGTCCACTCGGTCCCCGCTCCGTCACCCTGCGATCCGGTGTCCCTTGCTCTCCCTGTCCCCTGCGCGACTGCGAGCATTCCCTGTGCATGTCGTCCATCGGGGTTGATCAGGTCCTCTCCGCACTGGAAACCCTGCTCGATCCGCAACGGGTCTCGTAAAAGCAGGTATCTTCCCGCCTCCAAAAAATCCCGTTGACGTTATGGCATTCCACAGAGGATGCTGTGGTCATGAATCGCGATCTCCAAAGCACTCCCACCCTGTCCCGTCCGGAAGACGAAGACTCCAACAGTGTCGATCACCCCTATCGTTGGAGTGGCAAGATCGTTGCGAGCATCATCGACACCTTTATGGGATCTCTGGAACTGCGCTGGTCCGGTGGTGAGAACGCCAGAGAAGCACTCCGGACTCACGGCAATCTGGTGGTGACCTTCTGGCACGAGTGGGTCTTGCCACTCAGCTACACCCTGAAGTCAAACGGATTCTGCGCCCTCACCAGTCGTCATCATGATGGTGCACGCCTCGGCTCCGCCCTGCGCTGGCTCGGAGTGGAAGTCTGCCACGGCTCCAGTACCCGGGGTGGTTTGCGCGGATTTCAGGAGTTGGAAACACTGGCCCGTACCGGACTGTCACCGGTGATTTCCGTGGATGGTCCCAAAGGTCCACCCTGCATCGCCAAGGAGGGTGCCGCTGCCCTTTCAAGAAGACTGCAGATACCGATGATTCCCCTCGGATTTGCTGCAGAAAAATCGCGACGGTTGAAAACCTGGGACCGCATGATTCTTCCCTGGCCCGGGTCCAGGGCGGTCATCGTCGTCGGTGAACCGGTCATGCCGGGGGAACGCCGACGAGACGACGCAGCAGTGACGGACACCCTTGGAGCGTCTCTGAATCGGGCCACCGAATCCGCCCACAACGATTTTGACAACCTTTGGCGTCAGGGAGCAGGCACTTCACCTCTGGGTGAATCGGGGCTTACTTCTGCAAGGCGATGAAATCCACGTAGGCGGTAAACTTTTTTCCGCCCAGAAACTGAATTCGGAAATCCTTCACCCGTGACCACTCGACATTGCCCTGCCCCTTGAAGTTTTTCAGGGGAACTTCGATACGCTTGAGACCCCGGTGTGATTTCATCTGAGCGATGTAGGCGTTTTGAACCGTCGTCACCTTTGAGAGTCCCTCGTCACTGGTTCCCGGAACCACGAAGACCATTTGGTAGGCAGCTCCTCCCTTGGGCATATCCAGATACATGACCAGGGATTTGAATGATTCCAGATTCTTTGGCAGTGATTTGATCTTCAACTCACTGGCCTGAGCACTGACTTTCCACTCGAGGGCACGCTTCCCTTGCTGAACCAGCTTCTCGTCATCGATGAACTTTTTGCCAAACTTCTCCGAGTAACGACGTGAGACTCGTTCAAAATCATCGAGCACCACAAACAGTTTCGTTTCCATTTCGGTCAGAAACTTTTTGTACTCGGGACCGATGGGTGACTGGGCGAAACGGGGGTAATTTTTTGCACCAATCCGATAGGCTGCAGACTCCTTGCCCCCCTTCGCCTGTTGGATCAGGGCGTTCAATTCATTTGCCCCCTCCGTCGCCAACAACCAGTTGTCGATGTGCATCCGGGTCGCCCGGTTTTTGGCCTGCTTTCGGGCATCCTTGAACTTCTTGACCGCCTCCGCATACTGCTTCGAATCGTAGGCAGCGCGTGCCTCTTCAAAGAGTTGGGCCCCCACTGGCTTCTTCCACGCAAGATCAGGATCCTGTTCAGCAAGAAGCTCACTGTTCCCCACACCGATCAACACGGACAGGCAGAGAAACAGAAAAACCCAGTGGTTCCGGTTTGTCGAACTCAGCTCAGGAAAATTGACTCGAAATGACATGGGGTCTCCTTTTGCCCAAAACCGAATCGGCATTCGGGTGGTAATCGCAATTGAATCAGGGGACATCATAATTGTTGGCGAGGAGCGCCTCAAGATGGGTCAACAGGGTGCCGATTCAGGAGTTTACAGATCCTACCGACTGTTCCCGGGTTTTTCTCTCCATGATCACTTCGGGGGTCGATCGCCAACGGCGGTGCATCCATACCCACTGTTCAGGGTGGCGGCGAATCGCCCGTTCGATGGATTCATTCATTCTCCGGGTCAGTGTGAGAATCTGTTCTTCTTCAGGAAGATCCGACTCAGCGACACCGATCTGTATCGGCTCTTCCCACTCGAAACGATAAGTGCTTCCTGCACCCTTGACCAAAAAGTAAGGGAACAAAACGGAACCGGTCTTGAGCGCAAGCCTCGCCGGAGCCGCTGTGGTATGGGCATCCTCGCCCAACAGGGGAACGTGGACTCCATCCATCGCCCGTATATCCAGGTCGACCAGCATCGAAACCATCTGACTATCCCGCAACAGCCGAATGACTCTCATCAAAGATTGATCCTGATAGATGAGCCGGATTCCCAAACGCGTGCGGACCCCCTCTACCACTTCCTGCTCCACTGGATCGGGGTAACGCTTGGCCAGGATCGGGTAGCCTTCTGCACCTGTCGCGGCTCCGGCCAATTCCCATGCACCGAGATGCCCCGAGACCCCGATGACTCCTCCCTGCCCACACAATTCCCGAACATGCTTCATGAACTCAGGAAGGTTTTCGATCTCAATCCCACGTTGGCTGTCATTCAGAATCGGGGATCCACTGCTTCGGGTTGCAAGGCTGCACCCGGTCACCAGGACCTCCCCGAGATGAAGGAAATTCTGCAGGGCCAGCGATGTGCGAGTGGCCTTGCTGAGAGACGGATCGAGACGCGACAATTGACTGATCGCCCGCAGTCGATCAGGGGAAAGGAACGTCCAACCCCAACGGCCCAGTCGACGCCCCCAGCGACCTGCAGAGTGAGGTGGTGGGAAGGAAATCAGGGCCACGAAGCCTCGCAGAAAAAGCCGGCGAATTGCGGCGGAGATTCTCGAAATCAAGATGCGAAAGTCTCCTTTCCCTGCAAAAACGGTCCTGACCCGTCATGAAATCCCCTGTAGGCATGGTCAGCGTCCCACCACGAAGGTACCATGGAAAACACGAACAGGAGAAAACCATGATTCATGTCACCGAAGCTGCCGGCAAGGAGATCTCTCGTCTGACCAGTGAGAAACAGGTCGGCGAAGAGGGTGGATTGCGCCTGTTCGTTCAGGGTGGCGGCTGTGCAGGCATGTCCTATGGCATGGACGTCATCGAAAAAGCCGGTGAAAAGGATCGAGTCTTTGAAGTCGAGGGCGCACGGGTTTTCGTGGACCCCAAATCCTGGCTCTTTCTCAATGGCACCACTGTCGATTTCAAAGAGTCCCTGATGGGCCGCGGATTCGTCTTCGAGAATCCGAATGCCAATGGTGCCTGCGGCTGTGGAACCTCGTTCAGTATCGAGAACACCCCGGCACCCGCATCGGCGAATCCCGATTCCTGCTCCGGAGAATAGTCGGATCCCTGTTCAACAGTTTCTCACCCGCTGAGGCTGACTGTCATTCCAATCCGCCATCAATCGCCAGCGAAGACATCCCCCAGCATGAGTCCGGGATCGGGTGGTGACTGATCCTTGCTGGCAAGAGCGTTTTCAGCGAGCGCCTCGACCTTTGCGGTTTCCTCCGCTTCCCACTGCTCCAGCTGATCAGACCCGGTGCCTCCGCGGTGATCCCGCAACCACGATTCAAAGCAACCGATCGGCTCCTTCAGCGCCCAGTCACTGAAGTCCTCCGCAGAAAAGATCGCTCTCGCTTCCGCTTCGTCGTGGGTGGCATGTCCGCCAAAGCGGAAGGTTCTCGCCAGAATCACCACGGGTCCTTCACCGGCAACGCAGATTTCACGGGCCTGACGCACACAGGCGTGGACATCGAGAATGTGATTGCCATCGCACTCCAGTCCTGTCACCCCGTAGGAGGCGGCCATACCGCGCAGGCTTTCATCGAGCCGGGGATCTCTGCGAGTCCCCAGAGCGACGGCGTTATCCTGCACCATGACGATCAGTGGCAATCTTCTCGCGGACGCCAGCGACAATCCTTCATGCACCGCTCCGGTTCGTGTCGATCCGTCACCGACCCAGGTCAACGCCACCTTTTCTTCCTGACGCAGCTGGAAGGAAAGAGCAAACCCGGCACAGACAGGAACCAGATCCCCCACATGACTAATGGGCGCAACCACACCATATTTCAAGTCACCGAAGTGGAGGTCACGTCCCTTGGTAACACCATCTCCCGTCGCCAGATAGGAACGGAATGATTCTTCCATAGGCAATCCACGCTCAAAGGTGGCTGCGGCGTTACGAATCATCGGGCCGACCACGTCTCCCTCTCCGAGAGCATGGCATGCGCCCACCGTCACCGCTTCTTCTCCGGTCCCCAGCCAGGCTTTGGTGATCACACCGGTTCTCACCCAACGCTTGAGTGTGATGTCGTGAATCCGGGCCCTGATCAAACCGCGGTAAAGATTTTCGAGTCCAACCTCACCCAATGCGTGGAGGCTCTTCTCAATCTCCGGCTCTCCCATGCGTGCTGAATAATCGGCCATCACTTTCGGGTCCGGCTGCCATTCACGGTACTCGGGCGGATCATAAGCGGGGTAAATCTTCATCGTTGAATCACCTCTCCAAGCCAGGCAGTCATCAGCGCGATTGCAGTTTCGGCATCTTCATGCCCCCCCTGATGGGGATGGGCCATGCCAAAAGTATGTCCTGCACCTTCGATCAATTCCCGACGTGACAGTGGATGGGAACACGCAGCAAACAGGTGGTCGAGAGATTCTGTCCCGACCGCAGGATCCGCTGTCCCGTGAATTCCCAGAAACGGGATTCCACAGGAGGCCAATGCACGGACAGGATCGTATATTTCGGTATTGGCAATGTAGTCTTCGAGAACAGAGAGTTCCTGCTTCAGGACCTCACCGGTCCTGGCATTGACGATTTCCCTGTACCCGGTCTCTTTCCACAGATCCAACTCATCCTGAGACAACCGCATCAGGTCATGGGGAGTTCCCAGGGTGATAACCCCCCGCAAATCGACCAGCTTGTCCGCACCAGATCTGCTTTCTTCTCTTGCACCACCCAGAGCCGCAACGATTCCCCCGCGGGAGTGACCGAGCAAAACCAGGGGATTGGCGGATGGAATCCACTCTGAGTGAAAAAGCGCATCCAGATCTTCGAGATCATGGGACAGGGTTTGCCGAGCAAACTTTTCCGGTTCGTCAAACTCTTGAAGAGCAGGACCCACCCCACACATCGTCGGGTTCATCGAGACCACTCGATATCCTGCCTTGCAAATCAGTGAACAGAACCAGGGCCAACCGCCCCAATCCTTGAACCCCTTGAATCCTGGAACAAAAACGATGGTGACAACTTCGCCCCTAGAACCCTCAGGCTCAAAAATGGAAAGACGGAGAGTTCGATCGGCAGTAACCCGTAGTTCCCCATTGGCAAAGGAGGTCGGTGAGTTCATGAGGAACTGCGCCCTGTATGGACCTTTTCGATGACGGCCTCAATCGACAACTCTTCCTGAGATCCCGCTTCCATATCCCTGAACTGAACCGTTCCTGATCGGGATTCCTCGACACCGATGACGGCGACGTAGGGAATGTCAGACTTCTGGGCGAACTGAAGCTGTTTTTTGACTTTGGCAGCCTTGGGGTAAACGAGGGTTTCGATTCCGGCGCTCCTGAATCGTGAAGCTGCGGCGAAACTGGCAGGAGCGAGTTCATCGGAAAAGAGCACGACCAGTATTTGGGCCGGTTGCTTCTCGCCAGAGAGTAACTGGAGTTCACCCAAAGCGTAAAAAAGTCGGTCAATTCCGAGGCTGATCCCGATGGCGGGAAGATCCTTGCCGGAGAACATACCGACAAGATCGTCATAACGCCCACCACTCATGACCGATCCGACTTGGGGCAACTCATCGAGAAACGTTTCGTAGACGAGACCCGTGTAATAACTCAAGCCACGGGCGATGGAAGGGTCGATTTGGCAACAGGAAGCGATTCCCGCCGCGTCGACAATTTCGAGAATTGAACGCATCCTGTCGATGGCCCCATTCGCCAGTTCATCATCTCCAAGGATAGAACTCATGTGATCGAGAACATCTGCAGGTTCCTTCAGATCACAGAGGACCACCTCCAGAACCTTGTCCAGGCCTGAATCATCCAATCCCGGAATTTTTGCAACCTCTGTGCGAAACTTCTCTTCGCCAATCTTGTCCAGCTTGTCGAGGATTCGCAAAAAGTCTGCTTCACTCGCCCCCTCAAGGCCCACCAGCCGACAAAGGGCCGTCAAAATTCCGCGGTGATTGATCCGCAAGCGGTAGGACTCGATGCCAAATCGCTGCATGACCGCTGCACCGATGACCAGCATCTCTGCATCGGCAGCGGCACTGTCGACCCCGATGAGATCGACGTCGCATTGCATGAATTCCCGGAACCTTCCGCGAGCAGGCTTTTCAGCTCGCCAGACTGGTGCGATCTGATACCTGCGGAACGGCATGCCAATATCACCGTGTTCTGCGAGAACTCTGGCCAATGGAACCGTCAGGTCATATCTCAAGGCCACGTCGCGATCCCCGTTGTCACGGAAGCGATACAGCAACATCTCGCCTTCGTCCCCGTACTTGCCGGTCAAGACTTCAGCATATTCGAGGGCAGGGGTCATCAGTGGAGGATATCCATGCTGCTCAAAGACTTCTCTGACGGAAGCCAGCATGCGCTCTTTCTGCAGCATTTCACCGGGGAGATAATCCCGGAATCCCTTGAGGCACTGAACCTTCATCGCTCCTCCAGATCCTATGGGCACACTATCGTGAGAAGCCCGGCCAAGGGCAAGTGGAAGCCCTCCCCGGGGAAGAAATCAGGGCATTATCTCGACCGCCGACCCTCTCAGGCCTTGGGTTAAGGACACCACACTCAGCGCAAAAGCCCCAGATCCTTGCCGACTTCGGTAAAGACTCCGATGGCATGATCGATCTGTTCGGTGGTGTGCCCCGCTGAAATCTGGACCCGAATCCGGGCTTGTCCCTTGGGCACAACCGGGTAGGAGAACCCGACGACAAAGATGCCGCGCTCGTTCATCGCTGTCGCCATTTCCATCGTCTTGCGCTCATCACCGATCATGATCGGCACGATGGGGTGGTCTCCGGCAGCGATGTCAAAACCGGCTGCGGACATTCCGTCGCGGAACTGGAGGGTATTTTCGCGGGACTTGCGCACCCTCTCCGGCTCAGCATCGATGAGATCGAGGACACGGATTCCGGCGGTGACGATGGTCGGCGCCAGAGTATTGGAAAAGAGGTAGGGTCTCGATCTCTGGCGAAGAATCTCGACAATTTCACGGTGTCCACTGGTGAATCCCCCACTGGCCCCACCGAGGGCCTTGCCCAGGGTGCTGGTGATGATGTCGACCCGGTCCTGAACTCCAAAGTACTCCGGTGTCCCTCGTCCGGTCTCGCCGACAAAACCGGTCGCATGACTATCGTCCACGACCAGAATTGCGTCATGACGGTCACAAAGTTCTGCGATATCTGCCAACGGTGCCAGGACCCCATGCATGCTGAATGCACCATCTGTCACAACCAGACGCGTTCTCGAGCTGGCCGATTCGGAGAGGCATCTTTCCAGATCCTGCATGTCCCTGTGTTTGTATCGAAACCTTGAAGCCTTGCACAAACGGACACCATCGATGATGGAAGCATGATTCAACTCGTCAGAAATCACGGCATCCTCAGGCCCGAGAATCGTCTCGAAAAGCCCGGCATTGGCATCAAAGCAGGAGGTGTAGAGAATGGAGTCTTCCGTCCCGAGGAATCTGGAGATCCGCTCTTCCAACTGCTTGTGAATATCCTGGGTACCACAGATAAATCGAACAGAACTCAGGCCGAACCCATGGGAATCGAGGGCTTCTCTTGCCGCTCCAATGATTTCGGGGTGACTGGAGAGCCCCAGATAATTGTTTGCACAAAAATTCAGGGCTTCGCCCTCTGCTGTGGCAATCTGTGACCCCTGGGGGGAAGTGATGACTCTTTCGCGCTTCCAAAGACCCGCTTCTTCAATCGATTGCAGTTCTTCGACAAAACGGTCTCTTGCAGAAAACATCTGTCACTCTCTTCCTTCCCTAACCCTTACAAGGCCAGGGCACTCTTACTGTGGGCGTCGTCATAAACCACGGGTGACTCAAACACCTTCACCGGGGAACATCACCACTTTTCCGCACTGGCCCTGACGAATCAGTTCGAAGGCGGTCTCGTAATCCTCGAGGGCAATTTTGTGCGTCACGATGGGAGTGAGATCCAGACCCTCTTTGAGGAGCCGGTCCATGTCTTTCCATGTATCCCAAACCTTGCGACCAATGATCCCCTGCAGACGGGAACCCTTGAAAATCACATCTCTGGCAAGGTCGACGGAAACCCGATCGGAAGGCACACCAAAGAAGCGGAAGTCCCCTCCCCGAGCCAAACAACGGAGGCCATCCTCGATGGCCTTGTCATTTCCAGACATTTCAAAGACCACATCGGCACCCTTGCCGCCCGTCTTTTTCATGTAGGCGTCAACCAGGTCCACTTCCATCGGGTTCCAGGCTTCATCCGCCCCCAATGCTCTGGCCAAATCCAAACGGTAGGCCTGGACATCCACGGCGGTCACCGAACGCGCTCCACACTTTTTGGCGATGGCCATGCTAAATAATCCGGTAGGGCCACAACCTGTGACGAGAACGTCCTTGCCTGAGACACTTCCGGACATTGCCACGTGAACAGAATTTCCCAGCGGTTCCTGGAGGGTCGCGATCTCGACCGGCAAACCCTCCGGAGACTTCCACACACAGCGTTCCGGCATGACGATCTGTTCTGCAAAACAGCCGTCTCTCTGGACGCCAATAATTTTTTCATTCTCACAGATGTGGGCCTGGCCTTCGGTGCAGTGACGACAGGTTCCACAGAATACGTGGGATTCTGCTGCAACCTTGTCACCCACCTTGAATCCGCTGACAGCAGATCCGACTTCGATGACTTCACCACAGAACTCGTGGCCAACGATCAGTGGTTGGGAAACCTTGGACTGTGCCCACCGGTCCCAGTTGTAAATGTGCAGATCAGTTCCACACACGGAAGTCGCTTCCACGCGGATGCGAACGTCTCCAGCCTCCATCGTGGGGACTGGACGCTCTTCCAATCGCAATCCTGGCTCAGGGCCGGGTTTGACCAGAGCTTTCATCATCTCGCTCATTGGTGATCACCTCTGATTTCACAGGACATGCCCGTGGATTTCATCGTTCTCATCTGACAGGTCCCGGTGTGAGGTCTGAGGGGATTTCTCCAAACAGAACGGGGGACGTATCGTTTCATGTCCTGATGTTAGCGTTTCGACCAGATCACTGAAAGCGATACAAAGCTCTCCCATTGCCCAACGTGCCCCTTTCCCGCGCAGATTTCCGCCCAAAATTGGCTCCAGCAACCCACTGACGATCTTGCCCCTGCCCGAATTCATGGTTCAAATATGGGTTGTAGGATTCGATCGTTATGATTCCGCCGCTAAAGCGGTCGAAATCGGGGCTTCCCGATTTGTATTTTTCCGGGTAACCACCCCTCCCGGATTTCTCATATGACCTTTAAAGGTCAGGAGCTGTCATGAATTTTCGAGTGATCTTTGCATTCATTCTCGCGTCAGTGATCACGGGATCCGTCCATGGTCAGTATTCACTGGACGTCACAGACATTGTTTCCGCTGCCGGAAGCAATACTCAGGTTTCCGTGAATATCGACAACGCCGCACCCGTGCTCGGGTTTTCCTTCGGAGTGACTCACGATGGATCGGTATTGACCCCTCTGGGAATCGATCAGGGAGCCATCACCTCCCAACTCAATGGCGGCATCGGTGCGGAATACTTTTTCGAGGACCTCGCCCCTGCCAATGGCCCTGGAGTGATCCTCGCTTGCATCACCACCTTCGGTGGATCTCTGGATTCGATTCCAGTCGGTACTGGCCAGGAAGTGGCAGTGCTCAACTACTCCGTGAGTGCGACAGCTGCCCCCGGAACCTTTACTCCGTTGACCCCCGTCACCACACTGGGTAACCCGCCGACCAACATCGTCTTCACCGTCGGTGGAGTCAGCGTCTTCCCCACCTCCACCGGAGGAAACGTTGCCATCGCAGTGCCCGCCCCTTCCACGCCGGTAGTCAGCAATGCCGATGCCTGCACCTGCAATGCCATGATTTCGTGGAGCAACAACGCCAACTACAACAGCATCCAAATCAGAGTGGCCGGTTCACTCGTTCAAACCCTGAGCGGAACTGCGACCTCTGCGATGGTGACACTTCCACTCTCTGATGACACGATCTGCGTCAGAGGTGTGGCAAACGGTGTTGAATCTGCGGACGCTTGTGTTCTCGACAGTTGCCCGGTTTTCACCCCTCCTGCTCCGATTGCAAATCTGGCTTGTGAACTGACCTCCAACGTTCCAGGAACCGGTTGTGAATACCTTTTGAACTGGACTGGCACTGGTCCCTACTCTGCAATCAATGTCTCCATCGACGGGGTACTCGTGGCCACACTTGCGGGCACTGCCACCAGCAGCAGCGGCTCCCTGCCCTTCTCCCCCGCTGGAGCAAACTTCACTGTCGAGGCTGTCGACATCTGCGGTGATTCCGTCAATACACTCAGCTGTTCCCTCCTTTGTGAAGAGGGACCAACTTTCGTGCGTGGAGACTGTAACGTTGATGGAAACAACAACATCGCTGACGTCGTCTCAGCGCTCAGTTTCCTCTTCGGTGGTGCAGGTACTCCCCAATGTGGTGACGCCTGTGACCTGAATGATGATGGAGCCTTTGACATCAGTGACCCGGTCTTCCTTCTGACCAACCTGTTCAGCAATGGCAATAACCCCCCGGCGCCCTATCCGGACTGTGGTCTTGACGCCACCGACACCGATGCCATCGATTGTGCAAACTTCCCCCCCTGCCCCTGATAAGGCCGATTGGGAATACTTGGTAAAGAACCCGTGGATCCAGCGGATCCACGGGTTCTTTTTTTAGTTGGTGGGTTCCCTTTACACCCGAGGCCACAATCTGGAAACTTGAGCCATGACATATACACCACAACCCCTCAGGCAGACGAAGATCGTCGCCACTCTGGGCCCCGCCTCCTCCGATCCGGAGATCCTCGCAAAAATGATGGAATCCGGGCTCGACGTCGTCAGGATCAATGCCTCCCATGGAGCCCACGACCGAGATCGACAAACGATGAACCTGGTTCGTGAAGTCTCACAAAAAGTCGGTAAACCGGTGGGGATTCTCTACGATCTTCAGGGTCCCAAAATCAGAGTCTCTGATTTTTCAGGTGACCCGATCCCTGTCGAGTCCGGTGCCGAGGTCGCCTTTGCGGTCAATCGTGAACCCGAGGCGGGTGAGATTGGCAGTGACTACGACCTGCTCGATCAGGACCTCAAGGTTGGAGAACCGATCCTCATCGATGACGGAAACATCGCCCTTGAAACGATTCGAGTGGAATCGGGATTGGTCATCGCAAAAGCTCTCAACTCTGGGCTAATTCATCCTCGCAAGGGAATCAACCTGCCCGAGACCAAAGTCTCTGCTCCCGCCATCACGGACAAGGATCAGGAAGACGTTCTTTTTGCCGTGAAAGAGAAAGTAGACTTTCTGGCGCTATCATTCGTTCGAAAACAACAGGACGTCCAAAAACTTCATGACATTCTCAATGCTGAGGGAGTGCAGATTCCCATCATTTCGAAAATCGAAAAACCGGCTGCGGTCACCAATCTCAACGAGATTCTGCAAAAGTCCTGGGGAACGATGGTCGCACGTGGGGATTTGGGTGTGGAGATTCCTCCCCAACAGGTCCCTCTCTTTCAAAAGCAGATCATCGCTGAAGGTTTGAGGTTGGGTAAACCCACCATTACTGCGACACAGATGCTCGACAGCATGACCTACAATCCCCGACCAACCCGAGCCGAAGCCAGCGATGTCGCCAATGCGGTTCTCGATGGAACCGACGCCGTCATGCTGTCTTCAGAAACAGCGATTGGCCAGTATCCTGTAGAATCGGTACAGATGATGGCAGACGTCATCTCTTATACGGAAAACAACTCGGGAAGAATGACCCAGCGCAGACGTCGAGAGCGTTCGGTCGACTCGACACCTGAAGCGGTGACTGACGCAGGCTGCCAACTGGCCCATCACGTCAATGCCCATGCTCTGGTCGCCTTCACCCAGTCCGGTTCCACTGCACTCCTTGCTTCAAGAAGAAGACCGGAACGCCCGATCATGGCATTCACCACCCATCCTGAGGTGAGAAACAGACTGAGTCTCGTATGGGGAGTAAAGCCCTACAAAATCCGCCCAGCGACATCCACCGATGAACTGATCGAGATTCTCGACAGGACTCTTCAGGAAGACGGACTGGCAGTTTCCGGTGACAAACTGGTTCTGCTCATGGGCGCACCCACTCACAAAATGGGTAAAACCAACCTGATGCTCGTTTACAGGGTGGGATCATGGCCGGGACTGGAAACCGGTTATTCCCCCGAGGATGAAGATGAGTGATCGGACTCCCACAAGGTCCGAAAGTCTTCCAGCGTCGCGGGCGCATGACCGGCATAGTGATTGTTGAAGAAGCCGAAAACGTCACCGCCACTGGCCCTGAATGACTTCATGATTTCAACCCACGGTTGTAGTCGCTCTCTGGGATCCAACACCTGTTGATCCCAGGTCTGGGTCAGCGCCTCCGTTTCCTTTCGGTCACCCAGAAACCGGAAATAGCCATTCTGTCCTCGCGGTGGACCCAGTCTTTCAATCCATTCCTGTGCCTCTGGCATCCAACCCTGATCGACCCATGCGAGAGTCGCTCCACAGCCCTCAACAACTTCGACCAGATTCGGATGAACCCAATTCGGATTTCGCACCTCCACCACCAGTGAAACCTCTCCGGTAAAGTGGGGTAAAAACCTTTCGAGGCGCTGTAGAAATTGCACCGGACCCGAAAACGTCTTTCGGTTGAAATAGGGGAACTGCAGGAGCAGTGGCCCCAACTTCTCCCCCAACCATTGCATCGATTCGACGAAGATCTCCATCGACTCCCTCGCATCGACCAGAACTCGCTCATGGGTGATCTCTCGGGGAACCTTGGCTGTGAAAAGGAATTCATCCGGAGTTCGTTTACGCCAATTCTTGACCGTCGAATCCCGGGGGGTGGCGTAATAGGTCGAATCGATTTCTACTGTGTCGTAACGCAGTGAGTAATGTTTGAGGAAATCGGCAGGACCGGTTTCTTCAGGATAGAAGGATCCGACCCAACTTTTCTCAGACCAGGAGGAGGTTCCCATGCGAACCCCGGGATCTCCTTCGAACATTGAAGCCTTCCCTCAAACCCTTACTGCGATCTGTCCATGGCTCTCCCGAAGAAAGGGATCTCACGATGGATCACGATTCGTTGCAGAAAAAAATGCACGCACTGGAACAGATGCGACGGGTCGAAACCCGAATCACCGAGGGGTCATTGCCCCTGATTCGCCACATCATTCATGAACTTGAAAACGAATTCCACTCACCTGTTGACGATTCGGATCAACTCATCCTGCACCGCGGGGAACTTTGGTGGCAGGACCTCGACCCCATGTTCAGTGCTGGAGACCCGCGCTGCTTTCCTGTCGTAAGGGATTTCCTTGCGAAGACAGCCCTTCAAATTCCTCAGGCATACTTCAAGAACCGACCTGCCCTTGAAGGAAGATCATGGGAGGAACTGATCAAGCCGATTCGGGAGCAGGTTCAGAAACGAATGGAGCTTCGTCTCATTGCCGGTACTCCCTGAGTACCGGCCCGAGGACAGTATGGACAAGAACTCTGACAGGCTATCGCCGGTCACTACCCCTCAAAGGCGACGATTTCACCGGCAAGAGCACTGGCAGCCACCGTCAAAGGACTGGCGAGGTACATCTGGCCTGGCCCCGATCGTCCCGGGAAGTTCCTGTTGATGGCACTGACGCTGACCTGGTCCGGAGATCGACTGATTCCCGGTCCAGCATTGATGCAGGCACCACAAGAGGGCTCGATCACCTGGGCACCGGCTTTTTCGAAGATTTCCAGATAGCCCTGTTCCCTGCAGTACTCCTTGACCTCCTGTGAACCGAACTGGATCCAGAACTCTACCCCTTCTGGAACACGCTCACCGCGCTCAAGCCCCGCCTTGAGAACGAGGGCATACATATCCATGTCCTCTTTTTTGCCGGCGGTACAGGAACCACCATAGGCAATATCGATGCGCACAGATTCATCCAACTTGGAGATCTCCAGTCCATTCCCGGGATCCCCTGGAAGCGCGATCAGTGGCTCAAGGGAGGCGGCGTCGATCACAATCTCGTGACAGTAGTCAGCACCCTCGTCGCTTTCGAGCCCTTCACAGAGCTCTCGTGCGCGGGCCTCATCCATCCCCCGTTCAGCGACCAGGAATTCGACGGTTTTCTCGTCGGGACATACGATTCCACTAAAAGCTCCCACTTCGGCAGCCATGTTGGTCATCGTTGCCCGTTCGTCGATGGAAAGATCACGCACTGCTTCACCGCAATACTCGACCATTTTTCCGATCGCATGTCCGTCGGCTACGTAAGGAGTTCTGAGGATCGCCAGCATCATATCCTTGGCGGTGACACCATCCGGGCGCTTTCCACGCACTTCAATCCGTACCGACTCCGGGACCAAAGAATAAACGTCACGGGTGATCCACGAATTGAAGATAGCAGTGGTGCCGACACCAAATGCCACACAGCCCACCGCTCCCGAATGGGGAGTGTGAGAGTCACTGCCGATGATCAGGTGTCCAGGCTCGGCGTAATCCTGCAAGATTTTGGAGTGACAGATCGCCTCTGAACCGCCGTGTTCCGTTTCACCGTGAAGTGTCAAATCGTAGGTATCAGCAAAGTCTTGCTGCTTGATCTTCAACTGCTCAGCAGTGTTCAGAAGGCCCATCTTCTTGCGCTCGGGGGTCATTGCCTGCTCAAGGAAGGTCAAATGATCACGGAACAGAATGATGGATCCGGGGTCATTGAGCGGCTCGCCCTTGCCCACCTTTTCCTCAAAGAAGGTCGCTGCCATAGGAGTCACGTACTCATGGCTGAAGCGCAGATCTGTCGCAAAGAAACCCGCATCCCCGACCACCGCACTGTCCCCGCCCACCTCGTAGGTGGAGGAATCGACGACCCGGTGACGGGCAAAGATCTTTTGGGTAATCGTTTGCGGCTCCGCTGTAGTCTTGGGACCCGGAAGATCAACCTTGCCCTGAATTCGCGCCAGATTGAATTCGAAGAGTCCACCCCACTCGATGATTTGGGTGGTGACGGGGTCCTTGCCACGGGTGAAGGCTTCCAGAGAAACGGTTTCACCTGCGATCATTTGCTCGAGCACTGACATATCTGTGCAGGTCAGCAAACCAAGATTGTGGCAATTTTGCTGGTAGATCCGTTCGATGTTTTCAGCGAAGACCAAATGGATTCCGGCGCACAATTCTGCGTAGGGTGAAGCCTCTCGACTGGACCCTTTTCCTCTGCGTTTGCCGCTGACACTTGCTGCAAAGCCACCCTCTTTGACAGAGTTCCTCGTGAAAGGAAATTCTCCCGAAGCCGAGTATCCAACATAGGGGAATTCGCCCAGTGTTTCGTCGTGGTAGTAGCAGACGTAAGCAGGGGTCATCTCGTCTGTGGAAATATTGTCCCGGTATGGAAGACCGTGATTCATGGGCAGGTCTTGCCCCTGCAACTGCTGTTGAATCGCTGCAGAGTCATCCACGAGGTAAAGGACGCGACCGTCGAGAGAAACCTCCACCGATCTTTTCTCAACATTCCGCTGCTTGAGACGCTGAATCAGGTCTGACATTTATTAAGCTCCGTCATTCAAAATCTGCACCTGTCCTGATGCCCCCGCCATCGACGGTTTGGGGCTTGAATCGACTCAACACCAGATTTCAGAAAGGCGAGTCGACCTGTTCAGGAAGCAAGGCTCAAATGGCTTCATGGTTCAAGGGGCCTGAGCACGATTGGGAAAACCGCTTCCGACAACCTGTTCAAAGAACAGGAAGGACGGTTTCTGAGTGGATCATTGCCCTTTGGGTAGCGATTCAGTATCTACGAAGTCCCGCTGCCGTTCAACTCGCATCGCCCTGAAGTGCCCGGAAACGAGGCACGATTTGGTCCTGAATCAGGGTCTTTCGCAAAGAGTGCTCGCAAAATGCCCCTTTGACCCCGTTGATGGCAATCCTCTCGAAATCCTGAAGATCCAGCGAGAACAGGTCTCTGGCGAGCTCCCACTCCCGAGTCAGTGTGGTTTTCGACATCAGGGTGTTGTCCACATTCAGCGCCACCCGGTAACCCTCGCGAAGGTATCGGGGAAACGGATGTGCTTTCAGATCGGTGACGGCTCCGGTATGCAGATTGGAAGAGAGACACATCTCGAGGGGGATCCTGTGATCAAGGATGTACTCTCCCAATGTGCCCCGGTGGTCACCAGGAACCGTATCGTCCTCCACCAGCCGGGTTGCATGACCGATGCGATGGGCTCCGCAATGTTGGATCGCCTGCCAAATGGATGAAAGACCGAATGCCTCTCCTGCATGAATGGTGATATTGAAATTTTTCTGACGCAGAAATTGAAAGGCATCGTTGTGATCCGCAGGAGGATGTCCCGATTCATCGCCAGCAAGATCAAAGCCGACGACACCCCGATCGCGGAATTGAACAGCCACCTTTGCGGAGTCAAGAGAAATCGCAGGGTCCATGTGACGTAGGGAGCAAACGATGACCCTCGCAACGGTTCCTGTCGACTCACTGCCGATACGAACCCCTTCGAGAACCGCTTCCAATACCTGTTCCATCGACAATCCCCCGGCGGTATGTAGCACAGGGGCAAAGCGGATCTCTCCGTAAATCACACCATCCCGCGACAGGTCTTCGACATGTTCACAGGCAATTCTCTTCAACGATTCTTCATCCTGCATCACCGCAGTGGTTACCGCGAATCCCTCAAGATACTTGGGAAGATCCCCCTGGGCCGCACCACGGAAAAACCACTCCCCCAGCGCAGACGGATCAGACTCGGGTAGAGTCACTCCTTGAGCGTCTGCCAGTTCCAGAATCGTTTCCGGTCTCAAGCCACCATCGAGGTGGTCGTGCAGCTGCACTTTGGGCATCTGCTGAATTAGATCGGCCACGTGAACTCCTCCTGACTTTTCACTCTTCAGCATTTCAGCCATTTCTGGTCAGCGATCCTTCCCTGCGGAAGACTCCAGACCAGGAAACAACTGATTCGGATCCGCACCACTCTTGCGGGCGTCGTCTCGCAACACACTGCGTGTTCCCGCATCCAATCCCTGACGAAACGCCTCGGGCAAATTCTGCCAAATTTGCTGCTTCACGGAAAGGGGTGCACTGGCCCTGGGGCTCCTCAGGGCCTCTGCGATGGAGAGCGCACGACTGCGCTGAATCTCATTTGCACTCAACCCGGATTCGAGCAGTTCGACGATCTGACTCCCCCGAGTGTACTCGATTTGAAGCCCCCCACCCGACAAGGCGATCAATCCCCTGGCCATAATCGGAATCGAGATCATCGTCACAGGCTCATCCGGATCCAATTTCCCGCGAACCACTTCTGCCAGGTGACCCACCAGATTTGCCGGGTCTTTCACCGGTTCAATACCAAACCTCTCCAAAAGAGAAAGGATCTCCACCGACAAATCATCTTCACCCAATAGCCAGGCCTGAAGAGCGGTGTCAGTCACGATTTCCTGTGCCCGCTCCCTGAACTCGTCAGGGATTTCGCCCCCACCCAACGCTTCAAGGGAACGCAGAAAGACCGGAAGAAGTTCCGGGACAGGTCCATTCGCAATCAGATCTCCCGTGGTCTCTGATACAAACGGTCGTCCATGGACGATCAACTGCTGAAGACCAATTCGCACATGGCTCGAGAACAATGCCGAAGCAAACAGGTCATCGGTTAATCTCGGCGATATCTCCCCGGTTTCCTGTCGAAGAAATCCCTGAATCGCCCAGTAAATCGCATGGCTTGCGGGCACGCGCCAATCGAGCCCAGGAAATCGATCGCTGATCTCCATCATCAACTGGGGATCCATGTTGAGATCCTCGATGATGAATGATCGCTTTTCAGGGTCCAGATCACGAAGAAGATCCTTCTGCGATACGGACTGATCAGCCCCCACTCCGAGGATCTCTTGCCACTGCCTATACAATTCACGCCTGAAGAAAGGTGCAGCGTCGTCCCTGCTCTCACCCAGTTTAAACCAGAACAGATATGACAACTGTCGATGAATTTCGTCACTGAGAGGATTCGATCTCAGTCCTTCAGTGCGCAGCAAACGGATGGATTCACTGACCCAATTCCATCTCTCTTGGGGATCCCGTGTATCCAGGGCCAATTCAAACGCCAGGAGCCATGACTGGAAATTCCATACCCGCGGAAAATAGGGCTGCAACTTGAGAATCCAGCGAGCCAATTCGAGGGATTCATGAAGTTCACCCTGATCCCTGCGCTCGAGCGCTTTCAGCCACAATGCATTGATGGCCCAACCACGAAAAGCTCCCAATGACTGTTGCAGAAGCAACACATCCGCAGGAACACCTGCTGCTGCAGATACGGGTAGGGCCAATCGGTCCTGACGATAGTGCCGGTCAAGTGGAACGGTGCTTGCTGCCGCCATAAGAAAGCAAAGCAATGAGAAGAGCAGTGGTTTGAGAACGGATCGATGATTCACCGGTCATCCCCCGTCGATTTTTCCTGACTGGAAAGCAGGAATGATCCGAGTAACAAAGCCAGGAAAGACCAGACTCCTGCCAATCGGAAGACTCCCCCCCAAACGTCCTCCCAATCGATGTATTCACCTGCTGAAACCTGCTCCGCTCTGGAACTAAGTTTCCAGTCACCAAGGCTGTGAACGATTTTCTCCCCACCCAAAGCCAGCAGATCGATCAACTTTCTCGAATCGGACTCCTGACGTGGATCCACCATCGTTTGTGGACCAGTCTCCTCGAAGGCCCCCACGAATCCTCCACCGGTAGCAGCCAGCAAAAAGCAAAACACCAACAAGGTGGCCACAGGGAATCCCAGAAAGGTTGAAACAGCAAGGGAGAGGGCCGCGACGAATGCACTGCGGGCCAACAATAACAATTGGGATCGAATCAGCGCCCCCATGAGTGTTCCTTTGGGAACCTGCAGTTCTACGGCATTCCTGTCGATCCAATACAAAGAAGGAATGTTCACTTCTTCTGCGACTGCCCCGAGGAATTTCACTTCCAGAGAGACCTTGTCATTCCGGACCAGGCCAGAAGGGATCTCCAAAGAGATCCGTTGCCCATTAGTGATGAGCAAATCACGACTGAAATTTTCACCGGAAACTCTCAGCCTGGCCACACGCGATCGATGGGCCTTGCCCAAAGCTGGACGCAGACTCAATTGCATTGCATCTGAGGAACCGGATTGCAAAAGGACCCCTTCTGGAAGGGTGAAATCCAGGTATGCCGTGGATCCCAGTGCTATCGAGCGGGCCTCCCGCTGAAGAAGTTGTCTTGCTCTGGCTCGCCCCTCTTCTTCTGAGAATTGCCCCCATTCCAGCGGACTCTCCTCCAGCTTGAGAAGCAGAAAAAACTCTACGTCTTCATCGGTCACCAAAAACTGGTCCGCTGTAACGGGGAGAACTGTGGAAGGATTGTCCCAGCGTCCTTCGGAATCGTTGACTTGGGAAATCAACAACCAGGTCGCAGGAATCAAAAGAATCATGGCGGAACAGATCATTCCGAGCCATTTACCCGGTAACCAGCGCAACGTTAATCCAGGTCGCAGTGACAAATAACCCAAACGGCCGCTGGACCTTTCATCTGCCAGAGTCGAGCAGCCCATGATGAGGATCGAGGCCAGAGTGACCAGGCCCGTCCAACCCTGACCGTATTGCAAAAGGGTTCGGCGGTCATCCGGGTTTTCAGTCTCGACTCCCAATATGAAGGGCAGGCAAACCAGACCAGCGATCAGAATCAAACCGGCAATCGGAAGAAATCTCCTGCGCCAGACTTCTGCCACCATGACCTCTGTCACCGCGGCAAGACTGCCTCCCTTGCGGACCACAAACTGCAAGGCAGCAAGCATCCCCCACAGTAAGAGCAGGGCAACAGGAGTGGAGAACCACAGGCTCAAGAGGATTCCTCCGGACCGCTGAGGAACGCTGGCAGTTGCCCACCATATTCCGCCCCCTCAGTTTCCTGACCATCTTCCCGGGCTGACTGAACCGTTTCGAGAAACTTGTCTTCCAGTGTCCTGCGGCTGGTGTCGACTGAAAAAACCTCGACACCCTGGTCAGCAAATGCCCGGTCAAGTTCCTTGCGCTGGGATTCACCGGGACTCTGCGTGATCCACTCGCTGCGCCCCTGGTGCTCCAGAATCTCTTTCACAGCACCTTCGCTTTGTACTTTTCCGCCATAGAGGATCGAAACCCGATCACAAACCTCTTCCACATCCGCAAGCAGGTGGCTGGTAATAAGGATGGTTTTGCCACGTTTTTTCAATCCGCGGATCCAATCCTTGACCTGCCGAACTCCGATCGGATCGAGACCGTTGGTCGGTTCATCCAGAATGACAAGATCGGGATCGTGGACCAATGCCTGAGCCACTCCGATCCGGCGCTGCATTCCCTTGGAGTAGTCGCCAATTTCACGATCAGCGGCAGCGGTCAAACCGACCATTTCGAGGAGTTCCTCAACTCGCTGATCCCGATCATTTTTGGAAACATGGCTCAGCCGGGCACAAAGGGAGAGCATTTCACGACCGGTCAAAAAGGGGTAGAAAACAGAATCTTCCGGCAGATAACCGATCCTCTTTTTACATTCGACTGAACCGGGATCAGATCCCAGAACAGTCACTTTGCCCCGGGTAGGAAACTGGAGCCCGAGCAAGATTTGAATCGTGGTCGACTTGCCAGATCCGTTGGGCCCAAGAAATCCGAAGACTTCTCCCTCATTCACCTGCAGATCAATCCCCTTGAGAGCATGAACACGAGGGCGCAGCCAAAAGTCCCGAAATATTTTCCAAAGGCCATCCACTTGGATCACAGTCGTTGACATGGGCTTATCTCCCTTCCCAAACCAGATGGCTTTCCCGTTGACCGGGATGGATAGTATAAGGGCACGGAGAGTGAACTCGAACAATCCTGCAAATCGAATTCGAGAGGATCGAATGGAAAATCGGAAGACACTTCTTTTGATTGCCCGCTCGGCGTTTACCGAGGCCCTGCGGCCATCATTCCATGCTGTGCTCTTGCTCACTGGCATCGGTTTGATCGCTGTATCCCCGGTTCTCAGTTCCTTTGCATTGGGTGACGAAAACCGTCTTCTTGTTGATATCAGCCTTAGCTCGATGCTTGCTGTCGGTCTTTTTCTGGGTGGATTCACAGCGGCGTCCAGCCTCGGGGATGAGATTCGCCGCCGAACCGTGATGGTGCTACTCTCCAAACCAGTCCCTCGCTGGATCCTTCTATCCGGAAAATTTCTGGGCATCGCAGGAGCGCTGACCCTTGCACAACTGTCCTGGGTCGCAACGCTGCTACTTGCGATTCGTCACCGAACAATACACTCACGATTCATTGCGGACGAAATCCCCGTACTCCTGATTGCGAGTATGGGGCTTCTACTCGCTCTGCTCTTCGCCACCCTTCAACATCGCCGCGGGCGAAACTTTCCAGCGGCCTTGTCCCCGGCCTGTGCACTGCTTCTCAATATCGCAGCTTGGGTCAGCCTCAGCCTCTCACCGGAGGGAGCATGGATCTCTCCCCTTCAGCAGGTGAGTACCAACATTTTCGCAGCGATGCTGTTGGTTCATTTGGCAGTGCTCGTTCTCTCAGCGATCGCCCTGACCGCTTCCACCCGACTGCCAACACCTGCGACGCTTGCGGTCACCGTGGGAACCCTTTTTTCAGGGATCCTCGCTGGCTCATGGGGAGTTGGGGAGACCTGGTCCCGATTTGTTCCTGACCTGCAGCGATTGTGGATTTCAGATGGCCTGATACGGGGCGGAGATGTCAGTATGGCCTCGCTCATGTGGGCCTGCGTTTGGGGACTTCTGACGATCCTCGGTATGCTCGGATTGGGTGTTGCGCTCTTTGAACGCCGGGATGTGGGCTAAGTCGAAGTCAGCAGATTTCGAATTTCCCCCCCCTAGAAGGGCATCCGACCCTGAACTGTTTTGAAGCTGGCACTCCGAAACTTCCAGTCTCCATTCTCCTGGCGAATCGCCTGGGCCCGAATGCGCATGATCCAAACAGGAGGTGATCCCGGGTTGGCGACCCGAAAAAAGTGCACCGGTGCAGAGACGTCTACATTCATGACCCCTTCACCCTCCGGATCCGGATCGATGGTCACCTCTTCCTGCTGAACCTCCACACGCCACAAAAATGACTGATCACTTTTGTTCCGTTGGCCCATAAAAATTCTGAAGAGTGCTCCCCGAAATGAGGAGGCATCCATGTTGTAGGTCGATTCAGAGAAATCTTCGGTGCAATGAACCAGCACGTCTCCGGCTCGCTGTTCATTAAAACCTTCCTGCATTCCCATGATCGAATCGATGATTCGCTCTCTGGGTGGAGCGACACCGATCACAAACCACTGAATGAGAATTACAAGAACCAGAAGGATCGGCAGGATTCGCAGGATCAGCTTCAAAAACTTCTCCTAGCCGCCTATTTCGTGCATGCGACGGCTGGAGTGAATCCCCTGATCGAGGGCATGCCCCACAGGTTTTTGAAGGATGGCTTTACTGAGAGCATCGCGAATCGCTTTGACTCCGCCCCCCGAACGAATCACGGATCGCAAATCAGCCTCGTCGTCTCTCAGCAGGCACAAAAGAAGTTTGCCCTCCGCCGAAAGTCGAACGCGATTACAGAATCCGCAAAAGGGATCGCTGACGGGGCTGATGAAACCAATGTTTCCCTGGGCATTGGCGAAGCGAAAGTTGCGACTCTCATCCGCCGGATCAGGGGAAGGATCGGGAATCAACTCACCGAGAGCTGCTTCAATCTTCTGCCGACTCTCTGCTGAAGGCACGACTTGCTGCCGTGCGATCTCTTCCGGCTCTCCACTCCCAAACGGCATCAACTCGATGAACCGGACATGAATCGGTTGATCGATGGTAAGGCGTGCCATTTCCACGAGGTCATTGTCATTGAGATCCCGGACCACCACAGAGTTCAGTTTGATGGGAGTCAGACCGGCTGCGGACGCGGCATCGATTCCCGCAAGAATTTTGTCGATATCCGCTAGACGCATGATTTGACGAACTCGCTCACCATCGAGTGTGTCCAGATGAATGTTGACCCGATTCAGACCGGCACTCTTCAGATCTTCCGCCAACCCCGGGAGAAGGATGCCATTTGTGGTCATGGCGATGTCTGCCTCGGGAGCCACTGCTCTCATACGGCTGACGATCTCGGTGAGATCCTTGCGCAGCGTCGGCTCACCACCGGTTATACGGAATTTGCGGAAACCGGCAGAAACTGCGGCTTCTGTGACCAATCCGATCTCGGCGGCGGTCAACAGATTCTCCTCCGGAAGAAACTTCAAACCTTCGAGTGGCATGCAATAACTGCAACGCAGATTGCAACGATCCATCACCGAGATCCGCATGTAATCGATGATTCTGCCGTGGCCATCTCTGGGCATTGCCAGATTCCATTTCAATAAAACAGTGGGTGGAATCAGACCGCCCCTGATGAGTGAAGAGTGGAGGCGTCAAACCTCCCGTGATCACATTTTTTCCAGAAGACTGTCCAACAATTCCAATGATTTCTCAACCTGCCGGCGGACCTTCAGAATCTCTTTTTTTCCCAGTGTTTTTTCACTGGTGATCCCCATCTTTTCATGTTCCTTACGGATCTTGTCACGGGTCTCGCGATTGATTCCAAACTCACGCCGCCAGTTGGTCACACTCGGAGCACTGACCCCGAATCGAAGGGCAGTTTTCTCCACTCCCTCAAGAGCGGAAAAGCGGGCCACTTCCTCACGGAAGGTATCCGGATAATTTTTGCGACCGGAAGGGACAGGCTTGCTGACCGGTTTTTTGGGGAGGACAACCTTTTTACCTGCGACGGCGGCCTCTTTTGTCGCACGGGTTACTCCAAAATCCTTGCGCCAATTGGTCACACTGGGCGTGGAAACAGAAAACTTTTCGGCAGCCGCAATGATTCCGTTTTTCACGGAGTAGGTCACTACTTTGCGCCTGAATGCATCTGTGTAGGAATTTTTACGGCCGGGCTTTTGAGAAGTAATCACTTTGGACGTGGACTTTTTGGGCACCATTATCAGCTTCCGAAAATGTAGGCTAAACCAAATGAAAACAGAACCGGCGGTAAACAGCCGACACCAGTGGCCGCTGGTGGTCATTCGGTGATTTCGAAACTCCAGATTAACTTTGTGACTAATGAAGCAACGAAACTGAAAAATAACTTAGTCCAAGTACTTACATTTTTAAAGAATTTTCGTCGAATATGAAGCCCGATTTAAGACAAATCTACTGAACTCAGGCTCCTTCCAAGCCCTCAGTACCACTTCTTCCTATTCAAATGAGGCTACCTATTAAAACCACTGCCCTTCGCCAATCCCCCCAAACGAACTGAAAGACGGCACTTTAGTCCATTTGCTTGGATTTTTAACGGCTTCCAATCGACGTTGCATTCTCTTTTCATCATCTTGAAATCCATTACACTGACGTCTGAATTTTGCATAGGGGAGATTTATTATGATTTTGTATTCACCACGAGCCTCCGAAGGAGGCGGCGAGTCTGTTGAGGATCTACAGAACAGGGTCATCGAACTTCAAGACCAGATTGTGCAAGAGCGAAACAAGCACAAGGAAGAGATGAAGCGCGGTCTCGAGGCATTTGAAAAGATGCGCAAGGACACCCCCTCTTCCCAAAATCATAAGATGCTGGTCTCTGTCGATGGGCACGACCTGTCCAGACAGCAACGCGTGGCAATTTTTGTCGATGTTCAAAACATGTACTACGCCGCTCGGAATCTTTACCAGTCCAAGCTGGAGTTTTCGACTCTTCTGAAGCACCTCGTCAGCAAGCGGGTTTTGCAACGTGCACTGGCTTACGTCGTCGAACGCCCCGGGATGGAACAAAACAAGTTTATCGAAGTCTTGCGCAGAAACGGATATGAAGTACGCAAACGAGTCGTCGGTGATCGTTCCGACCCGACCAGCAGTGGTGACTGGAACATTGGGATCACTCTGGATGCCCTGGCCATCTCACCCCGGACCGATGTGTGCATCCTCGTGACCGGTGATGGTGACTTTGTTCCGCTGGTCGAAAAACTGCGCAATGACGGCGTTCGTGTGGAGATCGCTTCATTCAGGGATACCACCTCGAACGAACTGTATCAGTGTGCTGATCAGGTCCACCATCTGGATGAACGGGTCCTTCTTTCAGGCAATCAGTTCCAATCCAACGACTCTGAAGAAGACGAATATGAAGAGGAAGAAGAGTACGAAGAAGAACTCGTTCCCTCTCGAGGAAATCGGAGTTCTCGGAGAGCGAGAGGACCTGTAGAGGACAACTTCGATGACGAGGATGGGGACTGATCCCGGAGAGAGTGCTTTTTCTCTCCGCAGTTATCAATTTGAACTTCCCGATTCTCTGATCGCCCAGGAACCGGCCAAGAATCGCAGTGATTCTCGCTGCATCTTTGCCACCCGGGGTGAAAGCCAGCGGGATTTCGGAACATTCTCAGAGATTGTCGACCGCCTTCAGGGGGATGAACTCCTCGTATACAACGATACCCGGGTGATTCCAGCCCGGATTCGTGCCCAAAGAACCACAGGCGGCAAGGTGGAAATCTTTCTTCTTCGCCCGCATCAGGATGGTGTTTCCTGGCTCGCCTGGATCTCCCCTTCCCGACGCATCAAGCCGGGCGAAACTCTCAAGGGACCAGACGTGGATATCATCGTTCACGGACGTGAGGGTTCCAGCTGGAGAGTCGAGTGGCCAGCCGAGATTCCCCTCGAAAAGATCGGAGAGGTCCCCCTCCCGCCCTACATCCAGAGGGAGCCCGGAAAAACCGACCTTCACGCGGCCGACAAGGAAAGATACCAGACGGTGTTTGCGAAAACGCCCGGGGCAGTTGCCGCTCCCACAGCAGGACTTCATTTTGACCAACCGATTCTCGAAGCTCTCGCTGCCAAGGGTGTTCATCGCGCAAGCATCACTCTTCATGTTGGTCCGGGGACTTTCAAACCGATCGAAGCAGAGAATTTGACCGACCACCGTGTCGATCCGGAGTGGTACAGCATCTCCCCTGAAACACGAACCGCTCTACATGAAGCAAAAAATGAGAACCGCCCCATCATTGCGATCGGGACCACCAGCATGAGGGTTCTGGAATCACTCCCCGATTTGACTCCGGGGGATGAAATCATCGGAGAAACAGATCTGACGATTCTTCCCGGATACCAATTCCGTCATGCGGATGGCCTGTTGACCAATTTCCACCTGCCCGGTTCATCTTTGCTGGTGCTCGTATCCTGTTTCCACGGACTCGAGAACACCCTCAACCTCTATCGTGAAGCAGTCGAAAATCAATTTCGGTTTTACTCCTATGGCGACTGCATGCTGATCACACCCCAGAGGTCCTGATGCGCTGTTGGCATTGTCGAAGCAAACTTCACCTCGACGGAGTTCTCAGAGATGGCATTTTGCGTGGACGCGACGAAAGTGAAGGCGGGCCTTACCGTCTCTACACCTGCCCGTCATGTCGCAGAGAGAGCAGAGTAGAATCCGTTGGGGAGGGAAAGTACTACGCCTCTCCAGCACGTGATATCGGTCTGGTGGACTGGCTGGTGGGCTGGTTCGAACCCTTGGCACCGGACGATTTCCTGCAACTCCAGGAGTGGCAACAAAAGTTCGGCGAAGAACGACGCATGATTTTCGAACAGGCCGGATTAAGGAACTATTCCGGTGCCCGCTGGAAACAGTGGGTTTCAAAAAGGCCCTCTGCCAAACCAGAATCCCCCAGAGAATCAGAGAAAGTTCATCCATCGTCCCCAGCGGATTCTTCGGAACAAGACTTCGAGATTTCAGGTCCACTTCCCTTTCATCACCCTCTGCAAATTCTGGGCTTGAAGCGGGATGCCACCCCGGACCAGATTCGCTCCAGATTCAGGGACCTCGTGAAGCAATATCACCCTGACAAACACAAGGATCTGGATCGAAGCCAGGTGGATCAAGCGAGTGAAAAACTCAAGTCGTTGATCAAGGCCTACGAAAAACTGGAGCGTGACGGAAAAGTCTGATTTCCTTCACTCGAATGCCACCTAACCAGACTCTGATGGCCCAGGAAGCCAGCCCAGCGCTCCCAGAGTCAGGCTGACCACCAAAACGATCAAGACACCGATGACATTCAATGCGAAACCACAGCGAATCATGAAGCGGATCGGAATCTTGCCCGTTGCAAACACGATGGCATTCGGTGCGGTTGCAACAGGCAACATGAATGCACAGGAAACCGACAGAACAGCCGGGAGCATCATCTGTATGGGAGAGATCCCCCCCTGTATTGCCGCTGAAGACAACACCGGCATCAGCAAGTGCATCGAAGCAGTGTTGGAGGTCACCTCTGTCAGGAAGGTCGTCACCGAGGAAATCGCCATCACCAACATCGGGAAGGGTAATGTGTTCCAGGAAGCCATCCACGTCCCTACCTCGGTACTGAGGCCACTGCTCTGAAACGCTCCCCCAATGGCAAAACCTCCCCCAAAGAGGAGCAACATTCCCCATGGGACATCTTTTGCCCGATCCCAGTCGAGTAGCGGAGGCTGCGCCTTGCCAGACGGAATAATAAACAGGGCGATGGCACAGGCGACAGAAACGATACTGTCATTGAGATACTTGCCATATTCCGCTGGCTCCAGATCGAGCAGTGGTCCCAGAAGGTGCACCCAGCCCGGCATGTCGCCACTTCCACGGGTCACCCACAAGAGTGCTGTGACTAAAAAGACGAGAAAAACCCGACTCTCTTCCGACCTCATGGGCCCCAGATTCTTCAGCTCTTCTCGCAGGGCATCTCTGCCTTCCTGATTCTCTCCCGCTGGAAGTGGAATCAGGAAACGGGTCAGAAGCAAATACATGATCGGCAAAAACAGAACCACCACAGGAAGACCCAATACGAGCCATTGAAGAAATCCAACTTCAATCGGAGGAATCAGATCCTGTGCATTCTTCACAAAAATCAGATTGGGAGGAGTCCCGATCAATGTTCCGATGCCCCCGACATTCGCTCCGTATGCAGTACACAAGAGCAGGCAAAGGGTGAAACGCCCTTTGAGATCCTGCCCCTCTTCAGTTCGCCGGGCGACAGAGATGGCGATGGGCAACAACATCAAGGTGGTCGCCGTGTTGGAGATCCACATCGACAGAACCGCAGAAGTGATCAGAAAACCCAAAGCCAGCCTGCGGGGGGAAGTTCCCAAACGGATCAATGTCGAGATGGCGATCCTCCGGTGCAACCCCGAACACTCGACCGCTCTGGCAAGCATGAATCCGCCGAGGAGCAACAGAATGAGATGGTGAGAGTAGTACTTGGCGGCAGTTCCGGCATCACAGACCCCGAAGAGAGGCAGCAGTACGGCAGGAAGCAGGGAGCTGGCGGGAATCGGAATCGCCTCTGTCACCCACCAGGTAACGGTCCACACCGTGACCATGAGGGTTCCGAGAACCGTTTTTGAGTAATCTTCAGGTGCCAGATACCAGGTCAGCAGAGTCAGCAATGGACCCAATATAATTGGAATCCAGCGAACTCCGTCCTTGCCCGCTTCCTTCTGTTTCATGGCGATACCCGCTTCCTGATCTGAAAGTGGGCAACTCCCCTCCCCAATAGAGGCTTGCCCCATTCCGCGTTGGCGTAGCCGTGTTACCATCCTTGTCAGGAAAACCCAATAACCTTGCTGGCGATTACCGAAGCGAAAGGCCCCGATTGCTCAGAATCTTGCCCCTGATCCTTCTATCCTTATTGTTTCTGAGTTCCTGCAGAACAGTCCAGTCCCCCGTCCAGGTGTTGGGTGAAAACTCCTGGAATCGGGAAAAGGACGTGATCGAATTTTCGATCAACTTGCAGAGCGCCCTCAGTGCCAAGGGGTACCTCGAGTGGACACAGAACCATCTGCAGGAAAATCAACTTCACAGCACGAATCCCGGATTTCCCGAAATCCCGGTTTACGAAGTGCGTTACTACTTCTTCCGCAGCAGGGGTTTTCGTGGTGGATATCTGGGAACCGTACTCTGGCGCAGGGATCCACAAAACCCCGCTCGTCTGAAGCATGTCAGCACCATCCTCGAAAGATGACGACAGTGATCTACCGGTTTACTCAGTTCTCTCTCGGGCTCATGTTGTTGTTGTTTGCAACTGGTTGCTCACTGGTCTACGACCACAGGGTTGAGTCTGAGTCAGGAGTCATCTATAGCGACCACCCTGAATCGGTGACCGACTCCTATCGGGACCGACTCGAATGGTCGAGCAATGGAATCGAGAAACACCTGCCGAATGCCTCCCGGGGTGTTCCTGAAGTAACGGTCATTCTCTCAGGAACTCCTGCAGACTCCGGAGCGGTCATTCGACGCGGGAGTGTTGGTTTCGCAGGCTGGTACAACAGCCTCCTCGACATCATTTGGCTCTCGGGTGCACCGGACGAGGATGGAAATTCCATTCTTCTCGAACCGGACTCCCTCGATACCTTTCAACACGAACTGGCTCACCACCTCACCTCGCAAATTCCAGGAGTTGAAGGCCGCTGGTGGCTGGTTGAGGGAATCGCCTGTCATTTCGAGGGCGGTTTTGATCCAGGGGATGGTTCCTTCGCCATTCCCCCCTTTCACATCAAGTACTACGACAAGTGTCGAAGAGAGCTGCGCCGCAGAGGAAGAAGCCAATTTCTGGGAGATCTTCTCGAGACCATCGAGGGCGACTATGGCCAGTTTTACAGTGCCGACTCAGAACTGCTCTACCGATACGCCCTTTCTTGGGGATTCCTGTGGCACCTTCTGAATCAATCCGATCCCCAGTTGTCATTTGAGGAGAAGTTGTCGCAGATTATTGAACTCGAGGAAAAAGAACTCGCTGTTCTCGTCCCCGGGTTCGTTGACGATCTGGCTACCCGCGCCCGAGACCAGATTCAAAAACACCTCAGCGACTCCCGATTGAGGCGCTGGGCAATTGAAGGATCTATCGGTCAGTTTCGCAATGATGGGTCGGCGATCTCTGAAGCACTGGATGCCGAATTGGAGTCCTCTGCAGATCCCATATGGGCATGGTGTCGCGTCGTCGAGTTGATCGGATCCCGATCGAGTCGGTGGTCGAGGACCCTGCGATCAAAGTGGATCGATCGCTTCTTCGACTTTATGGCTTCCGCGACGATTGATCAGAAAAAATCGATCTGTCGAGAAGTTGTGCCTTCGTCGCGCAGTTTTTCCATCGTTGAAGCCGTCGTCGATTGTCTCGAATCGGAGGATGGTGAACTGAGAGCGATCGCCGCTCAGGCCCTTGCACGAATCTCCCGGCAACGGACCATCGTCAATCCGGACTTCTGGATGAACGCTCCAATCAACCTTCGCCAACAGGAAATTGACACCTGGCGTGAGTATCTGAAGCAAAATTGAACGGTCGATACCATTGACCCGCGAAGTATCTGTGCAGATGCTGGCTTCTGGAGGAATCATGGATTTGGAACTTCTGCTCTTTGCTTCATTGAAAGATGATGTCGGCTCCCCGACCCTGAAAATGACCTTGCCAGAGGGATCCACCGTCTCGACTCTCCTGCAGGAGATCGGCGAAGCCCATCCTTACCTGCAAGGGAAATTGGCCCACGTCCGCGTCGCCATCGGGGACGAGTTTGCAGACCCTGACGCCATCATCTCCGAGGGTCAGGAGATCGCACTGATCCCTCCCGTGAGTGGCGGCTAGAAATGCCGTCTGCATTTGAAGCACGCCTCTGTCGCGAAGTGATCGATACCGAAGCGGCACGCAGCTGGCTGACCGATGACGCCTGTGGTGCCATTCATCTCTTCTGCGGAGTGGTACGTGATCTGAACAGGGATAGAAGTGTCACCCGAATCGAATATCACGCCCATGAATCCCTGGCCCTGAGAAGCCTCGAGAAAATCGTGGAAGGACTGGTTCAGTCAGGGGCCAGGAAAGCGATCGCGATCCACCGATTGGGAATGCTCGAAGTCGGTGAAACCAGCATTCTTCTCGGAGTTTCGCTCCCCCACAGAAAAGAGGGCTTCGCCCTGCTCGAACGGGGAATGACAGAGATCAAGGCCGACGTCGCAGTCTGGAAGCACGAACACTATACAGACGGCCCTCCGGAATGGATCGAAGGCTCCTGAGCTAATTCGACAACAGGATCAGCCCTACTGGGGATACTCCCGAATCTGCTCTCCGGTGTAGATCTGTCGAGGGCGCTGAATCCTGTCCTTCGGATTGTTGCGCTGCTCAAGCCAGTGTGCGATCCACCCGGGCAATCTTCCAAGAGCAAACATCACCGTAAACATGTTGGTCGGAATCCCGATCGCCCGGTACATGATACCGGAGTAGAAATCGACATTCGGATACAGGTTACGGTCGATGAAGTAGTTGTCGTTGAGGGCAATCTCCTCAAGGCGGCGAGCCACATCGAGAAGCGGGTCCTCAACTCCGAGGTGATCGAGAAGCCTGTCGCAGGCTTCCTTGATGATCTTGGCTCGCGGGTCGTAGTTTTTGTAAACGCGGTGCCCGAATCCCATCAGGCGGGTCGGCGAATCCTTGTCCTTGACCTGCTCCATGAAGGCTTCGACGTCCTGACCATTCTCGTGGATCATCGACAACTGTTCGAGGACAGCCTGATTGGCTCCCCCATGGCGGGAACCCCACAGGGCACTGATTCCAGCGGAGATGCAGGCGTAAAGATTGGTCAGGGAACTTCCCACCATGCGAACCGTCGAGGTCGAGCAGTTCTGCTCATGATCCGCATGCAGGATCAACAGCAGATTGAGTGCTCTCTCCACCTCAGGGTCTACGTGGTAGGGCTCAGCCGGGACACGGAACATCATGTGCATGAAGTTACCGCAGTAACTCAGGGAGTTGTCCGGGTAGATGAAGGGCTGGCCAATCGACTTCTTGAAACTGAAGGCTGCCAGGGTTCGAACCTTTGAAAGCAGACGACAAATGGTCAGGTCCATGTTGTCGTCATTCTCCGGATCTTCGATGTCGGTGTAGAAGGTCGACAACCCCATCACCATCGCCGAGAGAATTGCCATCGGGTGTGCCGACGACGGAAACCCGTCGTAAAAGTGCCGCATGTCTTCATGAATCATCGAATGGAATCGAAGATTGGTGCGGAATGTTTCGTATTGCTCAGGATTGGGCAGGTCGCCGTGGATCAGCAGGTAACTGGTTTCAACGAAGTTCGAATTCAGTGCCAGCTGCTCGATGGGGTAACCGCGGTAGCGAAGAATTCCTTCTTCACCATCGATAAAGCAGACTGAGCTGAGAGTGCTACCTGTATTGACGTAACCCGGATCGAGAGTGACGAATCCGCTCTCCTTGCGGAGGCTGCTGATATCGATCGCTTTCTCCCCCTCTGTTCCGACGTATACGGGCAGGGAGATCTTCTGATCTCCGAGGTGAAGAACCGCATCTTCGTTCGTCTTGTCGTTCATCCTCAGCTTGTCTTTCACGTGGTGGGCTTGTGCGCCCAGGTCCGTAAGAAATCGATACAGGCATTTCCAGACACGGCTGTCCCCAGACTCCGCCGGCACGACCGGTGCCAGCAGCCCTGAATCTGATCGATTTGTTGATTGTTTGAGGCCCACGGGGCTCACCGGGAAAATCCCACCGGGCCTCGTAGGTCTGACCTGCAGTTTCAATGCTAATTTACACGGGGGCAAGGGGTTCCGGATTTTCCGGTCAAGATCACTGATCACCTTTGGCAAGCTGGCGGTGAAGAGCCTGGGGCCGAAAGTGAGCCTAGGCCCCGGTTTCTCCGCCGGGTGTCTGACTCCGGTACTGCCAGCCATCCAGAGATCGGGCAATCGGCACCCTGCGACCCACGCCATAGGCCCTGGGCGTCACCCTCAGAATGGGGGCAGATTGCCTGCGTTTGTGCTCGCTGAGTTCGATCAGGCGGATCACGTGGCGAACAGACTCCTCCGGAATGCCCCGGGCCACGATTTCGGCAAAGGAGCATCTCTCCTCGATCCAGGCGGTCAGGATCGCATCCAACTGGTCGTAGGGTGGCAGGCTGTCCGTATCGACCTGGTCCGGGGCCAGCTCCGCGGAGGGTGGCTTGTCGATGGTCGAAATCGGAATCTGCCCCTGAAAACGATTGAGCCGTGCCAGTTGATAGACCCCCTGCTTGGAGACATCTCCGAGGGGTGCAAGGCCTCCACACATGTCACCGTAAAGGGTGCAGTATCCGACGGAGAGTTCCGATTTGTTCCCCGTTGCCAGCACCATCGCCCCAGTCCGGTTGGCGATGGTCATGAGGATGTTACCGCGCAATCGGGATTGAAGGTTCTCCTGGGCGACCCCCCAGTCTCCACTTCCGAGGAGAGGTTCCAGATCGGTGTGCATCTTTTGGTAAGTCTCCTCGATGGAAACCACCTCAAATTCGATACCAAGGTTTTTGGCCAACTCTTCCGCATCGGTGAGGGCGCCCGCGGAAGAATAGGGTCCCGGCATGGCCACACCGGTGACATTCTCCGCACCGAGGGCCGCCGTGGCCAGAACTGCGACCACTGCCGAATCGATGCCACCACTGAGACCCAGAACTACTTTCTGAAGGCCGCATTTGCCGAGGAAATCCTGAATACCGAGGATCAATGCATCTGCAAGGGCTTCCCCCTGCTGCCCCACCTCATCTTGTGAATCACTCAGTTCGTCCACACAGAAAACAGCGGATTCAAATGTGGGAAGTCGCAGAAAATTGCCGTCCGGCTTCACCAGAAAACTGCGGCCGTCAAAGATCAATTCAGTATTGCCCCCCACCAGATTGGCGAGGGCCAACGGAACTCCCCACTGTCGACTGTGCTCACAAAAGACCTGCTCACGAACGAGATGACGGCCTTCATGGAAAGGACTCGCAGATGGACAAAGAATCAGGGTCGCACCCTTGTCGACCAATTCCTTCCCCGGTTGTCGTGGATAGGGAGGCTGACCGGGAACCGGTAGCGTCCACAAATCCTCGCAGATGGCGATGCCCACAGACTGACCACGAATCTCGACGGGCTGGGCTTCCCCCCCCGGTTCAAAGGTACGTGACTCATCAAAAACATCGTATGCGGGCAAGAGGATCTTGTCGTGGCGTCCGAGAATCCGGCCACCGTCCACCACCCACGCACTGTTATGGACTGGCCGGGATGCGCCTTTAGCGGCCCCCTCCAGAGTTCCAAAGACTGCAGCGGGTCCGGCACTCAGAGACTCGGCCAAATGGTGATTCAATTGCGCTACCGCAGAAACAAAATCGGGACGGGTCACCAGATCCTGCGGCGGATATCCACAGGTCACCAGCTCCGGATAGAGAACCAGATCCGCGCCTTGCTTTGCCGCTTCCCTGTGAGCATCCAATATGAGGGTACGGTTCCCCTCAAGGTCTCCCACAGTGGTGTTGAGCTGGGCGATCGCCAACCGCACGAGACAGGTCCTATCCCATCATGCGGAAACCACCATCGACGTAGATGACTTCGCCGGTGATTCCGCTGGCCAGAGGAGAAAGCAGGAATGCGGCGGCATTACCCACCTCTTCGATGGTGACACCGCGTCCCATCGCTGCCCGTCCCTCGACTTCAGAAAAGATGTCGGAAAATCCGCTGATCCCGCGTGCGGCCAGAGTCTGGATCGGGCCAGCACTGATGGCATTGACGCGAATCTCTTTGGGACCCAGATCTGCCGCGAGATAGCGAACACTCGCTTCCAGACTGGCCTTTGCCACACCCATGACGTTGTATCCCCTTACGGCTCGCTCTGCCCCCAGGTAACTGAGGGTCATCATCGATCCCCCCGGCTCCATTCGACGGGCGGCTTCTCGGGCCAGATGGGTGAAACTGTAGGCGCTGACGTCATGAGCCTTCAGAAAACCATCGCGGGAAGTGTCCAGATATTCGTTTTCCAGATCGGACTTGTCCGCAAAAGCGATGGAGTGAACCAGAAAGTCGAGTCCCCCCCACTTCTCGTCCACTTCTTCGAAGAGACGCTGGACGTCTTGCTCGTCGCAGACATCGCAGGAAGTGATGATTTCACCCCCCGCTTCCTCAGCGAGAGGGCGAACCCTGCGCTCAAGGCGGTCCCCCTGGTAAGTAAAACCGAGTCGAGCCCCTGAGTTGGCGAGCACTTTGGCGATTCCCCAGGCGATACTGCGGTCGTTGGCGACTCCCAGAATCAGTCCCCGGCGTCCGGTCAATCCGTCGGTCAGAGTCATGGTACTGACATCCTTCCCACCCCTGTCGGGGCCTTGGTGATTTCATGGTAACCGCTTCTCTCCCACAGGGGGAGCGAACCCCATTGGTTCTCCCCGGTCAGAGACAACAATGGCCAGATGCAACAATAGCCCCCCGGCAGGGATCCTGCCGGGGGGCTATTGGAAAGAGTCAACGTCGATTCAGAAAAGGAAGACTAGAACCGAACCGGCTCTTTCTTGGCTTCCTTCTTCTCTTCATCGCTTCCAGAATCTCCATCCTTCGCCGGCCATTCGGAGAAGCTGTAGATCTTCACGCCGTCCTCAACGATGGAGACACGGGACGCCGCCCAACCGAAGTATTTACGGAACAGATCCGATTCCGGGATGTTGGAGGGATCAAAGAGGAAGAGCAGGTTTTCATCCTGGGCCAACTCTCCCGCCATCAGTGGCAGGAAACCCAGAAGAGGACGCAGAACGTTGGCAGCAGTCGCAAAGTTCTCTCCCACGTCCGTAAACCCGATGCTCATGCCGGAAGTAGCCTGAACCTGAGCCAGTACCTTCTTGATTTCCGGGTTGTCCATGAACTTGCGGCCCTCGCCCTTGGAGGAACGAATCATCTCCTTGAGATCGTCATTGCTCATGGCGATCACCAGCCAGTCATCCGTCATCGTCCACGAAGGTGCGAGTGCCGGTCCCTGTCCCGCAAACTCGGGGGGCATGTCACCCAGCGGATCGTAGGTCCAGACATCGAGGTCCATGAAGGTATCCTTCTTGACCATCGCTCCCATCATTTCGGGGCCGGTCATGACATCGAGAATCTTGTCGAAGACCTTGCGATCACGCATCCGGATCATGAAGTTTCCGGAGGTGCTCTGCCCCATCATCATCTCCATGGGGTTTTGCATCAGCGGGGCGTTGTCGTCCGCTGCTGGGGATGCAAGAACGATCGACCCCTCCATGGCGTCGAGCATCTCACGGGGATCAAACCCGAGTTCACCGGACATCATCTCCATTTGAATGTCGAGCATGGCACGCATTTCGTCGGGGTCAGATCCTTCCAGAACCGCCACCATCTCAACGACCGATTCAACGATGTTGTCGAATTGGAGGCGAATCAGGGAAACGTTCATCGACTTGTCAGAGACAAAATCGGGAAGGCGGATGTCTCCATTCTCTGTGGGGATCAGGCTCATGAGGCCCTTACGCCCTTCCATTGCCACGATGGTGTCAGAGCCGGACCCTCCGTCTTCGGTGTAGGAACGGATCGCCATTCCAGAAACCGAATCGATTCCGGTCGCAGCGAGGACCTCAGAGATGCTGGGGCCTCCCATGTCGCCACCACCTGCGCCCATCATCATCTGGGCCAGGGGAACCAGGTTCCAAAGGGCGTCCAGATTGACGAAGAAGGACTCAGATCCACGACGAAGCTGGTTTTGTGCGCTCTTGTATACTTTGGTCGTCGAGAAGTTGCCGCCAACCGCAGTATCCCCCTCGCTCAGGTATTTGTTGAGAGCGGCACGGCTGGTTCCGACCACATGACGTGTCTCCTGCTGACCGATGAAGATTCCCACTCCGGGCATCGCCTCGAGGCCATTGAATTCCATCTCGCCGATACTGAAGGCGGTCGGAATCATCGGCGGCTCCTGCCCCTCCAACTGACTGCGAATCAGAGTCAAGAGCTCACGATGCGGCTCTCCCAGATCCTCAGGGCCATTGAAATCGAGCAACAGGTTCGGCATGGGAAATCCCATATTCGGATCCATGGCGTAACCGATTCCAAGAACCCATGAACCGGTGTTCTCCGCGTACCAGCGGGAGAGAAGATTCTTGAGGAAGTCCACAGCCTCGCTGTCCGACTCCTCCAGGGAAATCTCGGCACTCATCATTTTGGAAAATCCGTTGAAGAGTCGGTCCCAGATCTCCTTCACGGAGGGTTCCTCCATGAACTGTGAGAAAGAAGACTCCTTCCCTGAAGAGATCATTCCCTGCCAGTCATCGATGGAGACGGCAACGATGGTGTTTTGGTCCATTTTTCCGACGTCGCCAGCCTCAACGAAACTGGGGGTCAACGTCAAAAGGGCTGCGAGCAGCAGGCCGAACAACTTGTTCGCCATGAAAGTTCCTTCCGGGTTCCCACTCTTTGGGAACGTCTTTGCATTGGGGATACGGGTCACTCCCCGGGTTGAATCTTTTTGGGTGGGGTAAGGTATCTCACCCCCGTGTTGGGTTGGCTTTCATCGAAGAGGAAGGATTCCCTGCGATCGATGAAAAATTTGACCTGATCCAGGGGAATGGCAAAGTTCAGCCCTTCCGACTGGAGAATCTTCATGTTGGTGACTCCCACCACTTCCCCCGCTTCATTGAAGAGGGCTCCTCCGGAGTTTCCGGGGTTGATGGGTGTCGTGGTCTGAATGTAGCACTGCCCCTCAAAGGATCGGTAGGGATCAGAAACGATCCCTTCACTGACAGTACGCTCAAAACCGCGGGGAGTTCCCACAGCAAAGACCTTCTGACTCCGCTCCAGAGCGTCCGAGGACGCCATTTTGACCGGTCTCAGGGGGTATTGATCCGCATTGGGAATGCGCAACAGTGCCAGATCCAGAAAGGGATTGAGAGCAACGATTTCGACGTCCTCGATTTGTTCCTTGCGAGATCCGCCTTCCGCATCGTCGAGGTAAACCGTCAACTGGATATCCCTTTGACCTTCGACCACATGGACATTGGTGATCACCAGGCCGCCCTCATTGATGATGAACCCGCTGCCGAGCCCTCCTCCGGCAAGGACGCGCACGACGCTTCCACGGGCGAGGGTCTCCGCTTCCTCAAGGGGCAGCGGTTTTCCCGATCCCAGTCGATAGACCTGTCCTTCAGGGGCTTCCGCTTCGGCATTGTCCTTCGAGGCAACGGGACGACGATCACGGATCGAGTTCTTTGGCAACGTCACGATGGTCGGACCGATATCGACAAAGATCTCTGTTCCCGTTTCCTTGACGATCACCCCTTTGACACTCGCACCACCGATCAGATCAATCTCCATCAGGGATTCGTCTTTTGACACCTGGGAAAGATTCTCCCATGCCCATGCATCTGGAGAACTCAATAATGAGAGTGACAGGACCAGCGATGGGACCAGTGAAATGCGGTATAGAATCGGGGAAAAACCCAAGGGAACCTCTACTTTCTTTCCAATGATCCGGCATTCCAGCTCAGATGATGTTCCATCATGACGGTCACTCGCAGGAAGTATTCATCTTCTCCACGAATGGACCCGTGCCGAGGTGAAATCGGGGGGCTGAAACGCTGCTGTCGCAACGCGACCAGTCGTTTGTGGAAACCTGCGGATCCCGCCTTGCGGAGCCCTGATTCCACTCCCAGAATCCAAGATTCAGGAACACGGATGCGTTTTGTATCTTGGATGCTGCCTTTCCCCTGTGCAAGGTGAATGTGGCAGACATCTGTGTCACCCAGACGACTTACAGGAGAATCCATGACCATTGCCCAACAACTTTCCCGGTATCTCTGCAATAGGCCAAAAACACTCCCCCTCCTCTTGCTCCCCCTCCTCTTCACGACCGTCGATGTCCTCCCTGCGCAGGACCGGATGGGAGACTTCGGGTTCGCGGGAATGGATGTGTTTCGCCTCGGTGCAGCGGGAGGTCCCTGGCATGCTGCCGATCTGGATGCGGATGGGGATCTTGACCTGACGATCTGGATCGACGATCGCGGTGAGTTGGTCCACTTCCTCCGGGATCCCGGGACAGAAGGCTTCGTGCACATGGAAGCGGGCAACACCCTCGTCGATCCGGACGGCTGGCGTCGTCAGGAGACCAGCATCGGAGCTGCCGTAGAAGCGCTGACCTCTGTCGACCTCAACCAGGACGGTGCCATCGATTTGGTCATCTCCTGCCCCGGCGCCGATCGCCTGGAAGTTCTCTGGGGAAGCAGCGAAGCGAAAACACGCTTCAAACGCTTCGATCGTATTCGCATGGAAGACCTGGCACGGGGCCCCCACTCTCTGGCCGCCGAAACCTCCATCACCTCCCAAGGACTGGCAACCACGCTGATGGTTCTAACCAGCGATGGGGTCCGTCTGCTGAAATGGGAAAAAGGGACCACCAACCTGATCGAAAATAAACTGATTCACGGCTCTGCGGGAGGAGCACGCTTTCTGCTGCCGGTGGATATCGATGGGGACAGATCTCCAGATCTCGTTTCGATCAGTACGGCAGCCTCCGATCGGCCCTACCCATTCCGTACTCGCAAACGTATCGCAGAAGAAAACAGGAACTGGTCTCCGGAGCAACTTCTCAAAATCGAGAGCGGTCGCTTCCTGGGTCATGGAATGATGGATCAGAAACCGATCTTCTTCTTCGGAGAGAGGGAACGGCCTGTCCTGACCGGATATCAGGTTGAACCGATATCGTCAGCCAAAGAGACCGTTGGCATTCGTGCGATCCCCTTGTCCGCTGCAGGCCTGGGAAAGAGTCGCATGGCCCATGGCGATCTCGATGGTGACGGCGATCAGGATGTGGTCGTCCTCGACGTCAAAAATTCCCGTTTGATCCCCATCTTCAATGAGGAAGGCGATCTCTTTCCCGGAATCGCATCCCCCACCCTTCAAAAGCCGGAAAGCCTCTTTGTGGCCGATGGAAAGGTTTACGTCTTCAGTAAATCGGAAGGGGGTCTCGGTGTCAGTCAGATCGAAGGACGCGGATTCTCATTCCCTGAAATCCAGTCACTTTCACGGGACCTGGAAACCCTGATCGCACTGGGAGGCATGACTCCCACAGGTGACCTGCTTTCACTGAACAAGTACGAACGCGGCAGTTATGAACTGGTCTACGGCGACAACAGTTTTCCCATCGGAAAAATCAGTCGTGAACCCTCTTCGGTTCGTCTTTTCCCCGGCGCGGATGACACCGTCCTGATCGTGGTCGAAGTCCCCTTCAGTGCACCTCGATTACTTTCGATGAGTCGCGATGAAGAAGACGACTCCTGGACGATCTCCGAAATCGACGCCCCCGCCACCATCGAGTCCGGCGGCAAGATCACCAGTCTGGCACCGGGCAAAATCCTGGTCTCACAGAAGGACCGTGCACGCATCGTTGAAATCACTGCGGATAAAGCCCGGGTCTTGCGTCAGTTGGATATCCCCGGCAGCGGCGCAGAGATCGCGGCTTCTGCTGCCGTCGACTGGACCGATGCGGCCAGCGGTAAAAAGGCTCAGATTGCTCTGGTGGATCAGGGCAACAGCATGATCCATCTGGCCACCGAAACCGGCGTGATCTCCTCGCAGGAGGGTCCCTTCAAGAAAATCCTCCAGGCGTTTTCTCTCGACCTCGGCAACGGCGTCGAAGAGCTGCTGATCCTCAATGACCGCGCCCTCATGGTCGCCGGACCCTCTTCAGGATCACTGGAGATGCTTGAGTCCTTCACCCGTCGCGCACGCCATGAGAATTCACGCATCACTGCCATCGCCACCGGTGACCTGAATGGCGACGGCCGTATCGATCTGGCAGCCATCGATGGGGCGCGGGGTGAGTTGGAGATTCTCGCCGGAACCCCTCGGGGGTTTGAGCCCGCTCTTGGGTTCCCGGTCTTTGAAAAGAAAACCTTCTCTGGAGGAGGCCGTGGTGTCGAACCGAGAGCGATCCTTGTCGAAGACTTCGACGGCGACGGCTTTGACGACGTGGCCTTGCTGATCCACGATCGCTGGATCCTTTACCCACAGGACTCTGTGGGTGCGGGAGATTCACGCTAATGCAGGATTCACAGGATCAATGGCTTCTGGAAGGAGACCTGCTGGAACGCGGGGGCGTGACCCGTGAACGTCTCCGGATCTGTCGATCGTCGGGAACGATCATCGAACGGGGTGACCTCACCGGAGAGCCGGACGTCGTCTGGCCCGAAGGCATCCATGTGTGCCCCGGCTTTCTCGATATCCATGTTCACTGTCGTGATGACCCCAGTGGAGAACATCGATACAAGGAAGATTTCCTCTCCTCGAGTCAAGCCGCAATTCAGGGCGGTGTGGTGCTGATGGGCGATATGCCCAACAACCCCATTCCCCCCAGCAATCAGCAGGACTATCAGCGAAAACGGGATCTCGCTGATGAAACCGCACTCGTCGATGTGGTCATCCATGGCCTGGTGACCCCCGAAGGAGACTGTTTCTCTTCCGAGATCCCCTGGAAGTGTTACTTCGGCCCGAGCGTCGGTGAAATCGATTCATGGGGAGACAAGGGTGTGACTGCGGTGCTTGAAAACTACCGTGGTCAACGAGTCACCTTCCACGCAGAAGATCCGCCGATGCTGATCGCAGCACAAAATGAGGACACCCACGAGAAACGTCGCCCCCCCGAGGCGGAAGTCGCCGCGATTGAAACGATTCTCAAGGTTTGTCGGGAACTCGATATCACGGCACACATTGCCCACCTCTCCACTGCGGAGGGTCTGTACCAAATCGAAAAGGCCCGCTCCGAAGGTCAAGTGGTCACCACTGAAGTGACCCCCCATCACCTCGCCTTTGATATGGAGAACCGCCACCAGTGGCAGTGCGGTGAGTGGCTCCAGATGAATCCCCCCCTGCGGACTCCCCACGATCGGGAAGTCCTCAAAGCGGCTTTGCTCAATGGAACCATCGAAGTACTGGCGACCGATCATGCTCCCCACACCGTGGAGGAAAATCGCAAGGGAATCTCAGGGGTCCCTCAACTCGATACCTTCGGTGCCTATGTGTGCCAACTGGCCAGCGAGGGTTTCCCCTGGGAAGTACTGGTAGATCGCGCCTCCACCCGCCCGGCAGAACTGTTCGACCCCTTTACCAGAGGAACCTTGGGTCAACTGACACCGGGAGCTGTGGCTTCGCTGACGATCGTCGACCCGAACCAATCGTGGACGATAGAGAGATCGGCAGTCCGCAGTCGAGCGGGCTGGTCCCCCTTCGAAGGGCATCCCTTCCCGGGCACGATTCTTGAAACCGTCGTTCGGGGACAGAGATTTGATCCAGCCTCCTCAGCGATTCGTCTCTGAGAAACGCTCTTCCCAGATCGCTTCAAGAGCCTGACCCAGCCAACAAAAAAAGGGCGAGGCCATTGGCCTCGCCCTTTTTCAAATCCACTCATCCGGCTCAGGGGCAGTTGGAGTAACTGCCGCAATCGAGTCCATCCGCTGTCGGATCCGGACCACAGTTTTCACCAGGCAGTGGCAACGAAGCCGAACCAAAGAGATAGGTCAGCAGCGCAACCCCGTCCGAGATATCCAGAGATCCGTCATCATTGACATCGGTGGAATCCAGACAGGACGGCTCCGCCTCGTTGTTGAAGAGGAAGCCAAGAATCCTCACCGCGTCGGCAATGTTGACGACACCATCTTCGTTCGGATCACCACGCTTGAAGTTTGCGGCTTCGCAACTGTCGGGAATCCCGTTGGTGTTGTCGTCTTGCTCAGCACCACTGGCGATGTCGCAACTGTCCGGATTACCGTTGTTGTTGCAGTCAGCGGCCGTTCCCGCATCGACTTCGCAGGAATCGATGGAACCGTTGTTGTTGCAGTCGTCTGCGATTCCGAGATCGATTTCACAGTTGTCGAGGAGGGTATTGCTGTTGCAATCCTCGCCAGTGCCGTTCACGACTTCGCAGGAATCGGGAAGATTGTCAAAATCACAATCCACCAGGGTTCCGTTGTTGATGTCACAAACATCGTGCACCCCGTTGTCATTGCAGTCCTGAGTGTCCAGCTGGCAGGTGTCGGGGATTCCGTCGCCGTCACAATCGGATGCTCCGGCGGCGATGTCGCAACTGTCCTCGATGCCATTGCTGTTGCAATCATTCACCGGAGTCTGACAGGAATCGGGGATCGAGTCCTCGTTGCAGTCCACTTCGATTCCGGAAGCGATATCACAGGCATCCGGCTCGCCATTGTTGTTGCAGTCTGTGGTGTTGCCGATGGCACACTCGCAGGAATCGACGATGAAGTTGCCATTGGCATCCAAAGCATCGATGTTGGCAGGCACGATCTTGAAGATCTCGCCGCCGTTCCAGTCACAGATGTAAATTTCACCGTAGGCGTCTTCACCAAATCCGGTCACACCCGCAATCGACTGGGATCCGGGAGGGTCCAGTTCGGATGTCCTGTTGGTGAAGTTCTGCACAGAAGAGCCATTCCACTCGAAGGACCAGATCGTGCTCGAGCACCAGTCCGAGTAGAAGTAGATTCCGTGCATGTCCGGCATGGCACAGCCACGGTAGACATTTCCACCCGTGATCGAGCAACCGGATCCGTGAGAATAAACCTGCACAGGATCGGTCAGTGAAGCGGCATTACAGGCACAACCGGAGAGACCGGTGCAGCTGTTGCCCTCCATGCAGCGCCAACCGTAGTTCTCCCCCCCTGCGGAGGAAGCGGGCTGGATGCTGATCTCTTCCCAGTTGAACTGGCCGACGTCGGCGATGTACATGTCACCTGTCAGTCGGTCGAAAGAGAATCTCCATGGGTTGCGAAGGCCGGATGCCCAGATCTCGTCCAGGGGAGCCCCCGGACCGGCAAAGGGATTGTCGGGCGGAATCGCATAGGGACTGCCACCATCGACATCGATGCGCAGCATCTTCCCCAGTCTCGTGTTTTGGTTTTGGCTGTTGCCCTGAGGATCATTGGCAGATCCTCCGTCTCCCAAACCAATGTACAGATAACCGTCATTCGGACCGAATGCGATCATGCCTCCATTGTGGTTGGTGAAGGGCTGGTTCTGGGTAAACAGAATCTGGTCCGGACTCGGGTTTGCCACATCCGGGTTTGATGAGGATACCGAGAACCGTGCAACCACCGTATCAGAGCTGTTGTTGGTGTAGTAAAGGTAGAAGAAGCCGTTGTTCAGGTAGTCGGGGTGGAATGCCATCCCGAGAAGCCCACGCTCATCGGCACCGGAAGTACCTCCACCGACGATGGAATTGACGTTGAGGAACGGCGTCGTCAACAGGTTGCCACTCGTCATGTCATAGATACGAATGATACCCGCCTGCTGAACGATAAAGAGACGTTCAAAATCACCATCGGGAGCCGTCACCAGAACCGGTCTCGAAACTCCACTCGCAATGCGGCGAGTCGTCAGCGGAGTCGAACCCGACTCCGAATAACCCGGTGCAGGCATCAAAATCAATACGAGAAGAAACACACACACAAAACGGACCCATAAGAGAGAGGTTATGAAGGAACCATTCTTTTCGGAGGACTCGTGAGAGTTCATCAATCTTCCATTCAAATCGACCGAAGCGAGAGGATTGGATCTCGCCTGACGGTCTGGACTCTGGGGCTGTGTAATACCCCATCAATCGTATCAAAAGCGGGTTCAGTTCTCGACAATCCACAGGATTTCATCATGCCACGGCGGATAAACACCGGCAAAGTCGGTCAGTTCCGGTATTTATGACCTGATACCGCAATTCGGGAGGGGTCTGCCCATAGTCTGCGACGCCCCCCTAATTCGGGGAAAGTACGACAATTCGGTCGTGAACCGCGTCGACGACCTCATGGGGAGTGGAGGTTCCGGCAGTAATCCCGACGTGATCCACTTCGGAAAACCAGGTCTGCTCCAGCTGGTCCTCATTCTCGATGTGGTGCGCCGGAACTCCCTTTTCCTTGCAGACTTCAAGGAGCTTGCGGGTGTTGGAAGAGTTGTACCCCCCCACCACTATCATCATGCCGTTGCCCACTGCGAGTTCGTCTGCCAATTCCTCTACCGCACTTTGGCGATCCTTGGTCGGCTTGCAGACGGTATCGACAAACTGAACTTCCATTTGCGGGAAACGGGCGCGGATCTGATCAAGAAGCTCGCGGGCATCACGGATTCGGTGGGTGGTCTGACAGACAACTCCGATCCGGTCTCGGGAAGAGAGCTTTTCGATGTCTTCCTCACTGCCAATGACCGTGAAGTCTTCGAGATCGCCAACGATCCCCCTGACTTCCACATGCTGGCTTTGGCCGAAGACAACCGGGTGCCAACCTTCGTCAACCAGTCGCCTGACAGCAGTATGCACCCGCAAGACCAATGGGCAGGAAGCGTCGAAAACGTTGTAACCCCGGGACTCCAGTTCAGTTTTGACACTGGCTGCAGTTCCATGGGCCGTAATCATGACATTGTTGGAGAAGATATCGTCGTCGATGGAATCGACCATCTGCACCCCGTGGTCCTTCAGTTTTTGAACCGTCTGCGGATTGTGAACCAGTTGGCCCACAATCGTCAGGTCACCGGAGAAGGAGGGATCGAGAGCGGCCTCGATGGCATCCCTGACTCCGAAGCAGGTTCCGAATGCCTTTGCCCGGGTTATGCGCATTTCACTCCCTCAATACTGAACTCTGGCCAACACTTCTTCTCAGTTCATGCGACCCGGTCCCCCCGGGTTTCCTCCCGAGAATGACGAGTCTGCGAAACTGGCAGACCTGATTTTGAACCTTCAACCTGTGTGTCAACATTGTGACACAAGACAGATCCGTTTCGAGCATTCTTGGATCGTCCAGCCAACCCGGATGATCGATTCTGTTTTGGTTGCATCCCCCCATGGAATGAGGTGACATCAATCTATACCGGCAAGAGTTCAGACCCGGTGGAAAGGCATCCCCCATGTCTTCGAATCCTGAAACCGTCGGCTCAGCCCGCACCGTTCGTGCTCCCCGTGGACAGGAAATCTCCTGCTCCAGTTGGCTGACCGAGGCTCCCCTGAGAATGCTCATGAACAACCTCGACCCTGAAGTGGCCGAAGACCCGGATCGCCTGGTGGTCTACGGAGGCTCAGGCAAGGCTGCCCGCAACTGGGACTGCTTTGAGGCCATTTGCAAAACTCTCAAGGAGATGGCCCCCGACGAAACGCTTCTGGTTCAAAGTGGAAAACCGGTGGGCGTTGCCAAAACCCATCCCGACGCACCAAGGGTTCTCATCGCCAACTCCAATCTGGTTCCACGTTGGGGAACGATTCAGGAGTTCCGTCGTCTCGAGGCTGAAGGCCTGATGATGTACGGACAGATGACCGCCGGATCATGGATTTACATCGGTACCCAAGGGATTCTTCAGGGAACCTATGAAACCTTCGTCGAAGCGGGTCGCCAGCATTTTGGTGGCAACCTTAAGGGGCGCTGGATCCTGACCGCCGGACTGGGTGGCATGGGTGGCGCACAGCCCCTTGCAGCTTCCATTGCCGGAGCGGTCTCCCTGAACATTGAAGTGGATCCCGCGCGCATTCAGCGTCGACTGGAAACCCGTTATCTCGACGAGTCCTACGAGGATCTCGATGAAGCACTGAACAGGGTCAAGGAATTGTGTGACGCTGGAGAAGCCCGTTCCGTAGGACTTCTCGGCAATGCGGCGCAGATCGTCCCTGAAATCCTTCGTCGCGGAATCGTCCCCGATATGGTGACCGACCAAACCAGTGCCCATGACGCCCTCGACGGTTACATTCCCGATCAGGTTTCCTGCACCGAGGCGGATCGCCTGCGGACGGAAGACCCGGATCGATACGAAGAGCTTTCCAGAGATTCGATGCGCAGACACTGTGAAGCCATCATCGGCTTGATGAATGCGGGATCGATCTGCTTCGACTACGGCAACAACCTCCGTGGTCAAGCGCAGGACGCCGGTCTCGAAAATGCATTCGACTACCCCGGATTTGTACCGGCCTACGTGCGTCCCCTCTTCTGCCGCGGCAAGGGTCCCTTCCGCTGGGTCGCCCTCAGTGGAGATCCGGAAGATATCTACCGCACCGACGAAGCGGTCCTCGAACTGTTCCCCGAAGACGAGCACCTGTGTCACTGGATTCGAACCGCCCGTGAGCGGATTCAATTCCAGGGACTTCCTTCGAGAATCTGCTGGCTCGGCTACGGTGAGAGAGCCCGATTGGGATTGCGGATCAATGAACTGGTCGCCAGTGGTGAGATCTCCGCTCCGATCGTCATCGGCAGGGATCACCTCGATTGCGGTTCAGTGGCCTCCCCCAACCGGGAAACGGAAGCGATGCTCGACGGATCGGATGCCATCGCTGACTGGCCTCTGCTGAATCTGATGCTCAACACTGCCAGTGGTGCTACCTGGGTCTCCCTCCACCACGGAGGAGGAGTCGGGATCGGCAACTCGATCCATGCTGGCATGGTCGTGGTCGCAGACGGAACAGAGGAAGCAGCCAATCGTCTTGAACGGGTCCTGACCAATGACCCGGGAATGGGTGTCTGGAGACATGTCGACGCTGGCTATGAGGAAGCCAAGACCTTCGCCGAGGAGCAGGACGTCTGGGTTCCCATGAATCGAGATCGACACCGATGACCCCGGAACGCATCGATCTCCTCCTCTCCAACGCCAGCAGGGTGATCTCCGGAAGTTCAGGAGTTCACGAAGGCGTTTCGATCGCGATCGACTCTGGAAAAATCAAAGCCATGGGACCGGCGAGTGAAATCGCCGGTCTTTTCCATCCCGACGAAGAGGTCGATGCCAGCGGCAAGCTGATCACCCCTGGATTCGTGGATTCCCACACCCACCTCGTCTTTGGCGGAGATCGATCCGCTGAATTTGTTCAAAGGTGTGCGGGTGCGGACTATGAAGAGATTGCCGCTGCCGGGGGCGGAATCCGAGCCTCTGTTCGCATGACCCGGGAAACCTCACTGGAAGATCTCGTCGCTCAGGCTCGCCCCCGACTCGCTCGAATGATGGCGTCCGGCTCAACCACCATCGAAATCAAGAGTGGCTACGGGCTGGACCTCGAAACCGAGTTGCGAATGCTGCGTGCCATCCGGGAATTGGCCAGAGATTGCCCGGCACAGATTGTTGCCACTTTCATGGGAGCTCATGAGACCCCGGATGAGTATCGGCAAGACAAAGCCGGATATCTGAAATTGGTATGTGAGGAAATGATACCCGCGGTGGCAGAAGAGGGACTCGCAGAGTTCTGTGACGTTTTCTGTGAACGGGGTGTCTTCGACCCGGCTGAGAGCCGCAAGGTCCTTGAAGCGGGTAAACGACACGGGCTGAAACCCAAGATTCATGCGGATGAGATGGCCGCCTCAGGGGGGTCCACCGTTGCGGCAGAAGTCGGCGCTGTCAGTGCAGATCACCTGATGAAGACCCCTCCTGAGGGGATTGCCGCAATGAAGGAAGCAGGAGTGGTCGCAACCCTGTTGCCCGGAACCACCTTCTATCTGTCGAAACCCGGATATGCACCGGCTCGCCAAATGCTCGATTCCGGGCTTCGTGTGGCACTGGCAACGGACCGGAACCCCGGATCCTGCACCGTCGAGAGCATGCTGATGATCATCGGATTGGCAGTGCAGCGGATGGGGATGACCCCGATTGAGGCCATTGAAGCTTCCACTTTCGGTGGTGCTTTTGCCCTCGGGAGGGAAAAATCATGTGGATCCCTGGAAACAGGGAAAAGGGCCGACCTGATCCTGTGGGATGCTGCCGACGAGAATCAGTTGGTTTACGAGTTTGCAAATAATCTGAAGAGAAGTGTGTGGGCAGGTGGGCGTCGGATTTCTGACGCAACAACCAACAGTTGAAGAGAGAGCACCTCTGGTGCTTATAGGACGGAACAAGATGTCTCAATTCCTCGATCGAACCGAACGCGCTCTGAAAGACCAGTCCTGGGACGACTACGAAGAAGCCTGGCTGGATGCCATCGAGGGAGGCAGTACCAAATTTCCGGACTATCTGGTTGCAGCAAAGTCGGCGATTGCCCAGGGACATGAAGAACGCGCCGGTCAGATGATGGAACTCATCTATCAGTCCGGAAATGCGGACTCACTGGTTCCCGAAAAGAAACTGGAGTTCATTGAAACTCTCGCTTGCACTCTCCCCCGCAGTGAGGACATGAGACAACTCCTTCTGACCAGTTACAAAGAACACTTCGGACACATTGACGGTTTTGATGCATGTGTTGAAAACTCTGGCCTCATGAAAGGGACTCGCCCAGGCGAAGTCATCCCCCTCTTCAAGAGAATGGTCCACTATCAACCGGGGTCCTTCGTCAAGCACCGCTCCGGCTGGGGTGTGGGTGAGGTCAAGTCCCTCGACTCCAAAACCGAGATGGCCATCATCGACTTCGAGAAAAAAGAAGGGCACTCCATGAAGTTGGAGGCCTTGCCTCAGGTTTGCACTCCCCTCGACCATGACCACTTCCTCGTCATGGCATGGCGTAAACCGGAAGAGCTAAAACGACTGGCTGAAGAAGAGCCGGTGGAGTTGATCAAATTGGCCCTGCGCACCAGCAGCAAGCCCCTGCCCCTTCCCAGGGTCAAGGATCTGATTGCAGGGACCGCGATTCCTGCGACCTCTTGGAGCAAATGGTGGTCCCGCACCCGCAATGCCCTCAAGAAGGACAGCCTAGTCGGCCAAACCGGAGGCAAAAACAACGAACTCTACCTCCTCGATACTCCTGACGATCTGGACACCAGTCTCAGCCGCAAGTTCAAGGGCTTGAATCCGTCCGAGTTGTTGCAATCCATCCGTGAAGCCCTCGCCGAGTTGGGACCCGACCAGATCTCCAGTCTCGAGGAAGGATTCTCACGATTGCGCAGGGACGTCGACCGTGGAGACCTTCCCCGGTCCGAAAGAGTCTCCGCACTGCTGCTTTTGCGAGAGCATGCCAGCAACGGTCAGGAAGAAATGGCCATCGGTGCGTTGGCGATCAAGGAAAAAAATGTCGCCAATCTGCTCAACAACATTTCCAGAGAAGATGAGATTCACGAAACCCTCGACATTCTCATCAAGCTCAACCCGGATGAGTTCGCCAACAACTCCGAGGAATTGTTCATGGCCGCGGACGATACCCTTCGTGAGTTGTTGATTGAAAAATTCCGCAACGAAAAAAGAATGGAAGTCTTGCACGAGATTGCCATCGACACCCTGAGGCAGCCCGGCAAATCACCGCTTCTATATCTCTTCCTTGCTCGCCGAGCCACAGCTTCAAACACCGCAGACTTCCCCATGCTCGATGGGGTCTCCACTCCAGACCTCGTCCGCCAATGCCTCTCCCTACTCGATCGACTGGCATTGGAACTTTCCAACAAGGAAACCCCGGATCTCGCTCGCACTGTCAAAAGGTTCCGCCAGCATTTGACGGCCAAGCCATTCAACATGCTCAACCGAACTCTCGAACAGTGCCAAATCCATGACGCCCGGGAAATCTACAACCTGATCGTCAGTCTCAGAACCATCAGCGATGCCAACATTGAAAAACTCAAAGCCGTCATCCTGCGCAAATTCCCAAAGGTACTCGCTGGAATGAAGCAGACTCAGGCAGCAGCGGCCACCTCGAATGCGATTTACTCGACCACTTTTGGAATCGAGCGAGTCAGCAAAGAGTTGGAGGAATTGAGAAACGTCAAACTGCCTGAAATCTACAAGGCCGTTGGAGATGCAGCAGCCCTGGGTGACTTGAGTGAGAACGCTGAATACACCGCAGCCATTGAGGAACGCGAAAACCTCAACCGGAGAGTCCTTGAGTTGCAGGCGGATCTGGACCGTTCACAGATCATCGACCCCGACAAGGCCACCACAGATCAGGTCAGCCTGGGAAGTCGGGTGACGATCCATTCCAACGCCAATGACAGTGAAGTGACCTATTCGATTCTCGGTCCGTGGGACGGTGGCCCTGAAGAGGGCGTACTGTCTTACCTTTCCCCTCTTGGAACCGCACTGTTGCAAAAGAAGCAGGGTGACGAGTTCGAGGTGGAGCTTCCCACCGGAACCCAGTCCTTCAAGGTCATCAGCATTGAGAAGGGTGAAGTGCCTGTCGCAAAATGATCCTCTGAGAAGGATCAGTTTTCGTCGGAAAGGCCTTCAGAAGATTCAATCGGGGAACCTCCGGAATCGGCATCGATTCCGGGGGTTTCTTTGTTTGCGGCCTCAGGCCCCATCACCTGATCGAGCAACGTCGTCGCAAATGAACCGGCGGGTAATCCAAATCTCAGCCACAACCCCTCGCCATCGATCCATTCTGCTTCCGGATCTGCCACGGGAACCCTCAACGGACGACGGGACCCATCCAGATCCAGACCCTTGACGTGAGATAACCATGATTCGGGTCGCAAACCCTCCGACTCAAGGACCTGCGCCTCGATCTGGCCGGAGACGCCGGTCGGCAACTTCATTTTGCGACCAAAGATGGGCCCTGTCGGCGAAATCTCTCCGGCGCGGGCGCGCTCACGCTCCCTTTCCAGTGCCACGGGGTCCGTATCCACATGAAATCGGGATCGTCGCCCCTCCAGTTGGCAGATGTCTCCACCCCACGGCACGTGGAATCCGTCCGGGCTTCTCATCATCCGCTCGATCAGAACCCAATTGAATAACTCAGACTGATAGGCGGAGTAGTACATCTTGCGCAGAGGGCGAGGGATTCTGCGAGCGGCAGCACGCATGTTTCCAGGGTGAGACCTGAAAGACTTCAACAGTGAAAGCTCCGTGCTTCTTCCCGGCGGCAAGAGTTGAAGAGATTTTTGAATGTCCCCTGAAGCAAAGGCATGCCTGTATTCCTCGTCCACTCCTTCACGGGGGCCAAGGAGAAGATGGACCGCTTCGTCGACCTGCCTTCTCAACAATGCGGATCCCACCCGTGCACCATCCCCATGCATGCCAAAGCGTTGCGGGCCATAAAAATTGGGCAGGCCACTCTGGGCGACCTCCTGCAATACCTTGCGGGTATCCTCAAGACAATCTGGCCGGGTTTCACGGATCAGGATTTCAAATCGGTTCCCCTGCAAATGACCTGTCCGGATCTTGTTTTTGTGTCGTTGAACTTCCAGCACTTCAATCCAGTGTTCCTCGACCTCTGGTACCTTTCGATCAGAGAGCACTGGGATTGAAAAGGTTTGGGAAGTGACGGCACGCTTGTCCTTGAAACCCGCAAATCCCACGTCGTCCGGTGAGACTTCAAAAACCCGGGCGAGGTGATTGCGTGCCTGCAAGGTGGTTCGATTGCGTTTCTCGATGGTCAGATAGAGGTGCTCACCTGATCCACAGGGGGTGTAGAGCGGAATCTCTTTCACCCGGAAATCTTCCCAACGTTGGCGGATGACCCCGCCCGTGGGTTCGATTTCAGTCATCAGCCGGGGAGGCTGGTAGCCCTCCTCCTTGCGAGACAGCATGCGGAAATCTTCAGCAGATTCGGCACCCGAAATGCTCAATGAGTCTTCAGCCAACTGATCCCCTTTGCCCCGGTCTCGGACACATTATCCCGCCGGATCGCTGCTGTTGTCACGGGAAGTTTCTTCCCCCTGAATTGTCGCTGGAGTGCCACTGACAATCGCATTGGGCTCGACATCGGTCGTCACGATGGATCCGGGCAAGATCAGCGCAGAAGGCCCGACGATACGATCGTCCATCACCGTGGAACGGGTTCCCAGGTGAACTTCGTCCCCCACTCTCGCCATATCCAGAACCTGACTTCCCGACTCCAGCACTACCGCGTCTCCGCAGCGGGAACCGACCGCTATTCGACTGCCGGGCAACAACAGGCAGCCCTTGCCCAATGTCACCTCACGCTCGACGATCACACTTTGGTGAATCACGGTTCCGGCGCCGATGGTCACGTGTGGATCCACGTGGGCATCCACTGAGATCAGTGAAGCAGGTTCGATCGAGAGAGAGGAAAGGGTTCCGAGGGCTTGCCAGCGCTCTTCGGCGGAGGAGATTCCCAACACGACTGAGCAGCGATGAGTGGCCACCAGGTCCTCCAGATGGTCGACGAGACCCAGCCAAAGGTGGACCCCCAGACCCGGATCTGCGGGATCCAGGGACGGGTCCGTCCCTTTCCATGGAATGCAACCTACGCACTCGTGACGGGGATCCGCCTCGATCAGGGAAAGGACCCTTCTCAATTCGGATCCATTGCCCAAAATAATGTGCTTGGAACTCTCCACAGCCATCTTCCCTCGCTGTTGGGCAACTCGCACTCGGATCCGCTGTCGCTCGCCTGAACCACCAAAGATCCCCCGGCCGTCAGGTGACCCTTGTCGTATGTGGCATATCTGTTCCAAATATATCTCTCCCGGGATGGGGTTCCATCCAATATCCCCAGGTCTATCCCCAACCCGCCACCTTTCTCCGGGATTCCCCGGACATGCCTCCCCAATCCAGTGCCGTACCGCTAAGATGCGGCACTGTCTTCATTTGAGGAAAGGGATCCCATGTCCACCCAACCGAGCAGAAACCTCGACACGTTCCCAAATCCAAACCCTGGCAGGGATTTCGTGATTCACTTTGATTGCCCGGAGTTCACCTGCCTGTGCCCATTGACCGGGCAACCGGATTTTGCCCGCTTCGAGCTGGAGTACATCCCCGATCAGAAGTGCATCGAAAGCAAATCCCTCAAGCTCTACCTGTGGTCGTATCGGGATGAAGGTGCATTTCATGAAGCGATCACCAATCAGATCCTCGACGACATGGTGGCAGCTTGCGAGCCCCGTTGGTTCAAGGTCACGGGTCACTTCTACGTCCGCGGTGGATTGACCCCGACCATCACCGCTGAGCACGGTGCTCGCCCCTGAACCCTCCTTGACTCACGAACATCTGTTCGCCATCCTGAGATTTGACGTCGCTTCGGCGACCGGTCCATTCAACTCAGGGGAGTGCAACAGTGTCAGCAGCACGTCGAAGATCCAACAACAAGCCAACATCAGGAACCTCCAGGGGAAGTGGAAACCGATCCAGATCCGCTTCTGCATCGACGACGGGATCTTCGACCGATTCACCGCAGGCTCCATCCGCAACCCACACTGCCCCTGACCCGAATGGGAGCACCCGGGAACGGATGCTCCAGCTCATCCTCGAGGGACAGGGAAGACCCGCCACCGTCAGAGAGTTGGCGGAGCAACTCGGCCTCTCCTCCCCTGCCTCCGCACATCGACATTTGAAAAATCTCTCTGAGGAGGGCTGGATCATCCAAGTCGAAGGAGGTGGCTCCCGCAGTTGGGCTCCCAATCCTTCCATGCTCAATCCCTTCGAAACAGACAAATCGATTCCTGTGGTCGGCAGGATCGCAGCGGGAATCCCCATCGAAAGTTGTCTGGATCAGGGGCAATCTCCCGACGAATGGCTGGAGATGGCCCCGACCGCCTTCGGTCAGAAAAACGACGTCGTCGCTCTTCTCGTCGAAGGAGAGAGCATGCGCGACGCCGGGATTCACTCTGGAGATCACGCCGTCATTCGTCGCCAATCCCATGCGGAAAATGGTGAGATCGCCGCAGTGACCATCGAAGGGGAAGGCACCTTGAAACGCTGGCGAGTGACCTCTGGAAAAGGCGAGGGTTCCAAAGTGTTCCTGGAATCGGCTCATCCCGATTTCCCTCCTCTGGAATTGAAGGCCGAGATGGGAGAGATCCAGATCTTTGGCAAACTGATCGGAGTAGTGAGACGCTTTCGACAGCCGCAAACTCGTATCTCGAAATCTGGCTCCAGTTCAGCACAACAACGGGAGTCACGATGACGGTTGTTCGTGAGGAGCGAGTGGATGAACCGCTCGAAGAGGTCGTGATCCGCTACCGCAATGATCGTATCGAAGTGATTTCACTGTGCTGGAATCGACGACCATTCAAGGTCACTGAAAATCACTCACATTGGGTTGATCGCTCATTCCAACCACCGGTTCACGGATTCACGGTTACTGTCGACTCCGGAGATATTCTGGAATTGGCGTTTCAGGAAGGGCAAGCCACCTGGCGATTGGAACGAGTATTTCTGGAATAGTGAGAAGTGAGTAGTGACCTGCACGAAGGACATTCACTCGTTCCTGCTCGTTCCGTGTCAGCAGTCGGTTCCATGCAGGTAGCCAGTTCAGCGCCGATCTCCCGTTTCAATCTTTCCCAAACGGTCATCGATGTCATGGAACTCGCCGCCGTTCCCAACCGCCAGTTTCTCAAGAAATGCCCGGTTTCCGCCAGAGAGTCTCCCCACGGAAAGTACATGGACACGAACTCTGGCCCAGCGGTTCCAGCGTTCCACATGCCAACACAAACGATCCCCATCGTGGATACGACCCTCCGTGGCCGCACCCTCTGTCAGCAGGATGACCGTATCGATTCCAGGCTCCATGATGGCCGCACGCAAGGGACCATACAGATTCCCCCGGGCTTCACCTCTTCCTTGCGGAACCCCCTGCTCACTGATTCGTTTCTTCAACACCTTGTGGCAACGGGCAAGAAGTTGAGGTGAGGGAAGAACAGGGATGCGCAAGCTGGCGAAAAACATCACCTGCACCAAAGATTCTGCGGGTAACTCACCTAAAACCCTGAGCAACTCCTTGCGTGCAACCTCCAGGCGACGGGGGCCCGAACCGTCAAACTCGCCATCGAGGGTCCGCGACATTCCCCCTGAAACATCGGAGACAAAGACGATGCGTTTCGAGTCGATGGGGACGCCGTGATATTCCACGACCCGGGTCTTGCCCTCTTCATCCGCTGATTCCCCCTTTTCTGCCGTCGGCTTCTCCCCGGCAAGCCACTGCGTTTTGCGACTCTTCCACCAGGAGTCCCAGGCGGTGATGCGGCGAGTGGACAGGTCGACTCCCGTCAACTGACGCAGGACAGGGATTTCCGGATGCCAGCTCTCATCTTCTGCGTCCATCGCTCTGGAAATCAATGACTCGATGGTTTCAACACGATCCGCGCGGGGTAACTGGGAAACCTCTTCACCCAGCAACTGGAGGGCCGCACGCTCAATTCTTCCGTCCCAGATCCCCTGTCGATCACGAATCTCTTCCGCCAACAGTGTTGTTGCCCGTTCGATTGCGACCGCTGAATCCAGATGGACCTGAGCCTGAAGACTGATAAGTCTCATCGGCCACAGGCGCTTCTCGTTCCAGGCTCGGGAGACCGATTTTTCTGCCGCTTCGGGATCGAGTCGGGAAAGAGCGAGCAAGGCTTCTCCACGGATCCACCATGCGGACTCCTTGTCCGCTAGACGAGTCAGTGTACGCAGCGATTTTTTGTCGAGACTGCCTTGGGGAAGTTGTGCCAGGGCAGCCAAAGATAATTCACGGGAAGCTTGTCCTGATTTTTTTGAGCTGGCGACTGTCAGCAACCAATCCGCTGCCGCAGGGCGAGGCTGCTGAACGAGAGCCTCCGCCAATCCGGATTCGATGAGATCTCGGGTTTCCGGTGCCGCTTTGCGCAGCGGATGTCGGGACCACGCTTTCACGACCTGATCCAACTCTTCCCCGGATAACTTACGAAGTCGGGAGAAGACCGCATCCCTGACCATGCCGGATGCATCCCCGAGGAAATCGAGAACCACCTCGGGGGATCCACTCGCCACCCCTTCCCTGACCTTGTCCAACGCTTCACTGCGCGCGTCCGACTGCTTGCGTACCGATCGATCCCGGTCGATCACCTCGGGAGGAACATCCTGGGAAAAACCCATAGCAGGAATTCCCGTGAGGACAACAAGGACCCATAGACTTACAGAAGTAAAATGCGCCATAAATTGACCCGCGAAGCACAATGGTTGAACCGCTGGGGACAATGCCTGAATCGCTGTCTTCACTGTTACTGCTTTCCGATCCGAGAAAACCTGCCACAGAAACACCTGCACACAGATAAACCTGCACACAGATAAACCTGCACATAGGGAAACCTGTGCCTGTGCAACCTGAGGCTGGAACTGCGATTTCCCTCCCCACGTTGACTCTGAAAATGTTAAAACAAGCCGGGGAGAGGGGAAGCCCCCACTCCGACCGTCAAAGGACGATTTCCGGGAAGGTCCCAACGATGTTGCGAGTCACTTCTTCGATTCTTCTGGGAACATTCCTGCTGATCAGTGGGTGCTCTGCTCCATTGAAGAGAGATTTGACCGATTGCTTCCATGCCGAGGCAGGCCTTGGTCTCGGAATCTATCTCGAAGCTCAGGCGACCGACTGGCTACACCCGGCGATTGGAGTCGGCGACCTGGCCCTGAAACCACGCCAGAGCATCGGCTGGGATCCCCGCCCCGGTCAACCGGTCGGTCAATTGCGAACCGCCGCATTTCCGGTCTCAACCCTTGCCCTCCCCGCATCACTCATCGGCAACGAGGATCTGTTTGAAAATTGGGGACTTTCATCTCCTGATCAAATTTTGATCGCCAACTTATCCCTGTCCGGCAATAACTACATAACAGGAGAGAATTGCAGCCTTCTCCGTCTGCATCGTCTGGCACCCAATCCCATTTTGACCCGTGCCCCCTCTCTTGAGGCTTTAACGCCCCGTCAGCAACTCAGTCGGGATACGTGGATCGGTTTCTCCGGCACCCTGCTCTTCTTCAACTTCGACTTCGGAATCAATCCCCTGGAGATCATCGATATGATGACGTCAGTACTGGGTTGGGATCTTTTGGCAGATGATGAGAGAATTACCGAGGGTCCCACCGGCGATCCCGAGTGAGACCACGACCGCGAGTGAAATAGGAGACCTTCATGGAAAATCCGCAGTTGCTCGATTTAATTCTTCACGGAGTTGTTGCACTGCTCCCCGGCCTGCTCCTCGCTGCGGCAGGTCTGGTTCGTTGGGGAATACTGCTGACCGGCCTCATCGTCGGTCTCGACCCCCTGTGGATCGGCTGGCCCGGGGCATGGGGCTTCAATAGCGGAAGCCTCTACTTCGGCGCTTATTTTCTGTTTGCCCTTTTTGCCCTCGTTTCCCCCCTGAGAGCTCAGCTCCTCAGCCGCCCGGTGATGAAGATCATTCGTGGCATCCTTCCCGCCATCAGTGAAACCGAAAAAGAAGCCCTCGAGGGCGGAACCGTCGGTTGGGATGGCGAGATTTTCAGTGGCCGCCCCGATTGGCATGCCTATTTGGGTCAGGGCACGTCAGAACTCTCCGCCCGTGAACAGGAATTCATCGACGGTCCCCTCGCCGAGTTGGCAACGATGGTCGATTGCTGGGAGGATCGCCAAAACGGATCGATCTCAGAGGAAGCATTCCAGTTTCTCTGTGACCACGGTTTCTTCGGCATGATCATCCCGGAGGAGTATGGCGGACTCGGTTTTTCCGCCACTGCGGTCTCCACAGTCATCTCCAAAGCGGCCACCATCAGCAATGCCCTCGCCGTCACCATCATGGTTCCCAATTCACTGGGACCGGGTGAGCTGCTGCTTCATTACGGAACGACCGATCAGAAGAAGCAGTTGCTGCCTCGACTTGCCAAGGGAACCGAGATCCCCTGCTTTGCATTGACCGAACCGGGAGCAGGATCGGATGCTGCCGGATCGATGTCTTCCCATGGAGTCGTCGTTGAGGAAGAGGTGGACGGAGAAAAAGTCCTCGGCATGAGGCTCAACTGGGAGAAGCGCTACATCACGCTCGCTCCCCGGGCGACCCTCATCGGTGTTGCGTTCCGACTCTACGATCCGGACCATCTCCTCGGTGACAAGGAGGATCTGGGGATCACTTGTGCCCTGATTCCCGCCGATACTGAAGGCGTCGAAACCGGCGAGCGCCACGATCCCCTCGGGGTTCCCTTCCTCAACGGTCCAACCCGGGGACGCGATGTCTTTGTTCCCCTGGAGACCGTCATCGGAGGCCAGGAAGGTTGCGGCAAAGGCTGGACGATGCTGATGCAGTGCCTGTCTGCAGGACGAGGCATCATGTTGCCCTCCAGCTCTACTGGAGGGGCACAACTCTCCCTGCGTGTTGCCGCCGCACACGCCTCGGTTCGAGAGCAGTTCGGATTGCCAGTCGGCCGCTTTGAGGGAGTTCAGGAACCTCTGGTTCGCTCCGCTTCCCACGTCTACGCCCTCGACGCCCTTCGACTCTCCACCACTCTCGCCGTCGACAGTGGTGAAAAGCCGGCAGTGATCAGTGCCGTGGCCAAGGCATTCGCCACTGAAACACTGCGAAAGGTCGTCAACGACTGCATGGATGTGGTCGCAGGAAATGCGATCTGCCGCGGTCCCCGCAATGAGTTGGCCAATGCCTACTCCGCTGTTCCCGTCGGGATCACCGTTGAAGGCGCCAACATTCTTACCCGTACACTGATCATCTTTGGTCAGGGAGCCGTACGTTGTCATCCCTGGGTTCAGAAAGAGTTGGCAGCAGTGGAGGAGAATGACCTCAAAGCCTTTGACCAGGCATTCTGGGGTCACGTCGGTTTTGTCGTATCAACTGCGATACAAAGCCTGATCCATCGATTGACCGGTTCCCGCTACGGTGCACGCCACTTCGCCGGTTCCATCGGTCGCAGTCACCAGAAGTTGACTGCACTTTCGAGTGCCTTCGCACTGTGCACCGACGCCGCCATGGGAACTTTGGGTGGAGCTCTCAAGCGCAAGGAGCACCTGACCGGCAGACTTGCAGATGCCTTGACCTGGATGGTCGTCGGCTCTGCAGCCCTGAAGAAGTTTCAGGATGAAGGCCGTCTGGAAAGAGACCGGGATGTCGTCGACTATCTGCTGCAAGTTTGTGTTCGTGAAACAGAAAAGGCGATGGGTGGATTCCTCGACAATCTGCCCCTTAGACCCGCAGCGTGGGGTCTGAAACTGATCGGAGTCCCCGGAGGACCTCGCAGCAATGGTCCCTCCGATGAATTGAGCGCAAAGGTCTGTGCTCGCCTCCTCGATGGGGGTGAGCTTTGGCATTCCCTCACCGGATCGGTGATGGCCAGACCCACCTCCTCTCCAGGATTGTGGACTCTGGAGGACGCCCTCGAAAAAGTGGTCGCAGCCCAAAAGGACCGGGACGCTCTCAAGAAGGCGGTTCGCAGTGGCACTCTGGCCAAGGCTCCCCTGCCAGTGTTGATCGAGAAAGGTCTCGAAAAAGGGATCATCGATCAGGAAGGAGCCCTTCGGATTCATTCGGCAGAACAGGCCCGCAATGAAGCGATTGCGGTCGATCACTTTGCCACCGGTGAGATCCCCGCCTCCTCCAATGAAATCACCAATCGTGAGTGGGCAAAAAAGGCTTCCGACGATTGATGGAAACAGCAGGACCATGAAAAAAGGCCGCAACCCTGCAAAAGGTTGCGGCCTTTTTTGATTCAGGAACCGATCAGGAATCAGCCTGTGCTTTGACTTCGTCTCCACCCTTTGCCGGCCCACCCCCGGGGATGACCCACTGCAGGGCGGGTAGCAGAAGCAGTGCTCCAAGCATATTCCCCGCAAACATGAAGCTCAGCAGCACTCCCATATCCGCCTGCAACTTGAGATCAGAGAAGATCCATGTTGCCACTCCCACAGCCAGAGTCAGGCCTGTGACCAGAACCGCATTTCCGGATCTGCGCAAGGCGACCAGATATCCTTCAGAAAGGGACAATCCCGATCGGCGAGCCAGTAACAACTGGTGAGTGAGGTAAATCCCGTAGTCCACCCCGATACCCACACCCAATGCGGCAACCGGCAACGTCGAAACCTTGAGTCCGATTCCGAGGTAAACCATCAGTGCATAACAGAGAATACTGACCAGCACCAACGGCAGAACCACACAGAGAGTCGCCCTGATGGATCGGAATGCCAGCAGGCCGAGCACGACGACGACCAGGTAAATCGTCAGCAGCATTCTCAACTGCGCCTCGGAGACCACCTCGTTGGTGGCTGCCATGACCCCCACATTTCCGGTGGCCAACTCAAATCTGGCGACCCCATCCACTCCATAGAGATCATCAAATCTCTCCACGGCTTCGGTCACCCGTGAAATCGTTGCCGCCTTGTGATCCTCGGTGAAGACCATCACTGTCATGACACTGGCATCTGAATTGAGGAGACCACTGGAGGTATCGATGCTCGAAAGTGACTGGGCGAGCATGTCACTGTTCCGGGGCAATTCACGCCACTTGGGAGATCCCTCACTCCAGGCAGCGGTGAGGATCCTGGAAGCCTGCGGCAAGGACAGGGTCGATCGAACCCCCTCCACCTGACTGATCTGCCACTGGAACTCATCGATCAGATCCATGACGCCATGGTCGATGCTGCCATCGGGATGGCTTTCAACGATGACCGTCAACAGGTCAACACCGATCGAAAATGAGTTGGCGATGGTCACCGAATCGATGTTGTAGCGTGATTCCGGGCGCAGCTCAGGTAGTCCTTGATCCGCATCCCCGATGATGACCCGGTTTGCAGAATCATAGGCAAACAAACCTGCTACCAGTGAGATCAGCACCAGGGCCCATGCCACGCCAGGTTTCGTCGCAGAGTTGACCCTTTGCCACAGACTTTCCCGCCGCGGCATCGGTCGACTCAACCGTTCGATCAGTTCAGGACTGGACTGGATACGTGCAAGAAGCAGCGGCAGAAGCATGAATCCGGTACCAAAGATCAGCAGCACTCCGGTCGCAGACATCACCGCAAGGTGTTGGATCACCGGAATCTCGATGAAAAGCAGGGTCAGGAACCCTACAGAGTCGCTGACGAGAGCGACAACCCCCGGGGTGAGCAACTGCTCCCAGGCCTTCCTTGAGGCTTCTGCCGGAGACAGCCCCTCCTTCAGTCCTGCGGAGAGTGCCCCCACCATCTGCACACCATGAGACATGGCGATGGCAAAGATCAGGAAAGGCACCAGAATCGACATGGGATCGAGGCCATACCCGAGAGTGGTGATCCCTCCCATCGTCCAGACCACCGCAAGCAGGGAAGTCGCCAATGGAAGCAGAGTCAAACGCCACGACCGGGTGAACCCACGCACAAAGAAGGCGGTCACTCCCAGCGCGATCAGGAAGAAGGCTGCCACCATCGCTGCTCCGGAGGCGATATCGTGGACCGCCTTCGAGAAACCGATCATGTGAACATCGATCTGGTCATCCACGAAGGGGGCACGAATCCGTTCCTCCAGCAAGGCTCCCACCTCGATGGGGTCGGGAGCTTGCCCGGTATTGGGATCGGTCTCGATCAATCTCGCAGTCACCATCGCCGCAGAGAAATCATTGGCCACCAAACGTCCCACCTGACCCGACTGCAATACGTTTTCACGCACCATCTGGGCCATCTCAGGGGTCGGTTTCCAGTCCGCTGGCACCACATTGCCGCCGTCAAAACCGCCCTCGACGATCCGTACAAATCGAACATTGGGAGTGAAGATGGAGGTGACCGATGAGCGATCCACTCCTGGAATCGCTTCGAGGGCCCGGGTGACCAGGCGCACCTTTTCCAGGGAATCCGCGTTGAAGAGATCTCCCTGCTTATCACGAACTGCAATCAACAGACGGTTGGCTCCACCAAACTGTGATTGGTATTTGCGGAAGACATCCATCCAGCGGTGATCGACGGGCAACTGTTTTTCAAAACCCGCATCGATGGCCAGGCGACTCGCCTGAAACACGAGAAAGAAAGTGACCAGCGCCAATCCCCACAGAACCAAACGACTTCTCTCAAAGAGAAGGTTGGAGAGCCAATTTTTCATCGTCCCTCCCCTTCACCGGTTCCCTGGTTTCCACGGCCGAAGATCCAGCGGAACCCCTTTTCCCCGAGACCCAACACTGAGTTATCGAGGAGAGGCAAGGGAGCCGACAACAAGCGTCGATCTTTTTCCTGAATAATCTTGTGCGTCCACTCCCCGGTTTCGGGAGAGCGCACCAGAGTGACCCCCTCAGCCCCCACGACGACAACCGTGTCATCGGTCAGCATCGCACCACCAAAGAGAGTGGCTTCCGATCCGTGATCGATCTGTTTCCACTCGGAGGGGTTGCCCTCCCAAAGGTTTCCGCGCAAACCCATCAGGATCCAGCGATCCTTCATGATCAAAATGTCAAAAAGTGTCCCCTCGTAGGGAACTGGCAACATTTTCCAGTTTTTACCGTGATCCTTGCTGGAAAAGAGAGAACCAAATTCTCCGACCGCCAGAAGACCTTCACTGTGAACCCGGACCGAATACAAATGGGGTCCATCCTCGCTGACCAAATGCTGTTCCCAGGTTACGCCATCGTCAGAGCTGACCAGTACGAGACCGAAAGCCCCCACTGCCACCCAGTTCCCATTACCTTCATCTTCCACGGAGAAGAGAGCCAGATCCTGCTCCGGATCATGGTGAACCACTTGCCACGTCTCTCCACCATCCTGCGACCGTAAAATGGTGCTCTCATGGCCGACAGCGATGGCCACACCATCCTCCCGCAGTTGCACATCAGAAAGCAGCCTGCGAGTGGGTGCCGGTACTTGTTCAAAGGTCATTCCACGATCGATTGACCGGAGAACAATACCTCGCTCACCCACCAGAATGACCTGATCTCCTGCAAGATCCCCTGCGAGATAAAGTGCATTGGCCACCTTGTTGGCAGACATCATGAATGATTGATCAGGAAGGGGTGTTGAACCGGTCTGTTTTCCGTCAGCGGCGGCGATCGGATTGGGTAGGTCGGACGAAGTGCCCGATGAAAGAACCAGTGCACCGATCAAACAGAAGATGAGCATCGATAAATGGAATCTGTTCACGTTGTTCACTTCCACGACTTGATGACCTCGATATTGCCCCATGGTCCGTAGAGCCGGTGATCCTTGCCCATGATTCACGGGAGAAAATGAGTCGGGCTGAATTCGGGATAGACAGAATTGAAAACGGCTCCCCGTTTCCGGGGAGCCGCTGGCAAAATCTTAGCGCTTGCCGCGACGCTGAAGCGCCGCAGGAGTAAACTGGCTGTCCTTCAGATCATCGACCCACTTCTCGATCTGCCCCTCGGCGTTGAAACCGATGGTCAGGTAACGACCATTTTGCAGGTCGTAGTGGGAGATGAGGGTGTCGTACAGGGCCGGAACGTCGTAGTAAATGATGGGGTAGGCTTCGGAGACTCTCCAGATATTGTCGGAGTTGTCGTACTGGTCGATGACCAGTGCCTGCCAGGAATCCTCATCGAAGAAGAAGGTTCTGCGCTTGTAGAGGTGACTGGTTCCATCCTTGACCACTGCATCCACTTCCCAGACACGGTGCTTCTCGTAACGAAGCAGGTCCGGATTGAGGTGCCCTGCCTGAATCAGATCCGCTGGATCCTTTTCCGCATTGTGGGCTTTGTAGCAGTTGTAAGGCACCAGCAGTTCACGACGCCCCACCAGCTTCCACTCGTAACGCTCGGGGCTGCCATTGAACATGTCGAACTGATCGTTGGTACGCTGACCGTCACTGGCGGTTCCAGGATTGTCAAAGGAGACCTGGGGAGCACGACGAACCCGGCGAAGACCTTTGTTGTAGACCCATGCTTTGCGTGGATCGGTGGTCTGGTCGAGGGTTTCGTGCACGTGCAACTTGGTTCCTGCCAACCTCGGGGGGCCGGTGACCCCCTGGTAGAACTTGGCGAGAACGTTGTCTGAACTCTCCGAAGTCATACCTTCGGCGTTGTAACGGTAAAGCACTTCCTCTTCGATGGTCACCATGGTGTGACGACCATCGGCGATGGGAGCCACCTGACCGACGGTTCTCTTCGTCGACTTTCCACGGTATCTCAGAACGTGGTTCCAGATGCCATGCAGTCCTTCGGTGGGAATCGGGAAGGGCGAAGTGCGGCGACAATTCTGCACGCCATTGCCATCGTCGGTCAAAGAAGCGGTCGACGCATTTTCTTTCAGCGCCGCATAGATATCCTCGGGGTAAGAAGCGGTTCTGCGAGACTCGTAGACATTCAGCTTCCAGGTGTCCGGGTATCTCTTCAGCATCGCCATTTGACCCGGCGAAAGAAGATCCTTGTACTTGTCAGCATTGGCTGCGGTGACGGTGTAGAGAATCTTGTCTCCCGGGAAGGGATCAACGTAGTGATCTCCAGAACTCCAGCCGGCGACCGGCTTGGTCAGTCCGCCATTCCAAGCGGGGATAGACCCATCCTTGTTCCCAGCCTTGATCGCTCCGACGGGAGTCAGATCCTTGCCGAGACGCTCGGCCCCATCCTGACGTGCTGCACCGTTGGCAGCGAGCAGCGCGAGGCTGCTCAGTAATACGAGAGTAGTGATCCAGGTTTTATTCAGCATTTCTGTCTCTCCTCCTAGAAGGAATAACTCGCGGTCAGTGACATGAAGTCCCGGTCATTCAGCAGGTTGTAGCGCCCGCCCCCGAAACTGTTGGTGTAACCCAGACGCACGTCCCAAAGACCGAGCGCACCGGTTCCCACCGAAAGACTGAGGGTCTTCCGTCCCTCGATGAAGTTGGCCACCGGTACCGGTGAGGTTCCCTTGAAGTCGTCGTAGTAGGCGATCTGGGGAACCAGCGGCAAGGCTCCAAGAGCATTGAAGTAAGAGGCACGGGAAAGAATCCTGTAGCCCATCGACAGGCGATCCGGGAAAGCGTCGATCGACTCGGTTCCCGGCTGGATACCGAGAGAGGTGAAGATAGGGTTACCGGAGGTGTAGGTTCCCACCGCTTCGTAACGGAACTGATTCTTGTCGTCAAACTCGTTGACCATCGTCGCACCGAGCTCGCCGACCACCACGACCTGATCTGCTCCGAAAAGACCGGGGAAGATGCGAGAGACGGTGAACTGAGCCTGAGCCACGTCCTTGCGTACGTATCCGGTGACCTTTTCGTTGTAATCGAAGGCTCCCAGCTGGTTCTGTCCAAAGACCGCATTCAGCGGAGAAAGGGAGGCGAGCAGGATCTCAACATCATCGACCTGCAGAGGCTGATCGAGGTGAAGGGAGGCCTCTCCCTGAATCGCCCAGCCGGTCGTTCCGAGATCGGCGTTGAAACTTGCACCGAAGGTCTGGATGTCTTCAGGGAACTCGAGGAAGTACTCCGCCGAAGCCCCGTAGTTGCCCGCGGCCACTCCGGCTTCGGTTCCGGTGATAGAACTGATCAGGGGCAGACGGCTGTGCAGATGGGTGTAGTAGAAACCGAACTCGGCACCACCAAAGAGATCGCTGAACATGCGAGCGGAAACTCCGTACTGACCGGAGTCACTGGCTTCGCGATCGCCGGTCCTGGTCACACCCACACCCACCGGTGCGTTGTAACCGGGAGTGGCAGGGCCAGGAGGTGTGTCGATCACATTCGGGTCAACACCGAATCCAAGCAGCACCACATTACCTCCCGGAGAAGCGATGTCACTGGTGCTGAAGAAGGTTCCGTAAGGCTCAAGACGGGTCTTGCGGAAGCCCAGCTGGTAGAAACCCTGAATGGCGATGGTTTCGGTCAGGTCGAAATCGAACTTCAGCGCCGGAACCGGCACGAGAGCTTCCTTGATCTCGGAACCTGCCGCACGCAGCTTGGAGACGTCGACCGGATTGATGGTGTTGAGACCGTTCTGGATGAACGTGCTCTCACCCCAGTTGATCACCTGACTTCCCAGTGTGAACAGTACCGGCTTGTCTCCCAGGTCGAACTCCCGACGCACCCAGGCATCGAGAAGAACGGCGTTTCTTCCGGCGAAGCGTACGGTGGTTCCCGTAATCTCCGGGCGCCCCTCTTGCAGAACGTCCCCTTTACGAATGGCGAAGTCGCGGAAGTAAAAGCCCTGCACATAAAACTCGTAGTCTTCAAAATCGAAGGCGATCTCGTGAAGAATCTTGAAGTTTTTGGAGAAGATATCTCCTCTGTCATAGTTCAGGTTGCCGTCATCACCGTTAAGTGAAAACGCAGTTCCGCCATTGGTGGTTCCAATGATGGACTGGTCCCGGCCGGAAACCCGCCACGAGAATCCCATGCTGGCCGTGGTGCTGAACTGCCCGGTGACCCTGCCATCCAGCAGGTTGAAATCGAGCGCGTGAACCTTGCCAGGCATACAGGGAAGACACAGCAGCCCGATCAGGGCTAATGTGATGTATCGCAACGAAGATTGCGGGGAAAAGACTCCTCGCATGGGGCGTACCTCCTTCGGTCCGTCATCAAAGTCGGCAGCACTACTTCAGTGCAGCCGATGAAGTCAGTAAAAATGACGCGGAGCATACCTCTGACATTCTGTGCTGACTGAAAATCGGATCGCCGAAAAAGGAACCCTTCTCCGAATGAATCCGCTCGTCAAACCCACCGCAGTTCCGTAACAGTTTCGGAGACCCATCCGAAACGCTGGTTCCAGAAACTACGAAACAGGGTTGGCAGCACAGAAAATGCCACCCCGGCAGAATGCATGAACACATTCCCCGCCGAGCCTTTAGGCACTCCCCGCAAATGAAGTGAATCCCTCCTCAGGAAGGACCGCTTCGATCAGGGGAAGATACGGGATTGGAGGGGGGCTGAACAAGGGGAGACCCGATTTAGAAGGCACTTTCCCGGGAGTTCCCCACTCTCCAGGTATCGGCCAAATTTGAAAATCCACGGAGGAATTGAGCCCCGATTCAACATTTCCCGCTCCCCTGTGGCATACTCCTGCCAACCGGCAAAGACACACATTCACGGAAGGTCACCGATGGCAAATTCTGAAGAAGATGATTACTGGCCCTTGGAGATCCCCCTGCATGTGACCTGGGGTGACATGGATGCTCTTGGCCATGTCAACAACACCCGCTTTATCGGCTGGTTTGAGGAGACCCGTTTCGAGGGTTTTCGCAGAATCGGTAGCGGGAATCTGGGCCCGGAAACCGTCAGCGGTCCCATCCTCGCAAAGGTGGAATGTATCTTTCGGGCCCCGGTCGTCTTTCCGGAGGAACTGCGATCCGCCATCCGCGTCACCGACATCGGTACCGATCGCTACACCCTTGAGCACCGCATCCGATCCGTCACCCACGATCGCATCGTCGCCCTCGGTTCTTCGCGCATCGTCGAGGTGGAATATGCGACGGGCAAAAAAGTCCCCCTTGCCCCCACCGTTCTCGAAGAGCTGAAAAAGATGAGTGCCGATCAACCCTGATCGAAAAGGGAGCCGGGCCCATCGACGAAAAGATCTGGCATCGGCGGCACCTGTGGATCACTGGCATAGGCATCCAAATCCGTGATCCCCACCCGGGCCAAAATCTCCTCATCCAGCAGGAACTGCCCCGTCACTGCTCCCGGGTCCTGTTGCACCAGTGCATGCCAGGCATCTGCCATGATCTGAGGCTGGCGCGTCGCCCTGCGATCCACTCCGGGAATCATTCGCAATGCTTCGGTGTCGATCACGGTTCGTGGCCACAGTGCGTTGACCGCAATCCCTGAAGCTCGAAACTCCTCTGCCATCCCCAGCACGCACATGCTCATGCCGTATTTGGAGATGGTGTAGGCGGTATGACGGGCAAACCATACCGGGTTCATCGAAAGCGGTGGCGACAGATTGACGATATGCCCCCCCGCCTTCATCGCCGGCGCCGCTGCCCGGGTCAGGGTGTAGGTACCGCGGACATTGACATCAAACATCAGATCCACTCGCTTCATCGGCGTCGCAGAAACGGGTGTCAGGTTGATGGCACTGGCGTTGTTGACGAGACAATCGATCGTGCCAAACTCTTCCACGGCGCGGGCTACGGCGGCATCGACGAGATCGTCATCGCGAATATCCATCTGCACCGGCAGAGCTTCGCCGCCGGCAGCACGCACCTCTTCCGCAGTTTCGTGAATCGTTCCCGGTAGCTTCGGATGAGGGTCGACCGTCTTTGCTGCGATCACCACCCTGGCTCCATCCGCCGCCGCCTTGAGGGCGATGGCCTTGCCGATCCCGCGACTGCCCCCGGAAATGAACACCACCTTGCCCGCCAATGGGGCTCCTTCTGCTGAGCTCATCCCTGACCTCCGGATCTCCTGGGGTAATCGGGTCGACGTTTCTCGAGGAAAGCCTGAACGCCCTCCGGGAACTCCTCGCCACCGGCACACTCACTGAAGTTGCGCGCCTCCGCTTCGAGGGCGGCTTCGAGATCGTACTCCGGTGAGCGGATCAGTCGGCGGGTTTTTGCCAAGGCTCCCGCAGGTCCTGCGGCGAGTCCATGGCACCATTGCAAGGTTGCCGCTTCCAGTTCCTCGGTGGGAACTGCACGGGCGAAGAGCCCCCACTCCTCTGCCTGCTTGCCGGAGAGTCTTTCATTCAACAGCGCCATCTGCATCGCCCGCTGACGACCGACGCGTCTCACCAGTTGGTAAGTCGATCCTCCATCCGGACTGGTGCCGATGCCGCTGTAGGCGAGGGTGACCTTGCAGTCGTCCGCACACACCACCAGATCACAGGCCATCGCCAGACTCAGACCGAACCCGGCACAGGCCCCATGAACCTGGGCGATGACGGGAATCTCCATTCGATCGATGGCGAGGATGCTGTCGTGGACCTTGCGGATCTCTTCGAGAACCACCTCGCGACGCTTTACCGGGTCGGTTTCCGCTTCAAACATTCCGGCAAACCAGCGCAGGTCTCCTCCGGCCATGAATCCACGGCCCTGTCCCTTGATGCGCAAAACGCAAACCTGGGGATCCTCCCCGATGGCGGTGAGAGCGGTCGACAACTCCGCCACCATGTCTCCATTGAGGCTGTTGATCGTCTCCGGACGATCGAGGATCAGGGTCTCCACCCCGTGTTCATCGACACCGGTTCTCTGCAGTGTTTCCAAGGCTGTTTTCCCCTCCCGGGCACGGGTTTCCCCTCCGACAAATTAGCCCCGACAGTCCACAATTAGGGCTGTGTGGCATTTCCTTGCCGATTTTGCGCCATGTTGCGGTCCATCCGCAGCTGGAACAAGGGATCGCCAACAAGGGGGTTGCGATGCGAACAGATGTTCGCAATGATCATCGCCCCCCTGAAAAGGATCGCTGATGAAAACCGAATCTGCTCCCACTCCCGATTCCACTCCCGATTCCACGGCCAAGTTCAACTCCGAAACCGGAAAAGGACGCCACTCCCTGATGCTCCACGTCGACATCGATGCATTCTTTGCATCCGTCGAACAGATTCGCAACCCGCGCCTCGCCGGACGTCCGGTCGCTGTTGGCAGTGGCGTCATCGCCTCCTGCTCCTATGAAGCCCGCAAACACGGGCTCCGGGCTGGCATGCCTCTGGGACGAGCTGTGCGCCGCTGCCCGACCCTGATCATCGTTCGTGGTCGTGAATCGGTGTATCGGGCCTATGCACGACAACTCTTTGACCTGTGCGAAACCCTCTCCCCGCGACTGGAGGAGCATCTCGACGAAGCCTACTGCGATCTCTCCGGCACCGAAAAACTGTTTCCCGATCCGGTCGCCGAAGCACAGCGACTGTGCCAACAGGTCACTGAAAATACGGGACTCACCGTCACCGTCGGACTCGGTCGCAACCGCATGTTCGCCCGCCTCATCGGTCGTCAACACAAACCGAATGGCATCGGAATTCTGGACCCGGCCCAAGAGGATGCCCTGCTGAGAGCGTTGCCCATCATCGAACTGCCGGGGATCGGCCCGCGCAGTGCCGAACGTCTCCAGCGCCTCGGCATCGCCACCGTCGATGAGCTGCGGCAATTGACACTTCCCACTCTCAGCGGACTCTTCGGTCGCCAGGGAGAAATTCTTTTTCAACGCTGTCGGGGGGAAGATCATCGCACCATTGGAGGCCGCGAAGTCCCCCGCACCCTTCAACGGGGCACCTCCTTTGATGAAGATGTCGCCTGTCCCCGTACCCTCGATGCGATGCTCGAATATCTGACTGAAAGAGCGGCGGCGGAACTGCGCCGTCGGGGACTCCTCGCCAGGGGGATGACGGTGCAGATCGCCTACAGTGACCACATCCGCGATCGCCGCCGCCTGAAGCTGCGCCACCCCTGTCAGGATGATCCGACCCTGATCACCACCGCTCTGGGTTTGCGCGGGGCCCTGCAGCAGCGGCGTACGGCAGTACGTTTCATCGGTGTGATCCTCGATGGAATCCATCTCGTCCCTGAAGCCTCCCAGCCGGAACTGTTCCCCACTGACGACAACCCTCAGGAAAACTCTCCGACCTGTGAAGAGCCACAACAGCAGAAGTGGCAGAAACTGCTTCCACAGGTCGATCGCATCCGCGAACGCCATGGCCATGGATTGCTGTTGCGAGGCAGTGCTCTCGCCCTTCAACAGGAGAGCGAATCTCAAAACAGTGGACAGAAAACTCCACCCATCCGCCGTGACCGACAGGGATTGATCCTGCGAACCTCCTGCCTCACACGCTGAAAGACGATATGCTGTTTTCAGCAAGTCCAACGAGGACTGCGGAAGGAAGACCGTTGCTTTACTACGCCGCCTGCTGCCAGACCGATCATGCCCATCCCCGTCATCGCGACGAGATGGAAGGAGTGACCACCCGGTTGATCGAACAACTGGAAAACACGGTGGTCGGTTACCAGCCCTTTCACGATGTCCGCCTCGTCGTCTTCCCGGAGTTTGCCCACGCCGGTCCCATCTACGAAACGGTCGAAGAGCTGGTAGAGAAACTGGCGGTGGAGATCCCCAATCCCCACACCGATCGCCTCGCCAAGGTGGCACAAAAACACAAAGTCTGGATCCAGAGCGGATCCTTTCTCGAGGTCGACCCGCGTTGGCCCGATGCCCTCTTCAACACCACCGTGCTCATTTCTCCCGAAGGAGAAATCCTCACCCGCTACCGCAAGGTCAATCCGTGGATTCCGTGGGAGGTTCACACCAGCCCCCACGATATCCCCGACTACGACGAACCCCTCTTCCCCGTTGCCGATACCGAGATCGGAAAGTTGGGAGTCGCCACCTGTTACGACTGGCTCTTCCCGGAAACCTGCCGCGAACTGACTCTTGGTGGAGCCGAAGTGCTGATCCGCATCAGTGCCTACATGGATCCCTGGGGTGCCACCGAACCCCTCGACTGGTGGACCCTCATCAATCGCAGTCGAGCGGTGGAGAATCTGGCGGCAGTCGTCGCCTGCAATCAGGGGGCATCCGCCGATCACTACCCTCCCTTCTCATGGCCCGGAGCGAGCATGATCGTCGACATGGATGGAAGGGTGATGACCCAGGCTGCGGCAGGTCCAGGTCAGGCGAGTGTCGTCGGCCCCGTCGCATTGGGTCAACTGCGAGAGGAGCGAAGACGGAGACAGGGTCATTCGATGCCGATGCACCTGCGCACCGAGGCCTATCCCCTGCAAAGGGAGACTCGCTATCCCGGAAACCCGGAAGCAAAGCAGCGGCAAATCAGGGCCCTCAACGACAGCATCCGTTCAGCAAAAGAGGAGCAGGGCTGGTAAATCACTACCGGGGTTGAGATCTGAACCGCTATACTGCACCCCGATAGCCGAATTGGCCCTGGGCCGAATTGACGATTCAGGCCGTAAGCCCTCAATGCCCGTGAGAATCAGGATAGAATCGAATGAGCAACTCCTCCCCCGAAAAGCCGGATCTGAACAGACTGCGCATCGATCGCACTCCGGCTGCCAAGTCATCCAGAGGCCCGTTCATGCTGATCCTCCTCGTCTTGATCAGCTACATCGGCTGGAAAGAGTGGCCCAGCGTCACGGAAGATTCGCAGGCCCAGTATGAAACCGCCCGGGTTCAAAGGCGTGGAGGAGCCAAGGCCAGAGCCGGCACAGCGGCCAATGGCTATATCGTTGCCCGTCGCCGTGCGGCACTTTCCACCGACATCCCCGGCCGCCTCGTCGAATTGAATGTGGAGGAAGGCTCCCGGGTTGATCAGGGTGACGTGGTCGCTCGCCTCGACACCCGCGAACTCGAAGCCTACCGCGATCGACTGCAGGCGGAGATTCGTGCAGCCCAGGCGAACGAAAAGCAAACGCGCCTTGCCATGGAACGTCAGCGTAAACTCAGTGAAACGGAAGACGTCCCCACCAGTGCGCTCGACAGCGCAGAAGCAACCCATGAAGGAGCCATCGCACGGGTGCAATCACTACAGGCCTCTCTCTCAGAGATCCTCGTGCGACTCGACAAGTCCACGGTCTATGCCCCCTTTTCTGGTGTGATCGTCGAAAAGAATGCTGAAGTCGGGGAAGTGGTCGTCGCCAGCGGTGGTGGTGCCAATGCCCGCGGATCAGTGGCCACATTGGTCGACTTCGACACGCTGGAAGTTCAGATCGAACTTTCTCAAACCGCCCTCGAAGCCGCTCGGGTCGGCGCACCGGTGCTGATCTACCTCGATGCCTACCCGGAGGAGGGTTACCGCGGCCAGGTGCGTCAGGTCTGGCCCACCGCCAGCCGGGCCAAGGCTACCGTAGAACTGCGTGCCGAATTCCTTGAGCGCGATGAAAGACTTTTGCCAGAGTTGGGCGTTCGTGTCGTCTTCGTCCCTGAAGAGGAGAGCAACCCCACCCCGCCCATGGTGCTGTTGCCGAAGAGTGCATTGTTGCCCGGAGAAGGTAATCAGGTTTTCGTGCTCGTCGATGGTTTTGTCGAGAAGCGCTCCCTGACCCTGCGCGATGACTTCGACAACGCCCTGATCGAGGTCGGATCGGGATTGATTGGTGGCGAAACGGTGATCATCAATCCCCCCGCAGACCTTCAGGAAGGTGATCCGGTGAAGATCGGAGGAAATCGATGAGCCAAGACTCCTACATTCAACTGAAATCTGTTTCCAAAAAGTATTCCCGGGGTGGCGAGGACCTGATCGTCCTCGATCAACTCGATTTGAACATCCCCGATGGAGATTACGCGGCTCTCATGGGACCCAGCGGATCGGGCAAGACGACGATTCTCAATCTGGTCGGAGGACTCGACGTTCCCGATTCGGGCACGGTGACCGTCGCTGAAACTGAGGTCAGCAGTATCCCGACGAGACAGCTGCCCGCCTGGCGTGCTCGCCATGTGGGTTTCGTCTTTCAATCCTTTAACCTGCTGCCGGTCCTCACCGCCCATGAAAATGTCATGCTGCCTTTGCAGCTGACTCCCCTCTCGGCTGCTGAGCGCAAGAAGCAGGCAGACTTCGCCCTCGAGATCGTCGGGCTTTCCGATCGTGCTGGCCATCGCCCCTCCCAACTCTCGGGAGGTCAGGAGCAGCGCGTGGCCATCGCCCGTGCCATCGCCACCGATCCGGATGTGATCATCGCCGACGAACCCACCGGAGATCTGGATCGCAACAGTGCCGATGAAATCCTCGAACTTCTGAATCGACTCAATGAAGAGTTGGGCAAGACGATCCTGATGGTCACCCACGACCCGGCAGCGGCATCCAATGCCCGAAGAATTCTGAAACTCGACAAGGGCCATCTCGTCTCCGACGAAATCAACCGTCAGGCCTCCGGACAGACCCAAGGGGAGGCGTGAGTTGAACTTTCCCGTGCGTCTCGCTTTCCGACACGTTTTTTCCAACAAGACCCGCAATGGGCTGACGATTCTGGCCATCACCATCGCCGTCTTCCTTTTGTGCTTCCTGTTGGCAGTGGTCCGGGGCATCGATGCCGGGGTGCGCAGTGCCTCCTCCACCCGTCTGGTCACCCAGTCGGCGGTCAGTCTCTTCGTCACCCTGCCGATGTCGTATCGCCCCAAGATCGATGCCCAGGAGGCGGTCACCGTCGCCAGTGAGTTCCGCTGGTTTGGCGGATACTATCAGGATCCATCCAACTTTTTCCCGCAGTTTGCCGTCAACAAGGACCGCTTCGTCGACATGTACGTCAAGGACTTCGAGATCATCGAGGGTCCCAATGGCATCACCGGTCCGGGTGCGAGGGATGCGGTCAAGAAAGCCTTCGCCACCGAGAAGCGTGCGGCCATCATCGGTATGGGTCTGCGCGACGACGAGAAGTACAACTTCCAGATTGGCGATACCGTCCCCATCATTCCGGCGATATACCAGCGTGCGGATGGTGGAGCCTGGGATTATGTGATCGTCGGAATCTTCAAGCCGCTGAAAGCACGGATCCCCGACAAGATCATGTATTTCCGCTCCGATTATCTGAACGATTCCATCGAGAGCGGTGAAGCCTTTGGGGAAGTTGCGGCAGGGGTCTACTACGTCAACATCGACCAGGGTAGCCAGGCAGAAATGATCGCCACTTCCATCGACCAGGATTTTCTGAATGGCCCCCAAAGAACCCAAACCGTGACGGAAGCGGCTTTTGCCAGTTTCTTTGTTTCGGCCATCGGCAACCTGCCCCTCTTCCTTGGGACCGTCGGTGGAGCGGTGCTCTTCTCCATCTTCTTCTCGGTGGTCAATGCCATGCTCATCGCCGGGCGCCAGCGACTGAAAGAAGCGGGCATCCTTCAGGCTCTCGGTTTCCCCCCCATCACCAGCTGCCTGCTGTTGATTATCGAAGGGCTGGCAGTGGCTCTTATCGGCGGAGCCCTGGGACTGGCTCTGGCCATCAGTACCCAGGATCTGGTGGTCCTGAACTTTGGTGACAGTATCCGCAATTACGAAATCGATTCGGGCCTGATTCTTCTGGCCATCGGGACCTCCTCCGTACTCGGCATCACTGCAGGGTTGTGTGCCGGAATTCCTTTCCTTCGCTATCGACCCACTGAGGCATTGAGGAGTCTGGGCTAATGGCACTCCCCACCGGATACACCACCCGCAATCTCCTTCGCCGTCGTGCGCAGGTCGCCTTCACGGCTCTCGGAATCGCACTGACCACCGCCGTGCTGTGTGGAGTTCTTTCCCTGCGCAACGGATTTGAGCAACTCTTCCAACCGTTGGGAGCGGATGAAGTGGCGGTCTACCTGAGACCCGGCTCCACATCCGAAGGTCAATCGGGAATCCCCCGTGAAGCGGCCCGCATCATCATCAAGGAAAGACCGGAGATTCTTCGCGACAGCGAAGGTCGACCGCTGGCCGCTGCGGAGTGCTTTCTCGCCTTGTACATGGAGAAACTCGAAGGCGGTCTCGTCAATGCGCCTCTGCGTGGAATCGAACCGGCTTCACTGACCCTGCACCCCGATCCTCCACGACTGCTGGAAGGGCGATGGCCCAATTGGGAGACGGATGAAGTGGTCGTCGGTCGGCCGTTGGTCAACCGGATGAAAGACTGTGCTCTTGGGGACACCCTCAAACTCAACACCACCCCCTTCAAGGTGGTGGGGATCTACGAGTTTGACAACGCCCAGGGCAGCGAGATCTGGGGCCCCGTGGATCGCATGCTCGAGGCTCTCGATCGTCCCGCATACAGCCGGGTCATCGCACGCATGAATGAAGGCATCGATTACGACCTCATCAATGAAGAGTTGGAAGAGGATCCGCGCCTCAGTTTTGAGATCAGTTCCCAGAGTGAGTACCTCGCGAAACAGACCACCGGCCTGAGTGGTGCGCTGTTGGGACTGTCCGTTTTCCTGACTCTCATCATGGGATCCGCGGCGGTGATCGGCACCATGAACACGATGCTCGCCACCGTTTCCGCCCGCAATCATGAGATCGGCATCCTGCTGGCCATCGGCTACAGCCGCGCAGAAATCTTCCTCTCCTTCCTGCTCGAATCCGCTCAGGTGGGACTGATCGGTGGCTTACTGGGACTGTGTCTGGTCGCTCCCTTCCATGGCATCGAAACCGGTGCGGCCAACTTCAACACCTTCACCGACATCAGTTTCTCCTTTCAGCTCTCCCCCACCATCGCCGTCACCGCTCTGGTGCTCTCATTTGGTCTGGGATTGATCGGTGGAGCGATTCCTGCCTGGGTCGCCTCCTCCCGCTCTGCGGTGGATGCCCTTCGCAGGTAGTTTCTGCGAACCGATCCCCCGGTCCCGTTGCCGTTTTTACTCTTCTCCGATAGCATCCTCCCTTGAACCCACACTGTTCATCGAGGGAATGAAATGACATCGACCGAAACACTCGACATTTCCGTAGTGATCCCCGCGTATAACGAGGAAGAGGCATTGCCTCCCCTCCTCGATGAGGTGTTTGAGGTTCTCGGGTCACTCGGTCGCCCCTTCGAAGTGATCGTCATCGATGACGGTTCGAATGATGGCACCCCTGCTTTTCTGGAGAGAAGACGGGAAGTAACTCCGGGTCTGCGAATCCTGACCCTCGTCCCGAACAGCGGACAGACTGCTGCCTTCGAAGCGGGCTTTGCCGCCGCCCGTGGGGAATTCATCATCACGATGGATGCCGACGGCCAGAACGATCCCGCCAACATTCCCGCCATGCTTGAAAAAACGGCGGGCGTGGATGCGGTCCTCGGCGTGCGTGCCAATCGGCAGGATCCGTGGATTCGCACCTTTGCCCAGAAGTTTGCCAATGCGGTCCGCAATCGACTGCTCGGAATGACCTTTCAGGACGTCGGCTGTTCCCTGAAAGTCTTCCGCCGTGAAATCATCCAAGGGGTCACCCTGTACAACGGTCTGCACCGCTTCTTCCCTTACATCGTTCACATGCGTGGAGGACGCACCGTCGAGGTCGATGTCTCCCATCGCTCCCGTGAATTGGGAACGAGCAAGTACTCCCCCCTCGGTCGCGGGATCCCTGCATTCCTCGATCTGCTGATGGTGCGCAGAATGATCCGACGATCGTTGCGTTACACGGCGAAGGAGAGTCAGTGATGGTATGGAATCCGTTCCCGGTCCTGACCTTTGCCATCGCCGAGATCTCAGCGGATGCAGGCTGGTTCGAAACCCTCCAGCACAAGCTGACCGCCGACCTTTGGGTGTGGTTCGGCCTCGGAGCCCAATCCATCTTTTTTGCCCGCTGGCTGGTTCAGTGGATCGCCAGTGAAAGAAAAGGGGAATCAACGATTCCGGTGGCTTTCTGGTGGTGCAGCATCGTCGGCGGCGTCGGTCTCTTCGTCTATGCGTGGCGCAACGTCGATCTACCCATCATGCTCGCACAGGCCGCAGGAATTCTGATGTACAGCCGCAATCTGTACCTGATTTACCGACCGAAGGCGGTTCAGCCCCCGAAGGTCTGATGAATCAGACGGGTCGCCAACTGCGGCATCATCAACAGTGCTACTCCGGCGACCGCCAGCATCACTCCCCCAAATGCGAGTAGAGCCATCTTCTGTCGTAACGCCACAGCCACAATCAGCACCATGAAGACCGGCGTCATCGACATTTGAGTCGTCGCCACTGCCAGGCTGATCGCATCCACGGACACATGACTGAGCCAGATTCCCAGGTAGGTACCGATGAAACTGGCGATCAACAGCTTGGGAGCGATCTTCCAATCCTTGATCGGGGCGGTCCACGATTTGAGCTGACCGACACCGGCAGCAAAGATCAATCCGCCAATGACCGCTGTACTGATCCTGACCGCCGAAACTTCCAGCGCTCCGAGTGATGACATCATCACCACCTTGGAGAGAGCGATCCCCGAAGCCTGACACAGCGCAGCCAGCACGCCGAGAAGGATCCCATCGACCACTTTTCCTTCACGAAACTTGCCCCGATCCGAGGCCAGTCGCTGGTCTCGAATGACGACAAAGACCCCGACGAGAGTGACGGTCATTCCGAGAATCTGACCGGCTTCGAGGACCTCGGCGAGCCAGAACCAGCCGATCAGGGCGGAAACGGGAGGGGTCAGGGTCGTCAACACCAGCGCACGGCGCGGGCCGAGGATCTGAATACTGCGGAAGTAGGCCGAATCACCGATCAGAATGCCGACAATTCCACTCAGGATCAAAAAGGTGTAATCGGTGGTCGTCGCCCCCTGCCAGGCGGCGAGGCCAGATCCGACGAAGGGCAGACTGAGAACGAGAAGAGTTCCGGCGAAGACATTTTTGCCCAGATTCAGGGCGGTCGCCGGGGCATCGATGCGACTGAAGAGATAACTTCCCGTTGCCCAACAGGCCGCAGCCAGCAATCCGGCGATTTCTTCAAATGACAAAAGGCCCCCTATCGGGAAGGTTCCCGCTTCCGGAAGGATGGTACTTCCCCTTTACCCAAAGGGGGAGCAAATCTCGATCGGTGAGCAGTAGACAGTGCGATTGGCTCATGCCATCTTCTGTGCATGGGTTCTCCCTGCGGGGGGCATGGCGTTGCCATGGTTGGGAGATCCTGTTCCCCTCCAACATGAAACCACAGAAAGAATCGGGATCAGGACTCACCGACGTGCGTACACTTCTGCTGTTTCTGGTTCTGATGGGATTTTGGCTGCTCCTTTCGGGGCAGTTCGACAAGGCATTTCTCGTCGGCTCGGGCATCGTCTCATGCCTGTTGACGGTGTATTGCTGTCACCGTCTGAATTTGATCGGTGAGAGCTACCAACCCATCGAATCCTTGCCGAGATTCCTCTTCTACCTGCCTTGGCTGGTCTGGCAAATTGTCCTCGCCAGTCTCGACGTCACTCGTCGCTCATGGGGAGCTTCTTCTGCGATTCAACCGCGTCTCGTCAAGGTTCCGGTGAAGATTCGTCATCCGCTGGCAAAGACCCTTCTCGCCAACTCCATCACCCTGACTCCTGGTACGGTCACCGTGGATGTGGCCGAAGATCACTATCTCGTCCATGCCCTGACAGAGGACGCAGAAAAGGGAGTCCTCGACGGATCTGCGGAAAGGCGGGTTGCGCCGATGGTTCCCGGCTCCGACAAGGAAGATCCGGATCTGCAAACGGAGGCTTCGTCATGACCTCCACCGACGTTTCCTTCGAGCTGATCACGGCCCTGTTGATTTTGGGTGGAGCTGTTCTGGCACTGATTCGGGCGGTCAAGGGTCCCACCACTTATGACCGGGTTCTTGCCGTCAACGTCTTTGGTACCAAAACGGTGATCATCCTGGCACTGCTCGGATACATCGGAAACCGTAGCGGCTTCCTCGACATCGCCGTTCTCTATGCACTGGTCAACTTCCTCGGCACTGTCGCCCTGTTGCGATTTGTCGAATCGAGGAGGTTCTTCCAATGATGGAACACGTTGCTCACGGACTGATGATTCTGGGCGGCTTCTTCGCCTTCAGTGGTTCCCTCGGAATCCTGCGCATGCCCGATTTTTACTCAAGGCTGCACCCCGCAGGAACCGCCGACACCCTGGGGCAAATGCTCGTTTTCGCGGGGTTGGCTTTGAAAGTCATCACGGTCTCCCTCGCCGAAGAGGCTCCCGTCGATGGTCTCTCCATCGGCAAGCTGATCGCGATTTCCCTGTTGCTCTTCGTCACCACCCCCGCCTCCACCCACGCCATTGCCCGAGCTGCCCAATTGGGAGGGCTCAAACCGTGGACCGGAGAAAAGGAACGGGAGGACACCGATGAGTGATCCCGTTCTGTTGATCAATGTGATCCTGTTGATGATCGCCGTCGGTGCGGCCATCGCAGCCATGTGGACCCGCGACCTTCTCGGTGCCGTGATGCTGATGGGAATTTACAGCCTGTTGCTCGCAGTCGAATGGGCCAACCTGTTTGCCATGGATGTCTCCTACACGGAAGCCGCAGTGGGCGCAGGAGCGGCGACGATTTTGCTGCTGACCGCCCTGACCCGCACCGGCACCCGTGAAAAGGCGGGTCCCAACTTTCACCCCACTGCCCTGCTGACCGTCATCGTCACCGGTGCCATGTTGATCTACGGCACTGCAGACATGCCCCGCTTTGGTGATCCGCAAGCTCCGGCCACGGTGAATGTGGCCCCCGAGTACATCGCCCAGAATGTCGGCAAAGTGGATGCCGGTGAAGACGGTCCGGAAAATGACTTCGGCGATCACGTGCCCAATGCGGTCACCGCCGTACTCGCTTCCTATCGCGGTTACGACACCATGTTCGAAACCGCGGTGATCTTTACCGCCGGCGTGTGTGTCATCCTGATCTTGCGACCTTTGTCCCCTTCGGCACGGCGAGAGACTGCCCAAAGTCAGGAGGGCGCATGAGCGATAGCGTCGTCCTGCGTACCATCGGCGGCATGCTCTTCCCCTACATTCTGGTTTACGGTCTGTACGTGCAGATGCATGGAGAGATCGGCCCCGGTGGAGGCTTCCAGGCGGGAGTGCTGGTCGCGGCTGCCTTTATCCTTCACGCCCTGCTCTTTGGCAAAGAGTTGACCGATCGCCTGCTGCCCACGTGGCTCGTCGATCTCGCCATGAGCCTCGGTGTTCTGCTCTACATCGGCGTCGGCATTCTCGGTCTCGTCAAAGGACGTTACTTCCTCGATTACAGCGTGCTCGACCCAACCCACCCCGCCCACGCCGAAGCCCTCGGCATGACACTGGTTGAAGCGGGAGTCGGACTGACCGTTGCCTCCGTCATTCTGACGATGGTGCGCAAGGTGAACGGAGAATCTTCATGAGTCTCTTCGCCACCTTCAACAGCATCGCCTTCGTCGTCATCATGATGATCGGCCTCTACACCCTGATCGCCCGCCAGAATCTGGTCAAAAAGACCCTCGGCCTCGGTCTCTTCCAGACCGGTATCTTCCTCATGTACATCACCCTCGGGGTGAGGGATGGCGGCAGTGCTCCCATCCTCCAGGAAGGTACAGATCTCGCCTACTCCAATCCGCTGCCACACGTGTTGATCCTGACGGCGATCGTCGTCTCACTGAGTACCATGGCAGTGGCCCTGGCTCTGATCATTGGAGTGCGTGAGGAGTACGGCACCATCGAAGCGGATGAGATCGCCACCATCGATCGTGCCGAAGCAAAGGAGGATCATGAAGCCTGATCCTTCCATGCTGCCAGTCCTGATCGTGCTGCTGCCGCTGGTCGGCGGAGTGCTCGCCCCCATCCTCGGGCGCGGCATCTTCGGCTGGTTGCTCGCCCTCATCACCACGGGGCTGACCACCTTTGTCTGCGCCTCCCAGTTGTTGCTGATCCAGGCGCAAAATGCACTGACACCGGGCTTCTCCGTCAGCTACCCCCTTGGGGGCTGGCCCGCGCCCCACGGAATCGAACTGAAGATTGACCTGCTCAGCGCCCTGTTGGCGACCCTTGTCTCCGGCATGGGCTTCATGGTCACCCTCTTCTCACGCCAAGGAGTGGACGACGAGATCCCATCCGATCGCCGGCGCTTCTTCTGGTCGCTGTGGCTCCTCGCCATCACCGGCCTGCTCGGCATCCTCATCACCGGAGATGCGTTTAACGTTTACGTGCTGTTGGAGATCTCGTCGCTGACCATCTACGGCCTCATCGCCATGGGACGACAGCGCACCAAACAGGCATTGACCGCCGCCCTCAACTATCTGGTGCTGGGATCGGTCGGGGCGTCCTTCATCCTGATCGCCATCGGCCTGCTATACGCCAAAACCGGGACCCTGAACATGGCGGACATCCACGCCAAACTGTTGCTCGCGCCCGTCGATGCCACCGTGCTCACCGCCCGCGCCTTCCTGCTCGCAGGAGTCGGCCTCAAGATGGCCTTGTTCCCGCTGCATCTGTGGATGCCCGCCGCGTATTCGACCGCTCCTTCCGCCGTCGCTGCCCTGCTCGCCGCCACGGCGACCAAGGTCGGCATCTACATGGGGATGCGTTTCATCTTCAGTGTCTTTGCCGTGCCTGGGGATGAGATGCTCAGCGGTGGCAATGTGTTGATCATCGGCAGCTGTTGTGGCGCGGCGATCTTCTTCGGATCTCTCGGTGCAGCGCGACAGCCAAGCCTTTCGCTGCTGCTCGCCTATTCGAGTGTGGCCCAGATCGGCTACATCGTCGTCGGCATGACGGTCGGTCACATCGATGCGATGACCGGTTCCATCCTGCACATGGTCTTCCATGCACTGATGAAGGGCGGGCTCTTCCTCTGTGCGGGCATTTTGATCTACCGTTTGGGAACCACCCGCCTCGAAGATCTCGCTGGACTGGGGCAAAGGATGCCCTGGGTCAGTGCCGCCATCGTCGTCGGTGGACTCGGCATGATCGGTATCCCCGGTACCGCCGGCTTCGTCAGCAAGTTCTACCTGCTCAAGGGATTGATCCTGTCGGGTCATCCGGTTCTCGCCGGAATGGTGCTGTTGGGATCGGTGCTCGCTGCCATTTACGTGTGGCGTTTTGTCGAGGTCGCTTACCTGCGACCCGCGAGCGACACTCCCCTGCGCAACGGCCTGCCCTTTGAAAAATTCCTGCCGGTGCTGATCCTCCTTGGAGCCAGCATCCTTCTCGGAATCCAGCCCGGTGTCGTGGTCGATCTCGCCCGCGACGCCGCGCAGCAGTTGATGGGAGTGACACCATGATCTCTCCCCTGCTTTTGGCCATCCTGATTCCCGCCTTTGGTGCACTGCTCGCCTGGCTACTGAAGCCGATGCGACCGCTGCGCAATCTCTTCAACTTGGTGATCCCGGCAGGACTGCTGGCGGTGGTGCTGTCGATCCTGCCTGAGGCTTTGGCGGGCGAAGAGATGACCTTCACCATCGGTGAACTGGGATCGGGGCTCTCCTTTGCCCTGGCGCTGACTCCGCTGGGGATGATCTATGCCCTCGTCGCCGCATCGCTGTGGATCCTCAACACCATCTACTCCTACGGCTACATGCACGGGTTGTACGGAATAGATTTCGAGGGGCAGGAGCGCTACTGGTGCGCCTTCGCCATGGCCATCCTTTCGGCGATGGGCATCGCCTTCAGTGCCAATATGCTGACCCTGTTCCTTTTTTATGAGGTGATGACCTTCAGCACCTGGCCTCTGGTGACCCACACCCGCAAGCCGGAGGCGAAGCGCTCCGGCCGCATCTATCTGGGAATCCTCGTCGGCTCATCGACCCTCTTCATGCTCACCGCCACGGTGCTGACGTGGGTCTGGACCGGCACCCTCGATTTCAAAGACGGCGGAATCCTCAACGGCTCGACCACCGCCGGTCAGGCAGCGGTGCTGATTCTGCTCTTCTTCTTCGGAACCGGTAAAACCGCCATCTTCCCGCTGCACCAGTGGCTGCCCAATGCCATGGTTGCACCGACTCCGGTGAGTGCCCTGCTGCACGCGGTCGCCGTCGTCAAGGCCGGCGTCTTCACCGTGCTGAAGATCTCCACCGAACTGGTCGGGACCGAAGTGATGCGCGGCAGTTGGGGTGCGGAAGTCGTGGCCTGGTTTGCAGCGGGGACCATCCTGCTGACATCCATCATCGCCCTGACACGACCGGAACTGAAAGCACGCCTCGCCTATTCGACCATCGGCCAGCTGAACTACATCGTCCTCGGTGCGGCGGTGGCGTTCCCGATGGCCATCGAAGGCGGCGCCCTGCACATCGCCATGCACGCCTACGGCAAGATCACCCTCTTTTTCGCGGCGGGAGCGATCTACGTCGCCAGTCACAAGACCCGGGTCGATCAGCTCGATGGCATCGGCCGACGGATGCCGTGGACGATGACCGCCTTCATGATCGGCAGCCTCAGCACTCTGGGCCTGCCCCCCATGGGCGGCACCTGGAGTAAATGGCTGCTGTGTGTCGGCATGATCGAGGCGCACCAGTGGGCGTTCCTCATCACCTTGTTACTCTCCACCCTTCTCGGCCTCGGCTACCTGTTACCGATTCCGGTGCGCGCCTTCTTTGCCAAAGAGCGCGCCGACGCTGGAGTCAAAGGTCATGAGGATCATGGCGAATCGCCGTGGGCGTGCCGCATTCCGCTGATTCTCAGTTCGCTGGCGTGCCTGATCCTCTTCTTCTGGCCCGGCATTTACGCCCAGCTGGCCAAGATGATTGAAGGGAGCGCATCATGAGTCACGACACTCATCACGATGGCCCCCCATCGCGGATTCACTGGCTGCTGGTCGCCCTGTGTGCCATCGCCTTCGCCGCCGATTTCATCTATTCGCGCAAACTGGAAAAAGGGGTCGAAGCGATCGAGGGAATCCCCGGCTTCTACCCCGTCTACGGCTTTGTGGCCATCGCCCTGCTCGTCCTTCTCTCCCGTGGTCTGAGGGCTGCGGTCTCGCGGAAGGACGGCTACTACGATGATTGAAGGCCTGTACCCGGTGCTGCCCTTCGTCGTCGGCGCCATCCTCTGCTTCCTGGTCGGGGGGATCGCCCGCAAGGTGATCGCCATCGCCACCCCCGTTGTGGGTCTGCTGGGTCTGCTCGGACTGCCTTACGGCACCTCGTTCCCGGTCTCCTTCTTCGGTTTTGACCTGATCCTCGTCGACCTCGACAAGCTCTCTTACCTCTTTGCGCTGCTCTTCCACATCGCCGGCATCATCGGCGTGCTGTATGCCCTGCATATCAAGAGTCGCGTCGAGACCTCCGCCGCCCTGCTGTATGCGGGCAGTGCGGTGGCGACCGTCCTCGCCGGAGATCTGGTGACCCTCTTCATCGGCTGGGAGATGCTGGCCCTGACCTCGGCGTTCATCGTCTGGGCCCGGGACAGTGAGAAGGCGCTCGCCATCGGTTCTCGCTATCTGGTCTTCCAGGTGCTTTCCGGTCTGTCACTGCTGGCGGGATTGCTGATCCACCACCAGGCGGGTGGATCACTGATGATCTCCGAGCTGGGAGTCCTCGATCTGGCGTCGCCGGGAGTGCCGTGGATCCTGCTCGCCTTCGGCGTCAAGGCCGGCTTCCCGATGCTGCACACGTGGATCGTCGATACCTACCCGGCAGCGAGTGCCACCGGCACCGTGTTCCTGTCGGCGTTCACCACGAAGACTGCGGTCTACGCCCTGGCGCGCTTCTTCCCCGGTACGGAGGAGCTGGTCACCATCGGTGCGGTGATGACCTTCTTCCCCATCTTCTATGCCGTCATCGAGAACGACCTGCGCAAGGTGCTCTCCTACAGCATGATCAACCAGATCGGTTTCATGGTCGTCGGCATCGGCATCGGAACCGAGATGGCAGTCAATGGAGCGGTCAGCCACGCCTTCAACGATGTGCTCTTCAAGGGGCTGCTCTTCATGTCGATGGGTGCGGTGATGCACGTCACCGGCAAGACCCGCGGCACCGATCTCGGCGGCCTGTGGCGCAAGATGCCGATCACCACCGTGCTGTGCCTGGTGGGTGCGGCCTCGATTTCAGCGGTGCCCCTCTTCAGCGGCTTCGTCAGCAAATCGATGATCATGTCCGCCGCACTTTATGAAGGTCACGTCTGGCTGTGGTTCCTGCTCCTCTTCGCCTCGGCGGGAGTGCTCGAACACGCCGGTATCAAGATCCCCTACTTCGCCTTCTTCGCCCACGATTCCAAACTCGAGGCGAAAGAACCGCCGGTCAACATGCTGCTGGCGATGGCCATCGGCGCAGCACTGTGCATCTTCATCGGCTGCAATCCCGGGTGGCTCTACGGCATGCTGCCCTTCACCGTCACCTACGAACCCTTCACCACCAGCCACGTGCTGACCCAGCTGCAGCTGCTGCTCTTTGCCTCCCTGTCGGTGGTGGTGTTGATGAAGACAGGGACTTACCCGCCGGAACTGGTGCGCGAAAACCTCGACTTTGATTTCTTCTACCGTAAGGGGGGCCGCATCCTCGGCTGGATCGTCGACAACCCCATCGGTCGCGGAGCCGCCCGCCTCTCCCGCTTCATCCTCGACGAAGTCCCGGCCAAAGTGTTGGGTCTGGTGCAAAAGATCCCCGCCCATCCTCCGGTGCACTGGCAGATGGTCCTCCCGGGCCTGCTGTTGCTGCTGGCACTGCTGGCATTCCTGCTGGCAAATCTATTCTGAGCCAGTAGAGCCCAGAGACTCCTCGCACAACTTGAGCCGACCTGTGCGTACCTATATATTTAGGTATCTATCTAAATAATCTTTGGAGAATCATGAACACTCATACCTTGCTTGCCTGTTTGCTTTTTACTTTGGGAGCAATCGTCACCTTACCCTTAAGCAACAACGTACTTTCAGCTCAATGCCTGAATGAACCACAAGAGCAAATCCTCTTCCCCTCGATAGCTCAAACAGGCGACTCAGCAGGAACGCAAGTCAGGATTTCAGCAAACACATTGATTATATCTTGCCCCTATAACGACCTAGGTGGTGAAAACACGGGTGCGATAGTTGTTTATGAAAGAATCGATTCAAAATCAATTTGGACCGAGACCTCACAAATCCTTGGCTTAACTCAAGCCAGCTCCGGATTCACAGCCTCTATCGACACGAATGGAGAATGGATCGCAGTTGGGTTAGGTCCTCTAGATACTGTAAATCTATATTCGAAAGATGCACTTACAAACGAATGGACATTGAGCCAAACACTACTCCCAACACTTGACGGTAATCAAGCATTAGAGAGATTTGGACATAGGGTACGCTTTGAAGATACAACTCTGTATGTAGGTCAATCTGATTACCAAACAACCAGCTGCTCATCGGTTAATGGAGCGATCTCGCGCTTCGAACTCAATCTAAGCACCCAGTCTTGGGAAGAAACATCACCATTGACACTGCCTTGTATCAACAACGATGGTTCTAACCTATTAAGCAACTTTGGGACTTCAGGAAACAATGTAGCTGCAATCTCCTATGATTGTTGCTCAAACTTATACGTCTTCCCCGAGGGAGGAGGCTATCAAATTCACCCTATTCCCTCTCACCCCACTGGAGGTACATTTTGGCCGGAAAATGAAAAAATCGTTGTCACTCCATCTTATATTTTTGTCTCATCATTCGGAAACATACGCCAATACGCATACAACAACACTTCAGTCACTTATATAGGTGAAATCTCAATCCCGGATGATCCGAATCAGGAATACAACTTCGCCGCAAATGACAACGTTTTTGTTGGGCACAGTTCACTCCAGAATCGGATATTCGTTTTTACAAGATTCCCAGGGCTTCAAACATTTTCTCCCTCATTGGAGATCACCCCGACATATGATTTTGCTTCGCAAGATCCGACGATTTCCATAGAAAACAATGATCTAGTTGTTGGAGACCCTTTTAATGATTTCGATTCGACGGATGGTGGAATCGTCTATACCTACAAGAACTTCTTCTGCGACTGTAACGAAAACGGAATCCCTGACTCCATCGACATCGGTGAAAGTAACGGGAGCGACTGGTTTACCAGTGACTGCAACGGCAACGGCATCATCGATTTCTGTGAAGTGCAACAGGATCAAAGTCTCGACTGTGATCTGAATG